>LOES01000053.1 GCA_001515955.1 Clostridia bacterium BRH_c25 | reverse complement strand
CTCCGTGGAAATTCATATCCATCCCCCCAAGCGAAACATTATTGAAAATAATATAAGTGCAAGTATTGAAGAAGCATACATAAGCCTGATGGCCGTTATGATGTCTGTCCTGCAAAGCGGGCGTAGCGGTTCTCCGATTGCAGGCTTCTCCACAGGCTTTCCAAAGTAATGGTTCGTCCCTCCCAGCTGTACTCCAATAGCTCCTGCCACAGCAGCTTCCGGGAAGCCGCTGTTGGGACTGCTGTGTTTTCTGCTGTCTCTTAGAAGGATACTCAGGCTCCGTTTACAATCCAACCTTAGCGGCATCGAAGCAAGCACTATCAGTATACCGGTAAGTCTTGCCGGTATATAGTTGGCAGCATCGTCAAAAATGGCAGCTGCCCTGCCGAAATGCAGATATTTTTCATTTTTGTAGCCTACCATTGAGTCCAGAGTATTGACAGCCTTGTATGCCATAGCAAGAGGTGCCCCCCCCAGGAACATGTAGAAAAGCGGAGCAATCACTCCGTCAGAGGTATTCTCCGCTATTGTCTCAACTGCTCCTCTTGTGACTCCGCTGACCTCCAGGCTGTCTGTGTCCCTTCCTACTATCATGGACAACAGCTTCCTGCTTTTCTCCAAATCTCCATTATCAAGAGCATGGAATATTCTGCTCCCCTCATCAGAAAGACATCGGGCTGCAATGCAGGTATACAGCAGAAGTATGTTTAAGCCGTGATAAAGATATGGACTGATACTTCCTGCAAGCTTCAAAAGGTACCAGGTAAGCAGATAGGCAAGACCGGCAGTTGTTATCAGCAGAAGCACTCCAGCTGCTTTAATACCAAGCTCGGATTTTGCAATTTTTCTCACTTGCTTTTCGAAAAAGCTTATATAAGCTCCCATTAGCCTTACAGGGTGGGGCAGTGATGCAGGATCACCAATAAGCAGGTCGATCAGGAAAGCGGCATAAATACTAAGCATCCGTTCCCGCCTCCAGTATTTCATACAGCTTTTCCATGTCAAGGCTATCCTTTACTATATCTGCAAGCTTATCGTACTGTTTTTCCTTGTAATCCCAATAATCAGCAGCGGTATTTTCCAAAGGGGCCATGCCTTTCCTTTCCCTGACCAGATTCAGAAAGCTTCTGGCAAATCCGGAGCTGTCAAAAATCCCATGGATATATGTCCCAAATACAGTACAGTCTTCATTTATCATTCCGTCCTGGGCGGATGCTTCTTTGCCACCTCTTTCAAAAACAGTGATAAATGGCTGTCCCGTGCCCGTCTTCAAAGTTTCTCCCATATGTATCTCGTAGCCTCTGACCTCAGTACCGAATAAATTGTCCCTGCCCCTGGAGAGAGTCGTAAATTTATTTTTCCTGAATTCCGTAACTGTGTCAAGGAGTCCCAGACCTTCTGAGTGCTCATTTTCCGACTCAGCTTTTAAGCTGTCCAGTATTTCCCTTCCCAGCATCTGATATCCGCCGCAGATTCCAAATACGATACTGCCGCTTTCATGACATCTCAATATCTTACTGCCCATGGAAGCTTTCATCAAGGCCTGCATATCATGAATGGTATTTTTGCTTCCCGGAATTATTATGACATCCGGCTTTCCAAGCTCACTATCAAGCTCCACAAACCTGAGTGATACATCCTCCTGGAGTCTCAGTGCATTGAAATCTGTATGGTTGGACATATACGGCAGTCTTATTACCGCAACATCCACCTCCCCATCCTTCCCGGCACCGGACCTCAGCCATTCGGAAACACTGTCCTCGTCCTCAAGGTTCATACTGAAATATGGAATCACCCCCAGCACCGGCACCTTTATTATGTCCTCCAGCATCTTTAATCCGGGCTTCAATATTTCCATACTTCCTCTGAACTTGTTAATTATCACTCCCTTGACAAGCTTTCTCTCTTCCTCGCTAAGAAGAAGCATCGTACCTGCAAGAGAAGCAAAAACGCCTCCCCTGTCTATATCTCCCACAAGCAGCACCGGAGCCTTTGCTATTTTAGCCATGCCCATGTTTACAAAATCCTCGTGGTTAAGGTTTATCTCCGCAGGACTCCCCGCACCTTCTATAACAACAATATCACTGCTGTCTTCCAGCCGTTGATAAATATCCGAGATGCGCCCCTTTAGCTGAGGCTTGAAATCAAAATATTCCACAGCATCCATGTCAGCATAAACACTGCCTTCAATTATCACTTGGGATTTCCTGTCCGAGGTAGGCTTCAGCAGTATCGGATTCATGCTGGAGTCAGGCAGCTTGCCGCAGGCCTCTGCCTGCATTACCTGAGCCCTTCCCATTTCATGCCCTTCCGGAGTTATATACGAATTCAAAGACATGTTCTGTGATTTGAAGGGGTTCACATTATATCCATCCTGAGCCAGTATCCTGCAGATTGCCGTGCACATAAGGCTTTTTCCTACAGAGGATGCAGTTCCCTGTATCATCAAGCTCTTTGTCTTCAAGGTTTTTTTTGTCATAGTCATATCCTTTCCTGTTACCTTCCTGAGTTTATTCTTTTAATGGTACAATGCCCCGTATCATCTATCTCATATTGACTATATCTTCCCTGCTCCGCGGTAAAGCTCCAATACGCTTCCTCAGGAAACCCCAGTAGTATCATAGGTATTATACGCATTGCACCCTGGTGGGACACAACAAGTACCCTTTTTCCTTTATATTCCCTCAATATATCCTCAATACAGCTCTTCACACGGACATACATTTCACTAAAGCTTTCACCTCCGGGAGGGGCTGCATTTTTCCAGTCACTTCTCCAATTCTCCCAGGCTTCCTTTTGCTTTTCCTTGATTTCCTTGTGGTGTATCCCTTCCCAGTCCCCGAAATTAAGCTCTCTCAGCCTGTCATCCCTTATAATCTCCTCAGGAGCAAAACCGCTTACAACAACTGCAGTTACAACCGCTCTGATGAGACTACTGGATATGACGGCGTCAAAGCTCACGTTTTGCAAAATATCAGCCAGATCTTCCGACTGCATGACTCCCTTTTCGCTTAGGCCACAGTCTGTCCAGCCGTAATACACTCCTGTTGTATTCAGCTCCGTCTCACCATGTCTTATAATATATAGCTCAGTCATACTATTATTCATATGATACCTCTTCCTGAAATAACTGCCGTTATTAAAATGAATGCCGCTTCGAATAACTCATTGGCAGCTCCCAGAGTGTCCCCGGTCATTCCTTGAAGCTTTGAATATATAAAGCTTCTGTACAGAAAGCATATTGCTCCGCAGACCACCAAGGCAGCAATACCCCATATCCCTGAGAATACTGTTATTATTGCCAGTCCAATCGCAGCTGCCAGCAGTGTTGCTCCCATGGTCTGTTTTTCAAGATACAGCCCTCCTAAGCCGGGACCGGAGCGGGCATAAACAGAAGTCTTCATAAGCAGGACTACCAGAGTCTTTGCGGCTACCGGAGACAGAAGCACTGCAAGATACAATCCGTTTCCGGCCAGCAGCGAAAGCAGCGACAGCTTCAGCAGATAATCAAATATTACAGCTATTGTCCCATTTGTGCCAATCCTGCTGTCCCTCATTATCTCAAGCATCTTATCCCTTGTACGGGCTGAGAAAATACCGTCACAGGTATCTGCCAGACCGTCCACATGAAGGCCGCCTGTAATGGCGGTTCCTGCAATCAAGCAGCAGACAACCGGAAATGTTCCCCCCAATAGCTTTGAGGCAGCAAGCAGTATCATCAGATTAAACCCACCGATAATCAGCCCTACCAGAGGAAAAAACACTACTCCCTTTGCAAAATCCTCCTCTGTTGCCCCTAAATTCGTATTTATGGGTATCCTGGTCAGAAACTGCAGGGTAAGTACAAAAATTCTCATTTTCTCATGCCTCCCTTTTATCACTTCAGCTTGAGAGGAAGTCCGCAAACAGTTATAAATACTTCATCGCACTGCTTTGCAATATATTGGTTCACCCTCCCGGCAATATCTCTGAATACTCTGCCCAGAAGGCTCTCCGGTACAATTCCGCTTCCCAGCTCATTAGTGACCATTATTACAGTGGCTTCTGACCGGCTGACACTCTCCAACAGCTTTTCAATTTCTTTTGTTATTCCATTTTCTGCCTCTGTAAAATCCTCATAGCAGGCATTGTCATAGTCTATGCCCGGATATTCCAGAAGCAGGTTCGTAACCATTACTGTGACACAGTCAAGAAGAATCCCCTTGTATTCACTGCCCTTTTCAGATATTACACTCCCCAGGCTCCTATAGCCTTCATAGGTATCCCATTGGGAAGGCCTTGACTCCCTGTGCTTCTTCACTCTGCTTTTCATTTCTTCGTCAAAGGGTATTGAGGTAGCTATGTATAAAATCCTGCCCTCAAGCTCCCTGGCCAGCCTCTCAGCATAGCTGCTCTTGCCGCTTCTTGCACCGCCTGTTATAAGAATTGCTTTGCCCATATTATTTCTCCCTTATGTCTATTAAGAAATCACTTTCAATCATTGCTTCCTCCAGGGTTGCCATTTGAGAAATTATTGCTTCCGCCGCTTCAATCACATTGAAGGCGAGAGGACAGCCACTTCCCTCCCCCAGCCTCATGCCGAGGTTCAACACAGGTTCAAGCCCTATTTCCCTCATAACAAGCTTATAACCCGGCTCTTCCGAGCAATGGGAGGCTATCATAAAATCCTTGACCAATGGATTAATCCTATATGCTGCAAGAGCAGCAGCCGCAGAAATAAAACCATCAATAACTATAGGAACCCTGTGATATGCTGCTCCAAGGAAACACCCTGTCATGCCTGCAATATCAAAGCCCCCAACCTTGGAAAGCACATCAACGGGGTCCATGGGATCCGGTCTGTTTATGCTTATCGCCTTTTCGATCACAGACTTTTTGTTATCATAGCCCTCCTCTGTCAGACCTGCACCTTTTCCTACCGCAGCTTCAGAGCTGCAGCCCAGGAAAGTCATTGCAACCGCACTGCTGGTGCTGGTATTGCCTATTCCCATTTCTCCGGTTCCAAAAAGGCTGTACCCCTCCGATACAAGCTGCGATACCATTTCAATCCCTGTCTCGATGGCCTTTACAGCTTCCTCCCTGCTCATTGCAGGACCTTTTGCCATATTGGAGGTGCCTTTTCTTATTTTCCGATTTATTAATCCCAGATATTCCAGATCACTTCCAACGCCGATATCAACTACTCTGATATCGGCACCGGCGCGCTTGGACAGCACACATACACCGGTAACCCCCTTCAGGAAATTTATTGTCTGTATTGTGGTAACTGCTTGAGGACAGGAGCTTACCCCCTCCTCCACTACGCCATTGTCTGCCGCCATTATTACCGTAATCTTTTTTTCAAAGCTGACGCTCTGTTTCCCTGTCATTCCAGAGATTTTTACCGCCAGGTCCTCAAGCTTGCCAAGGCTTCCAATGGGTTTTGCCAGCTTGTCAAGTCTTTCAGCCGCGTCCCTCATACTGTCCTCAAATGCAGGCCTTATTCCTGCTTTGGTCTTTTCATAAAGCTTCATAATGCATCTCCCTTTTACTAATAATTCCTTCCATCAAAAAACCCGCTGCCCAAATTTTTCGCATGGGAGCGGGAAAATATCTAAAAAATTAAACATCCTCCTCCCCTCCCTCCGAAGGTAGAAAATATATCATAGGCAGGTTTCCTGGCTCGTGGATCTTCTTACTCTCCGGCCTTCTCGCATAACAATGGCTTGTCGGATTTCATACCCACATACAGTAGCGGGGGCTGCAGCGGTTTTGCACCGCTTTCCCTATTAACCCGTTAGGGCACCATATGATTATTTATTATGTTATATTCATTATATATTTAATGAAAATCCCAGTCAACGTATAATATGCGTTTAATAAAACATACTATAATCATAAAAATTGTATGTAGAAAATTTTAGGAAGGTGATTTTCTTGAATGTAACCAAATTCAGCGTTGAAAACCTTAATAGCAGCAGTGATATCGAATCAATGCGAGGTGCTGTGCAATCCCTGGATGGAGTTCATGCCGTAAGAGTAGACAATGTATCCAATACAATAACTGTTGAATACGAGGATAACCTCAGTACAAAGAAAATTTCAGATACAATAAACAGATACAAACAAGTCCGGCATTAGTTTAAATATATACAAAAAGAGACTGCCTTTAGTATCATAGGTCAGTCTCTTTTTTCCTCCTCCAGCATCTCATAGAAGCTCAGTCCGTTTTCCGGCTGCTGCACCTGGAAAAAGTCAGCGATTGTAGCTGCAATATCCGAGAGGGTCTCCCTCTCACCCAGGTTTGTACTTATATACTTTTTACCATATACCAGCAGGAAGGTTTTTTCCCTTGTATGCTGGCTGTGTCCGATAGTAGGATCATTCCCGTGGTCGGCACTTATTATCAGAAGGTCATTCTCTGTCATTTTGTCGAACAAAGCATCCAGATATTTGTCTACTGTCATTATCTTGCCGGCATAACATTCCACATCCTCCGAATGCCCTGCCAGATCTGTCTCCTGAACTGTTGCGGCTATAAGACCTTCCTTGACCCGGTCCATGCTTTTTAAAAGCTCATCCATCACCAGCTCAGTATCAACAGCAGGTATCCCTTGTGCACCCTCACATTGTATGACATCCTGCATCTTCCCTATCAGTCGGACCTCTTTCCCCGCCTTAACCAGAATGCTGCTGATTTGCTTGTCCGGTTCAACTCCATATCCTATATGCCTGGCTTGATATCCCTTCATATAAACTTGAGATTTGGGAGAATTCACCCCTACCAGCCCGTCTTCCCGGACTTCTATGCAGTTAATAATATGCTGAGGAGTGACATTTTCTCCTCCAAGAGCAATTACACGATTTACCTTTACCAGACTTCTTACAACATCTGCTATCCGGAGTACCTCCCCAAAGGATATCTCATCCAACGGTGCAGTAACATTATAAATTTGTCCGTAATCAGTCTCAATGTTATCAGATATGACAACCAGCCCGTTAACCAGCAAATAGGGTTTGCCCGGATCAGGTATTTCCACTTGATAGCCTTCAGACTCCAGGGTATCCTTTACTATTTCCATATAGTTGATAAAGGGCTCTATCATAGGCTTCTTCGGTTTTGTCCCCATGATCTCCTGGTGTCCCGCATAGCTGTCTGCTCCATCGTGCTCAAGCTTCAGCGTTCCATAGCTTGCAGCAGGAGTATGCGCTGCCAGGCCCGGATGCTCCAGTATGCTTCCGATACCCAGCCATTCCAGATTGGGTATGTTTATCTTCCCGGCCTTATCAAGAATATGACTAAAGGTATTTGCCCCTTCATCCTGAGGCCGGACCTTCAGCACATCATCCATATAGCCGACTCCCAGGCTGTCCAATATCAATACAATCGCTCTTTTTTTCATAGTGTCACAGTCCTATCCAACTTTATTACCCAGATTGTCATAAATTCCAATAAGCCTGGGAGTATCCCCTTGTATGCCTTCCACCAGGGCTACTTCACTCCTGGTAACAAAAATCTGGGTCCGGAACGCATATATTACCGTATCTCCCACTTGAACATCCTTATCACCTATTTTCAATATTCCATAATAATCTATTGCCTCTGGCAACAACTCTTCGACTTCCAGAGCATTTCTTTTCATTGCCTCAAAGTCTTTCCCCACCATGGCCCTTTTCATGCAGGACCTTCTGTAATAACCGCCGCCGTACGCATAGGCCTTATCCTCAAAGCAATGGGATATTTCACTTACATAGACCATCGCCGGTATCTCTCCAGATTCTTCATAGCCATGAAGCGGTGTGGTTCCGGTAAGCCCATGCCCCGGTTCCCCATGGGTTGCTCCCAATTCCGCCAGAAGCGGCATTGAAGCTGCAGCAGTAACACTGGGCGTATTTATCTGCTTTATCTCAATGCCAGCCTTCTCTTCAAGCATCCTTGCACACCTGATGACAGTATCTGCATTCTCTGTTTTCTTGATCTGCCCGGAATCAGAATCGTACAGAAAGCAAGGAAATGCTGTAACTCCAACAATATTAACACCCTTTAGCCTTTTTATCTCTTCTGAAGCAGCAATAAGCTCATCTTCTTTAAAGCCTCCGACCTGTCCCTCATAAATCATATCTCTGGGTCCAACTACTCTTAATAAAATATCCTGCACTATCCCCATCTCCGAAGCTTCCTTGGAAATCTCCCGGGCTTTTTCAAGGGTAAATACTGTAATTACTTCCGGCCTGAAGGATAATATCTCCCTGATCATGACCGTAGGAATCTGCACCAGATGCCCGACATTTCCCAATTTGATTCCTGACTTTGCCAGAGTTATTGCCTCCCACGGGTCTACCGCCACTGCCCTTTCTATTCCGCAGGTTGCTATAATTCTGGCAGCCTCCGGATTCCTTCCTATCTGCTTTGTCATCATGTACAGCTTGATCCCGTACTTCTCTGCAGACTCTGCCAGTATTCTCGTATTTCCCTTGATGGCATCCATATCGAGAACATAGGTATTGGGACGGATTCTCCCTTCCCGGTGAAGCTCAGCAGCATATTTTATTAATTGGGGATTTCGTTTTAAAGTCATATCCAAAAACATTTCAGCTTCTCCCCTCCTCAGTGACTTTTTTCACTGCTTCTCTCAAAACCCGGATTACGGTGTCAGCCCCTGCCCTCATCGGATTGATACGTATCATAAAATCTGCAAGCTCCGGATCCGATTTCAGAAAAGTACCGGAAACTCTGTAAAACATAGCCGTCACCTCATATCTTGATTCAGCTCCTACAGGATAAGGGGCTGCACCAAGCTTCGCAGCATATTCCAGTACCTTACGGGCAACAGGCTCCTTGAACTTGACGAGAATCACCCTGGATTGGGCATTTGCTGTAAGCGCCGTATCAATACCTTCTACTTCTCCGGAATTCAGTCTGCTTACGATTTTGTTTCCTTCCTCAGCCTGTATTGCTAAAGCCACAGGTGCATAAACCAGGGATCTTAATGCTTCCATAGCCTCATGCCCCTGAACCTGGCCGCCCCCGGAGTAATTAAGCTTTCTTATTATTTCAATAACAGCCCTGCTGCCCGCAACACACCCAATACCTTCAGGTCCCAGCAGCTTGAAAAGAGAGAATGCGCTGATATCTGCGCCTGACTCTGTTCCGATTCTCTCAGCCTTCATCACCACATAATTATCATCAACAAGTATCACTATATTTTTATTAATACCCTTTAGTCTCGTAATAACCTCTTCCAGGTTATAGCTGTCATCCAGCTTCTGTCTCGAATGTTGAAGGAGGGCAAAGCTTATCCCTGAAATCACATCTTCCTTTATTTCAACCAGCTTATTAAAATCCACAAATACCGGTTTCAACCCCATAGCCTTCACAATAACTTCAGTAGTAGGATAGATTGGAGCCTTGTGGACAATTATGCTCTGATTGGGCTTAAGCACAGCA
>LOES01000052.1 GCA_001515955.1 Clostridia bacterium BRH_c25 | reverse complement strand
CATTATGAACTGGAAAATGTCGAAGATGAGCTGAAATACAAGGGCGTTGTATATAACGAAATGAAGGGAGCTTTATCATCGCCGGAATCAGTGCTTTCCAGGAAGCTCCAGGAGACTTTGTTTCCGGATACGCCATATGGTTATGAGTCAGGGGGGGATCCTGAGGTTATACCGGAGCTAACCCAGGAGGAGTTCCTCGCCTTCCATAAAAGGTACTATCATCCATCAAACAGCTATATGTTCCTGTATGGAAAGCTGGATGTGCTCGGGCGCATGAAGTTTATTGATGAAGAGTACCTTAAGGATTTTGAAGCCATTTCTGTAGATTCGGCCATACCGGTGCAAAAGGCCTTTGACTCAATGAAAAGCTTTGAACTGGAATATCCCATTTCTGCACAGGAGGATGAAAGAGACAAGACATATCTCAGCCTGAATTATGCAACCGGGCTTTCTACGGAGCCGGAGATGTATCTGGCAATGGAAATTCTGGAGCACATACTTTTGTCAACACCGGCATCACCCTTGAAGAAAGCGCTGATTGAAGCCGGCCTGGGCAAGGATGTTTTCGGTAAATACGACAACAGTATACTTCAGCCGGTGTTCAGTGTTATAGTAAAAAACTCAAATGTTGAGAGGCAGGAGGAATTTGTTAAGGTAGTGAAGGAAACCTTGAAAAAGCTTGTTCATGACGGATTGGACAGCCAATTGGTGGAGTCTGCGGTCAACCTGAAGGAATTCCAGCTCCGGGAAGCGGATTTTGAAGGCTATCCCAAAGGGCTTATATATAATATAAAAATCATGGACAGCTGGCTGTATGACAAAGACCCCATCATGCACCTCCGCTATGAGCATATATTTGAGAATATAAGAGCAGGGCTGAAAAAAAGCTATTTTGAAAGCCTCATAGAAAAGTATATTTTGAAAAACAATCACAGTTCCATGCTTGTGCTGAAGCCCAGGAAGAGCATGTCGGAAGTCAAGGATGAGGGAACAAGGAACAAGCTCAGGAGCATAAAGGCGCAAATGAATAAAGAACAGCTGCAGGAGCTTGTGAAGCAGACCAAGGAGCTCAGGGACTGGCAGAACACCCCTGATACCCCGGAGAAGCTTGCGCTTATACCGATGCTTTCTATAAAAGATATTGACAGGAAAGGGGAGATACTGCCCCAGAAGGTGAAGGAGGAGTCGGGAGTCAAGGTGCTTGCACACCATATGTTCACCAATGATATTGTGTATGCGGACCTTTTGTTCGATACCACTGCCGTGCCTCAGGAGCTGCTGACCTATATCCCGCTGCTGTCGGGAATACTGGGTAAGATCAGTACCGAAAACCATAGCTATGGGGAGCTTTCCAAGGAAATTGACATGCATACCGGAGGCATCAGATTCAGTGCACAGGTCTATGGAGAAAAGAACGACGACAGCAGATATCATCCTGTATTCTCTGTAAGAGGCAGGGCTCTTACCGGAAAGCTTCCAAGAATGTTTGAGCTTATAGGTGAGATTATAACAAAGACGAAGCTTGATGATTTAAAAAGAATCAAGGAGATAATACAGGAGAACAAGTCAAGGATTGAGATGAGGATATCCAATGAGGGGTATACAATAGCCTGCAAAAGATTGTTTTCATATTTTTCGGCGGAAGGAAGCTATCTGGAGACCATAACAGGATTGACTTACTACAAGTTTATTTCTGATATAGAGAAGAACTTTGAAAGCAGAATAGAAGAGGTAAGGGGAAACCTTCAAAAGCTTATGAAGCTGATTTTCAGGAAGGATGCTTTGGTTGCAGGAGTCATCTGTGAGGAGGATGATTATCACAGCTTTGCAAAAAGCATGAATTTGCTACTTCCGGAGCTAGGCACTGATAAGCTTTCACCTGTACAGTATATTTTTGAGAATAAGATACTTAATGAAGGGCTGATGACACAGGGAAAAGTGCAGTACGTTGCCCAGGGCTATAACTTCATCAAGCTGGGCTACCCATATACAGGGAGACTTCAGGTGCTCAGAACGATATCCAGATACAGCTATCTGTGGAACCGCATCAGGGTTCAGGGCGGAGCTTACGGTGCCTTTTCGGGCTTTGAGAAAAACGGGAATATGTTCATGGTTTCCTATAGAGATCCCAATCTGAAGGAGACCTTGAAGGTATATGATGAAATGCATGATTATCTGAAGGATTTCCAGATAGATGAGAGAGAAATGACCAAGTATATCATAGGAACAGTAAGCAAGCTGGACCTGCCCCTGACACCGTTTATGAAAGGGGAGAGGGCTATTGAGAATTATATGAGGAGTATTACACGGTCGGATCTGCAGAAGGAAAGGGAGGAAATCCTAAGTACAAGTCAGCAGGACATGAGAGCACTGTCCGACATGATGCTTGAGCTTATTAAGAGACAAAGCTATTGCATATTGGGAAGCGAAATGAAAATCAAGGAGAATAAGGAGCTCTTCGGAAGTCTGGTGGATGTTTTTAATTGATGAAGAAAGGCGTAGACTTGAGTCTGCGCCTTATTCCTTGTGGTAGGATATCACAGTCTGGGATTGCTTATAGGATTCTGCAAGCTGTTGCTCAGGCATTCCATAGGGCTGTATCCATCCCCTGTTTAGTGACAGATCCATAAGCACGGAATATTCGTCTAAGGTTTGGTTGAGGGAAGCCTTGAACATGGATCTAAGTTCGGGGGTGGGACTTTCCAGTGTTGCCATGTAATATGCACTTGTTGCAGCCTTTGTCCCCGCAAGTAAATCCATAGCAATGCTCTGGTCGTCCATCTGCTTCCTGGCAGCTTTCATGGAATCAATTACACTTGTCAATCTAATGCACCTCCAGTGTGTTTATAACACCATTTTCATTTATGAACTGCTGAATGCCTTTAATGCGCATCTCACAGGCCAAAACTGATGTTTCTGCCATGCCTTTCAATTTTTCATCATCAATAGCGGGTATTATCATTCTTGCTTTTGAAATTGAGTATGTTTCCGCCTGAAGCAGCTTATTTAGGTTCAGCATTTCAGCCTCGGAAAGATTTCTCATATCATTACCTCCCTTTGAGAAATATAATAAACCGTATCAACTACAGTATTTGCATTCGACTCTTATTTATACAGGGAAACAGTTTTTGGAGTAATTGAATTAAAGTGCAGGGATGTTCAAATATTATATGTGTATAGAATTTAAAGGTATGTTATAATAAAATGGCAAAAAAACCAATTGGAGGAAGAAGCATGATTGAGCTTATAAATGTAAATAAATCCTATAACGGTACTGTAAAGGCAGTAGATGACCTCACTCTGGCAGTACCGGAAGGACAGATCGTAGGCTTTCTGGGCCCCAATGGAGCAGGGAAGACAACAACCATAAAAATAATTACAGGAATACTGAATGCCGACAGCGGAAGCATTACCATCAATGGTATAGATATAAAGGAAAGGCCTCTTGATGCAAAAAAGCAGTTCGGTTTTGTACCTGACAGTCCGGATATGTTTCTCCGTCTGAAGGGAATAGAATATCTGAATTTTATCGCTGACATTTATAAGGTGCCGGGTGATTTAAGAGGGCAAAAGATACAGGATATTTCCGAAGCCTTTGAGATGGAAGCTGCTCTTAATGATCAGATACAGAGCTACTCTCACGGTATGAGGCAGAAAATCATCATAATGGGAGTTCTTATACATGATCCTTCGGTGTGGATACTGGATGAACCGATGACAGGGCTTGACCCAAAATCCTCCTATACTCTTAAGGAAATGATGAAAAATCATGCGGCAGCCGGCAAAACTGTGTTTTTCTCAACCCATGTGCTGGAGGTAGCAGAAAAGCTTTGTGACAGGGTGGCCATTATCAATAAGGGAAAGCTGCTGTTCTACGGCACAATGGATGAGATGAGGGAGCACTTCAGAAGCAACGGATCCCTTGAAAAAATATTCTTGGAGTTGACGGAAAATGAGTAGATATATTATATTGACCAAGGTTATGCTGAAAAATTTCAACCTGTTTTCATTGAAATCAGACAAACCCGGTAAAAGCCGCATAAAAGGCATATTGCTTTCCGTACTTATATTTGTTGCATTTTTACCTATGATCATAGGAATCGGGAGCCTTGCTTACGGGGGATATGATGTGCTGTCAAAGATACAGCAGGAAGGCTTGATCCTGGGAATGGGGTTTTCTGCTGTAAGTATGGCTATTTTCTTTTTCAGCATTTTCTATGTTATGAGCATATTCTATTTTTCAAAGGATATTGAGAGTCTGCTGCCGCTGCCGTTGAAGCCGTCGGAGATATTGGCGGCAAAATTCACTGTAACCTTGTTTTATGAATATCTGACGGAGCTGGTATTTCTTGCCCCCATACTTATAGGCTTTGGAATTGCGGCCAAGGCAGGGTTCATGTACTATCTATACAGCATCCTGGTGTTTCTTACACTGCCGCTTTTGCCTCTTGTTTATGCATCCATACTTAGCATGCTGGTTATGAGATTTACCAACCTTGGGAGGAACAGAGACAGATTCAGAATAGTCGGCGGGGTAATAGCAATGTTTCTGGCTGTAGGAATTAATGCTGTTGTTACAAAGTTCAGCAGTTCCGCAGTGAATGAAGAAAAGCTCCAGCAGCTGCTGGAGCAGGGTAACAACTCTTATGTGGAAATAATGTCGGGTATTTTCTTCAACAACAGATTTGCGGTGATGGCGCTGCTGCACAGTGAAGTGCTGAAGGGTTTTGTGAATCTGGCTTTATTTGTACTTATCTGCCTGCTATTTCTAATGCTATTCTTGAGCTTTGGCGAGGGTATATACTTCAAAGGTGTGGTAGGGCTGTCCGAGGCCTCGTCAAAAAGGAAGAAATACACAGAAGCGGAGCTTAAGAAGTCCAGCAGGGAGAAGTCTGCCATTAAAGCATACACTATTAAAGAACTTAAGCTGTTGTTCAGGACACCTGTTTATTTTATGAATTGTGTGCTTATGAATTTCCTTTTTCCACTATTCCTGATCCTGCCTTTCCTTGTACAGCCCGACGAGATGAAAGAACTTCAAGGGCTCAGCTCATATATTGCTGATGGAAGAGGAAGTGCCGTGGTATTAGCCGTGGCTTTCGGCATAAGTGCTTTAATTGCTTCTACCAATGGAATTACTGCTTCGGCAATATCCAGGGAAGGCACCAACATCTTTGTAAGTAAATATCTTCCGGTAAGCTACAAAACTCAGATAATGGCAAAGGTATTGTCGGGTATGAGCATGGGTGTGGTCGGGACTCTGTCCATGGTGTTGACAGCTGTTCTGTTTATACCGGTGCCGGTTTACCTTATACTGCTTATATTCGCAACAAGTGCATTAGGTATAGTATTCAGCTGTCTGGCAGGAATACTTCTTGACCTGAATTTCCCGAAGCTTATATGGGATAACGAGCAAAAGGCCGTAAAGCAGAATTTCAATGTGGTGCTCAACATGCTGATCAGCGTAGTGATGGCAGGGATACCGGTATTTATCAGCATAGCACTGCATTTTACACTGTGGATGACCTTCCTTACTATAGTACTATTGTTCGGGATACTGGACCTGCTGCTGTACAGCATACTCTCCACAGTAGGAGTAAGGCTTTTTGAGAAGATAGAGATATGAAGCAGGTACGGGGCGCGAGGTGCGGGGTACGGGGGAACGTGTAACACGGATTTACACGGAAGACCACGGAATACACGGCAGCTAATAAGTTTTCATCCGTGTAATTCCGTGGATTTCCGTGTGTTCCGTGTTACACGTTCCTTTATCCGTTTAAAGACTCATGTGCTTCTTTAAGGTGTCTTATTATCGGCAGCTGCTGGGGACATGCCTCTTCGCACTTGCCGCACTCCACACAAATGGAGGCATCCTTGCCTGATTCTTTCAAATCTGCATATTTTTTTGCCGACTCCTTGTGGATGTTGTAAGCTGTTGCTTCGTTATAGCAAGTAAAAATATCCGGTATCGGCACATTGTTCGGGCAGGGCAGGCAGTATTGGCAGCCGGTGCATTTTACTTTTGTCAGGCTGCTGTACAACTCCCTTACCTTATCAATGGTATTCAGCTCTTTTTCACTTAAGGCATCAGCCATGGAGTTTTCAGCAATCTTCAGATTCTCAACCACCTGCTCCATTGTGCTCATGCCGCTTAGGGCGAGAGTTACCTCAGGATGGTTATATATCCATTTGAATGCCCAGTCGGCAGGACTCCTGTCATATCCGGACTCCTTCCAGACCTTGCCCACTTCTGCAGGTGGATCATTGGCAAGCTTGCCGCCCAGGAGAGGCTCCATCACTACAACTGCAATTCCTTTCTCATGGGCATGGCTTATGTGCTTCTCCCACTCTCTGTCCTCCATATAATTGAACATTATCTGGCACATCCCCCAGTCGAAGGAATCCAGTATTGTTTTGAAGAAACTGATATCCTCGTGGAAGGAGAAGCCTGCATGCTTGACTTTGCCGCTTTCTATGGCTTTCTTTAGAGAACCGAGCACATCAAGCTTTTGTATAGTATTCCATCTTTCTTTGTTAAGGGCATGGAGCAGGTAGATATCTATATGATCTGTCTGAAGCTTCTCAAGCTGCTCATTAAGGTACTTGTCAAAATCTTCTTCTGTCTTTAAGAGCCACATAGGCAGCTTTGTAGCCAGCTTTACCTTTTCACGGTAGCCGTCCTTAAGAGCTTTTGCTACCAAGGGTTCGCTGCTGCCAAAGTGGTATGGGTAAGCGGTATCTATGTAATTAACTCCGTTGTCAATGGCATATCTGATCATTTTTATTGCTTCTGCCTCGTCAATTTTGCCCGCATCCGGTTCACTGCCGTTTATCCCCGGCATAAGAGGCAGCCTCATACAGCCGAAGCCGAGTATAGAGACATCAAACCCAAGTTTTCCAAACTTTCTGTACTGCATAGTATATTACCCCCTATTTTTTTCTGTATATGCTTCCCTTTAAGTATCATATATAATTCTACTATTTTCAAGGGGCATATAATAGATTTGACTTGGTAATGTCTCGACTGCGGGCTAGTTATAAGAGTTATAAGGGATCAGGCCTGAATTCTGCAAATTGCTGCAGAAGGATTTTTCAATAATCAGAAAATTGATATTGACAAAATAATCAATTTTCAGTAAAATGAAAATTAAATAATAGAAAAAATGTAAAATCTACATACAAATAATTTATATGAGGTGAAACGATGGCGAATAAGGAAGATATCATTACAAGACAGCTTGCTAATGAATTTTTACGTAGCAACGAGGGAGAACAGATTGAAACAATGCCTATGCTGGCTAAAAAGTATTCTGTGGGATTCGGTACGATAGACAAGGCATTAAACAATCTTAAAACAAAAGGTGTCATTGAACTGCATGCACGTGGCCAGATGGGTACTTACCTGGTAAAAAAGGATTTTTTAAAGCTCTTTGAATTAGCAGGCAACGGTCCCTTTGTCGGGCAATTACCGTTGCCGAATGCTATTGAATTTGAGGGTTTGGCTACGGGCTTTACGGAAGTCTTCTCCAATGCTGGTGTGCCATTTGCCTTAAACTTTAAGAACGGTGCATCTGCCCGTATGGAAAGCTTATTGAACAAACGCTGCGATTTTATAATTGTATCTGAAAGCAGCGCAGAAAGAATAACAGCAAATGAAGAAACTGAAATAGTGGCGAAGCTGTCACCCAAAACTTTCTATTCCAATCTTTATGTAATATACCGCAAGGATGCAGAGGAACGGGATGCATGGAAAATCGGCGTAGATCACAAGTCATATGACAACATGCTATTTTCAGAACGTGAATTTCCCGCAAACCAAAAAATTAATATACCATATTATAATTTTCCATATGCAATTGCAGATGGAAGGATCGATGCGGCAGTTATCCACAGCCGTACTTTTGTAGCCATAGATCTTATTAATAAGCTTGAATTTGAACCGCTTATTCACAAAGAAGTCATTGGTGAAGTATCCAGGGCAACTATTGTAACTTTGAAGGAAAACATACCGGCATCTGAATTGTTTAAAAATATTATTGATGTTAAAAAGATTGAGCAAATTGGGAAAATGGTGGTGGACTGCAAAATGGTTCCATCATTCTAATCCATTAATTGGAGGTCGACAATGAATACTGAGAAAATCAAATGTGATATTGCGGTTTTGGGAGGAGGCGCAGCCGGCGTAATGGCTGCTATTTCGGCTGCGCGTTTAGAGGCGAAAGTAATACTGGTAGAGGCCCAAGGTTGTCTTGGCGGAACAAGGACTGCAGGAGCTGTTGATACTTTCTACGGCTTTTATACGCCGGAAAAAGCTCCTAGATGTATAGTGGGAGGACTTGCATGGGAAACCGTAGAGGCGCTCAAATCGGAAAATGCTTGTTTTGAAAGGCAGAATACATATGGCGCAGGAACCGGTATCACATACGATGTAGAGACTTTAAAAAGAGTATGGGAGAATAAAGTCCTGGATGCTGGAGTAAGTGTTTTATTTCATTCGACTGTAATAGATGCAGAATGTAGTAATTCAGGTGGCATTAAGAAAAATATAAAGTCTGTGCGTTTAGCTGCGAAGGGCAAAGTGATAAGCTTGAAAGCATCGCTGTACATCGATACGACAGGAGATGCAGATGTAATATATTGTGCCGGAGGGCAATTTGTCCCCCTTATGAAGGACGAAACCTTGCAGTCCCTGACCACTATTTTTTTTATTGGAAATGTAGACACAGATCGGGCTCTTAAGGTTAAACATGAGGAAATATTGATGCAGATGAAAGAAGCAAAAGAATGTGGGAAATATGATTTGCCAAGGCTTGACGGCTCTTTCCACCGTACTCTGTATCCAGGAGTACTTCAAGCAAATATGGTGCGGGTAACAAATATTGATGCAACCGATCCATGGCAGCTGTCTTATGCTGAAATGGAGGGTAGGCGCCAGGCCAAGCTATATACCGATTTTTTAAAAGATTATATTGATGGGTTCGAGAATTCATATTGCATAAATACGGCACAACACATTGGAGTTAGAGAGACCCGGCGTGTATTGGGCCAATACATATTATCCGAAGATGATGTTAAAGGGGCTATTAAATTCAAAGATGCAATTGCCTGTTGTGCCGCACCGGTAGAGGAGCACCACGCAGGCTCGTCAACGCGGTGGGTATATGTAGGCGGAGACGGAATATATCAAATACCTTACAGGTCATTGCTGCCGGTAGGATTATCTAATATTGCCGTAGCAGGACGCTGCTTATCGGCGACACATGGTGCACAGGCATCCGCAAGAAACACTGCTCAAGTTATGGCTATGGGACAGGCAGCAGGTACGGCAGGAGCGATTGCCTTAAAGAAAGGCATAACGTATGAAGAGGTGCCGTTTAACGAGTTAAGAAGCTGCCTTATGGAAGGAGGCTGCATATTGTAAGAAAACTCTCTACTTAAGTGAAAATTCGCGTCCTATGCGAAAATATGAGGAGGTATATTATGAAAAAGATTAAGGTGTATATGGCTATATTACTGGTAGTAACAATTCTATTCGCATTTGTGGGCTGCCAACCGGCGCCGGTAAAACAGAGTGAAAATACCTCAAAACCACAGGAGGAAGCTAACAAGGACGGATTTGTCATAGCTTGGTCACCATTGTTCTTGGGCAACTCATGGCAGACTCAAAACTGGGCACTGGCTCAGGAAATAGCCAAGAATAATCCGGAAATTAAGGAGATAATACTTGCCAACCCGGATTTTAATCCGGAAAACCAGTCGAATCTTATACGTAATCTAATTGATAAAAATGTAGATGCAATCATTATTCAGGCAGTTTCCCCAACAGCACTTGTTCCTGCTGTTGAAGAAGCAGTAGAGCAAGGTATCGTTGTCATTATGCAAGACTGCATGGTGAATTCCGACAAAGTGACATCGAAGGTTTATGTCGACGATAATGAATGGAGCAAGATGACAGGACAATGGTTGGTTGACAAAATGGGCGGAAAAGGAAAGGTTATAGTATTAAATGGCATCGCCGGAAATACCACAAATCAGGGACGCTGGACAGAAGCGGAGAAGATTTTGAAGAGTACTCCCGGGGTTGAGGTTCTTGCCGAAGCAAATTGTGATTGGGAAAAAGCAAAGGCACAAGCAACTGTAGCAAACTGGCTTACAGCATACCCCAAAATCGATGGTGTATGGTCTCAGGGCGGGGAAATGACAGCCGGTACAATTGATGAGTTCAAAAAAGTTAAGAGACCTCTCGTTCCTATGGTAGGAGAAGCGTATAATGGATTCCTGAAAATGTGGAAACAGAGCAAAAACGAAGGATTTACTTCCATAGCTCCATCCCTCCCGTGCTACAACGTCCAGATCTCATTAGAGTTGGCTTTAAGAGCGTTAAAGGGGCAGGAAGTACCTAAAACAGTTGTTGTTCCATTACCATTGGTTACAGATGATAACCTGGATCAATATATAAAAGAAGATAAACCGGATGACTATTGGGTATTCGACGAAATTTCTCAGGAAGAAGTAAACAAAATAATCGACTCGGCAAAATAGAATAAAAGGTATATTGTCAGGCTATTGGCGGTATTCTTTCCCAATGGATGGATACCGCCAATAAACCGATTAACAATTTTTGGATCGAATCACAGTCTATAAGGTATAGCATAAGGAGGTGATATGCTAATGGGTGCACCAGTGTTAGAGACTATTAACCTGACCAAATATTATAACCAGAACCGTGGGATAGAAAATATTAACTTGAAGTTTTTTAAGAATAATGTTCATGCTCTAATCGGCGAAAACGGAGCAGGTAAAAGCACATTGATAAAGATATTGACAGGTTTGATATTGCCCAATGATGGGAAGATCCTCTGGAATGGCAAGGAAATAGGGCTTCAAAGACCGCAGGACGCGTTAAAAAAAGGTATAGCAGCAGTACAGCAGGAACTGACCTTGGTTGACACTATGAGTATTGCTCAAAACATATATCTAGGACATGCCCCTAAGGGAAAACTGGGAATGATTAATAGTAGAAAAATGGAGGAACAAGCGGCTGAGTTGCTAGATGAGTTGGACTTGAAGCTGCCATTGAGAAAGCTTGTAGGAGAATTGGAATTGGCAGATAAACAGCTTGTTGAGATAGCAAAAGTACTTTCATACAATCCGGAGCTAATTATTTTGGATGAAGCAACATCTACCATAGGAAGCAAGGAGGTAGACAGATTGTATGAAGTTGTTCAGAAGCTTAAAAACAGAGGCAAGAGCATCGTATTTGTTTCTCACAGAATGGTGGAATTATTCAAATTCTGCGATTCATGTACGATTTTTAAGGACGGATTACAGGTAAAGGATGCCAAAATGTCAGAACTTGATACCGATCAGATTATATCTGCAATGGCGGGTTGTTCGGTAGAGTGCTCATTTCCAAGCAAATATGAAAGCCTTGAAAACGATGTTAAGAGAAAACTGGGGAAAGAAATCTTGGAAGTAAAAGACCTATCCACTGAAGGCGGACTTGAACAAATATCGCTGTATGCAAAATCGGGAGAGATACTTGGACTGGGAGGTCTGCAAGGTCATGGGCAGGTCGAATTGCTGCAAACCTTGTTTGGTATAGGTAAAATCACCGGAGGGCATATTTCCATCAGCGGGAAAAAGGTCAGAATCCGGAATCCGATAGATGCCATGGATGCGGGTATAAAGCTTGTACCTCTTGATCGTAAGACACAAGGACTATTTGTGGAATTATCCGTCGGTGAGAATATAATTCCTTGTGCCCTTGATATTATTTCCAAAGCGGGAGTAATAAGCAAAGAAAAACAGGAAAATACAATTTCTGATTTGGTAGGAAAGCTGAGCATAAGAGTAGCTTCAGCAGTGCAGACAGTGAAATATTTAAGTGGTGGAAACCAGCAAAAAATTGCACTCGGCAAATGGTTACTGAAGCCAAGCAAGGTTTTGCTGCTTATAGAGCCTACTCGCGGCATAGATGTTCGTACAAAAACCGAAATATATAATCTGCTGCGTGAATTGGCAAACTCAGGATATGCCATTATTGTCTCATCTAATGAGATTCTTGAACTTATAGGCTTATGTGACCGTGTTTTAGTACTTTTCGAACGTAAGATATCCTGTGAACTCTCCGGTGAAGAGCTGACGGAAGATAATATTCTAAATGCTTCCTTTGGCAGAAAAGTAATATAGTGATGTCTGAGAAACTCAATTTGTTAGGAGGAGAGCAAACATGGTACATGTAAAAAAAATAAGCAGGGTATTCAGGAAAATACCGGCAATATATTTGACATTGGTTGCTGCAATCATTATTAATGGGTTAATGAATCCGAGAATGTTTACGGAACGTGGTATAAACAATTTATTATTGCAGGTCATGCCTATGGTACTTGCGGCCATGGCACAAACCTCGGTAATGATTGTAGGAGAGCTTGATATATCTATCGGTGCAGTAGTCGGTTTATCTGCTGTTATCCTTGCCGTAACGATGGAGCCGCTGGGGTGGTTATCAGTTTTGCTGGTAATGCTGGCTGTAGTTGTTATTGGCGTTGCAACGGGCTTTGTCGTGGCGTATTTCAATATTAGCGGCATCGTAGTTACTCTCGCATCCTCAATGATTTTTTCCGGCCTGGCACTTTTGATATTACCTGTCCCGGGTGGTCTGATTACAACCGGGTATTCTAAGATTTTTACCGGAGTAAGCCTTTCTATTCCAAATACATTGTTTATGCTGATTTTTCTGCTGCTGATTTGGGAGTATATAAAAAAGTGTACTATGGGTATCAATATTTATGCTGCTGGAGGAAATTATTACAGCGCTTTTGCGACGGGCATACCTGTGAAAAAGGCAAAGGTGCTGGCATTTGTCATATGTGCTGTATTGAGTGGCTTAAGCGGGATGGTGCTAGCTGCAAAAACAATGTCGGGAGATGCAAACATTGCAATAAGCTATTCGATTACTTCGATAGCCGGTGCGGTTCTTGGAGGCGTGAGTTTTGCAGGCGGTATAGGGCATATGGCCAGAGCTGCCGCGGGTGTGGCAGTGATATCAATTCTTGTTAATATATTATTTTTCCTCCAGGTCGAATCCTTTTGGCAGTATGCTGTACAAGGGGTAATCCTTTTGGCAGCTGTATGCATGAGTCAGTTAAACCGTAAGATTTAGGGGGGAGCCGAATATGCGTTATAATTCTACGATCAAAGCAAATATGAGCACGATAATTATGTTTGGGGCGTTCATACTCGGGTGGATTATGGTAGGTTTTTTTGTTGAAGGCTTCGGAAGCTTCGGACATCTTATAAGCATAATACAGCTTGCAGGTTTTTTGGGTATAGTAGCAGCGGGCCAAAACCTGGTCATTCTTACGGGCAAATTTGATTTATCCATGGGCTCGATGATAAGCTTTTGCGGCATCTTTTTTGCACTGGCATACAAAGTATGGGGCTTAAACTGGGTGTTGCTGATATTTATAACCTTAGTTATGGGTATTCTGCTTGGTGCATTTAACGGAATAGGTGTGAGCACTCTCAATATTCCGCCCTTGGTTATGACACTTGCTTCAGGCAGTATTTTTAAGGGCATAGCGCTAGTTATCACAAAAGGCACATCAAGCTTTGCAGATATACCTGAGTTTAACTGGTTCGTAAATGAGAAATGGTTGTTCGGGATTAACGGTGTTCTCTTGGTATGGTTGATTTGCATCATACTAGTGGTTTTTTTACTAAATAAAACTACTTTTGGGAAAGCAATTTATTATACGGGATCAAATTCACTTGCCGCACATTTTTCAGGTATTCCTACAAAAAAGATAGGTATTGCCGTATATATGCTCAGCGGACTCTCTTCCGCGATAGTCGGACTGCTGCTTGTAGGATTTACCGGGAAAAGCTATTTCGGAATGGGTGATATGTATCAATTCATGTCGCTGGCGGCAGTAGTAGTGGGAGGTACTTCTATAAATGGCGGTAAGGGAGGCTACATAGGTACTGTAATGGGTGCTCTTTTGCTCACACTTATTCAAAGTGTATTAACCCTGTTTAAAATACCCTACGGGGGGCAGCTGTCCATACAAGGTATTATTATACTCCTGCTGGTAATAGCATATAGCCTGAACCTCAAGGAAAAGCGCAAAGCCTGATACTATAAAAGCATTTGGGAGGTTTTATACCATGTCTATTTTGGCTATTGATTTAGGTACAACTAATACAAAAGTATACTTATATGAAGAAAATTCGGGTGCTGTATTATCAACAGGAAGTGCAAGCTACCCTATGCTATATGATAAACCGGGACAGATGGAACAAAATCCTCTGGATTGGTGGAAGGCAGTTTCCTTTGCAATACGCGACTGCTTGAATAATTTCACAGGCAACGCGGATGAAATAAATGCAATAGGCTTTTCGGGTCAGATGGTTGGGTTTGTTCCTATGGACAATTATGGCAAACCGCTTTATAACTGCATTACACACATGGATACACGCTGTCGGTTGGAAATTGAGGAAATGAAAGCTGATTCCGAATTGTTAAAGGCAGGATACAACACACCTTCATTTATTACATCAGCTCCCAAGTTTTTATGGTTTAAGAGAAATTATCCCGATATCTGGGACAATATGAAGACTTGGTTGCATCCTAAAGATTTTATAAGGTATTGCTTAACCGGAAAGATGTGCACGGAGATTACCGATGCTTCAGATACACTGTTTTTAAATTTTCACAAGCATAGCTGGGACCCGGTAATGGAGAAATACGGTTTTGATGTAAAGAAGTTTCCGGAGGTTTACAAATCGACTGATATAGTTGGAGAGATTACTGAAGAAGCCGCTGCAGCAACAGGGCTCAAAAAAGGGACACCGGTGGTTGCAGGGGCTGCTGACATGGCATGTGCGGCTATCGGTACACGCGCTTTAAACGAAGGATTGGTAAGTGTAACGGTGGGTACGGTAGGTCATCTTATAGCTCCGATAAAATCGCCCGATGAAAGGCATATAGGGCATATTTTTCAATTCTGCCATGCGGTTCCGGAGCTTTATTACGCGTTTGGAGCTATTCCCGCCGGTGGCTTTGCTTTTGCATGGCTGAGGGAAATATTTGAATCATGCATGAATGAAGGAGCTTTGGATAAGGATGAATTGGTAAAACGAATGAACAACCTGGCAGCGAAAGTTAAGGACGGTTCGGAAGATTTATTTTTCTTACCATATTTAACAGGCGCACAAATGCCGATGTTTGATCCTAATGCAAAGGGAGTGTTTGTCGGACTTAAGCCCGGACATAAGGCGGGGCATATGTCCAAATCAGTAATGGAAGGTGTCGCATTTGTTTTCAAGCAATTGATAGATTCATTCACTGGTCAGGGGATCATTGTAAATGAAATTAATCTGGGTGACGGCGGGTGCAAGAGTGATGTGTGGGTTCATGCACTAAAAAATATAATAGGATGCAAGAATACAAATCTGATGATGAATAAAGACAGTTCTCCTATAGGAGCAGCAATTATTGCCGGTATGGGTGCCGGGATTTATAAGGATTGGAACGATGCCTCGGAAAATCTGGCAAAATCGGTACAGCTGCCTTATGATCAAAATGCAGTAAAAAATTACGAAAAGCGCTATAACGTATTCAACGAGATATATCCTGCGCTGAAAAACACATTTGCTGATATATACAGCTTAAATGGCTAAGCTTGGTTACATGTAATGATTATAATGGATGAGGAGGGGTTTTATGCCTTTTGCAAGAACTGTTCTGGGAGATATAGACACGAATTCTCTGGGCAAGGTTTATTCTCATGAACACCTTATTATTTCAGGAGGGATAGCTGTTGCAGATAATCCGGGACTTAAACTGGACAGTATAGAGAAAGCGTGTGAAGAGCTGGATGATATTGCAGCATTGGGGATAAGGACGGTAGTTGATATGATGCCTGTCGACTGTGGACGGGAACCGGAAGCCCTGGTTAGGATTGCGAAGGAATCGGGTATGAACGTCGTTGCTTGTACAGGGTTCCACAAGCCTATGTATTATGATGATCTGCATTGGTTCTACAGATATGATGAAGATACAATAGCCGACCTGTTTGCTGCAGAAATAGAAACGGGTATGGATGCTTACAGCTATGCAGGCCCTGTAACACGCCGCCTGGATGCAAAAGCAGGAATAATAAAGGCAGCAAGTGATTATCACCGAATGGCAAGTGTTACGCAGAAGCTGTTCAGAGCAGCAGCAGCGGCTCATATACGCACAAATGCGCCAATATCTACTCATACGGAACATGGCACATTTGCCCTTGAACAGATTCGTATGCTGACCGACTTGGGGGTGGCTGCCGATCGCATCATCATATGCCATTTGGATAGGAACCCCGATTTAGGATATCACAAGGAAGTTGCTTCCACAGGCGTATATATTGAGTATGATAACGCGAGCCGCATCAAATACTGGCCGGACAGTACTATTGCAGACATCATTGCAAGAATGGCTGCCGAGGGTTTCGCAGAAAAGATTTTATTGGGGACGGACTTTGCGCTTCGTTCATATTGGAGTGCATACGGCGGAGGACCCGGCATGAAGTATCTTATGGGCACGTTTGTACCAAAGCTTAAAGGCTTTGGCATCGATGATTCAACCATAGACAAATTCTTTATTTCTAACCCGGCAAGAGCTTTTGCAATGAGAGAGTAGAATGATCGTAAAGAAGGGAAATGACTTTGAAAACGCTATATTTTATTGGAGTGACAACACAGAAATCAGCTATTTTTAATATTTTTCCCCATTGGATGAAAGTGTTTGGGATTGAAGATGCCCGAATTTGTGGCATCGACCTGCCAGTACATTCTTCGGCAGATACATACCGAGATGTCGTGAAACAAATAAAGAATGATGATGATGCAGTAGGTGCGCTTATAACTACTCATAAAATAGATTTATACAAAGCAGCATATGACATGTTTGAAAAAATCGATGAAAATGCCCTGTTGTTGGGTGAAGTGTCATGCATTTCCAAAAGAAGGGATAAGCTGTTTGCATTCGCAAAAGATCCTGTTGCCAGTGGTATGGCATTAAATGCGTTTATTAATGACGATCATTTTCTGAATACCGGAGCAGAAGTTTTGATATTGGGGGCAGGCGGCAGTGCCCTTGCCATAACGACGTACTTGCTTTCCGGCGCCCGCTATGATGGTTTTCCCTCAAAGATTATTATTGCTAATCGCAGCTTGGAGAGATTGAATGAAGCTCGGAAGGTATTTTTCAAGTATTTGAAGGATGCAAATATAGTATTTGAAATTGTGCCTGATAAGGAAACTTCAGACAAACTTCTGGAACAATTAACCCCATTTTCTATTGTCATAAATGCGACAGGGTTAGGCAAAGACCGTCAAGGTTCGCCCTTGACGGAAAATGCTGTTTTTCCGGAAAACGCATATGTCTGGGATTTCAATTATCGCGGAGATCTACTTTTTTTACGTCAGGCTTATTTACAGCAGGACAAGCATATTCATATTGAGGATGGGTGGATATATTTTGTGCATAATTGGCTGATATGTTTAGAAGAAGTATTTAATATCATTATTACCTCCGACATGTATGATGCTTGTTTTGAATCGGCTGTGGCACATAGGCAGAGCTAATTGTTTTATTAATGAAAGGTGGCTTTAGTATGATCGAAAAATATGATGTTTATAAGAAAATCGAAAGCTCAGGTTTGGTTGCAGTAATTAGGGCAAGGAATCAGCAAGAAGCCCTGAAAATAACAGAAGCTAGCTTAAATGGAGGTGTTGGTGCAATTGAGATAACCTTTACAGTTCCGAATGCTCATGAGGTAATAAGCAAATTGGCAAGTGAATTTGCGGGGGCTAATATTCTGATTGGTGCAGGTACGGTTTTAGACTCGGAGACAGCTCGTATTGCAATACTATCCGGTGCCAGCTTTATTGTAAGTCCTTGCTTGAATATCAGCACAATAAAATTATGCAACCGATATGCTATTCCATATATACCTGGTGCTATGACTGTAAAGGAAGCCTTGGAAGCAATGGAGCTTGGGGCGGATATTATCAAGGTTTTTCCCGGAGAGATATCAGGTCCTAAAATTATCAAAGCATTTAAAGGACCCCTTCCATATGGTAAATTTATGCCGACAGGCGGTGTAAATCTGGATAATGTAGCCGAATGGATTGCTGCAGGTGCGGTAGCGGTGGGCGTGGGAGGAAGTCTCACAAAAAGCGCAAGTACGGGCAATTATTCTGCAATAACTGAGATTGCAGAAAAGTATATTGAGAAAATAAAAGAAGCACGACTTCTGCTCTATTGAAGAATATTTTAACCGTGCTGAATAACAGCAACACTATATTTCAGTTCGCTCGACATGAATTGAAAATAAAGTAGGAGCTGATTGAAATAATCAATCAGCTCCTACTCTATTTAAGCACTTCCTTGAGTGCCTTTATGAATTCCCTGTTTTCCTCCATGGTCCCGAGGCTTACACGGAGCCAGGTATTTGGGTTGAAGCCGACCACAGGTCTTATGATTACTCCTCTCTTGAGGAGGTTATTGAACACTGTACTATTGTCCTTTTTTGCATTGAAAATTATATGGTTGGCTTCTGTCTTTGCATATTCCAGACCCATTTTATCGAACTCTTTATATATGTATTCCTTGCCTTCATTGTTATTGGCTATGACTTTTGCGAGGAATTCTTCATCATTTATTGCAGCTGCACCTGCAGCCTGGGAGAGGAGTGTGACATTAAAGGGATTTCTTATTTTGTTGATTGTGGAAATCAGCTCCGGGTCGCCTATTGTATAGCCTAATCTCAGACCGGCAAGTCCATATGCCTTTGACAATGTCTTCAAGAGCAGCATATTCTTGTATTTATTCAGGAATTTGATGCTGTCTTTTGGGTAATCGGGATGCGAAGCGAATTCACTGTATGCTTCGTCATATACTAATAGTGTTGTAGGCGGAATTGCTTCCATAAGCTCTACAAGCTTCCTCCCACTGAAGATTGTGCCTGTAGGGTTGTTGGGGTTGCACAGCCACACTACCCTTGTATTTTCGTTGACTGCCTTTATAATGCCTTCAATATCATTGGTCAGGTTTCTTAAAGGAACTATCTTTATAGAAGCTCCCATCATCTGGGATGTGGCAGAATATCGCGGAAAGGTGATATCTGCCATAACCACTTCGTCATCTTTTCCAATAAAGGTTTTGGCAATAAGGTCTATCATTTCATCAGAGCCGCATGTGGGAAGCACCATTTCCACAGAAATGCCATACTTCTGCGCAATGGCTTCTTTTAAAAGTGTAGAATTTCCATCAGGGTATTGATTTGCTTCCTCCATTGCCTTTAACAGGGCTTCTTTAACATAGGGTGAAAAGCCAAATGGATTCTCATTTGATGCAAGCTTTATAACCCTATTCAATCCCAATTCCCTTTTAACCTCATCAATAGGTTTGCCAGGCACGTATACAGGAATAGGATCTAATTCTTTTCTATACTTTACCTGCATATTAGTTCCCCCTCTAATTCTTATTACATTAATTGTACCTTTTAATGGATTGTTTATCAATTTTTTTTAGTAATTACAAAAAAATTGTAAATATGCACTATATTTCTACAAAAGGATTTAAGAATATTCAGTTTTTAATGATTTTTTCTCTTTACATTTATTTCGTGGAAAGATAAAATTAAAGTTACAGTGCTATATATTTCTCACTACATCCAATGTAATATCTTAAGTGCATTCAACAACAGACATTTATTATGTTAATAAGCACTAGTATGTTTAGAATTGCTAATGATGGACAGAATAAACATAAAAGGGGGAATTTATATGAAAGATTACAAAACGGAAAACCTGAGAAATGTTGGACTACTTGGCCATGGCGGCTCTGGAAAGACAACAGTGACAGAGGCTATGCTATTTAATACCGGTGTTCTTGACAGGTTCGGAAAGGTTGAAGACGGAAATGCTACAACAGACTTCGACCCGGAAGAGATTAAAAGAAAGATTTCGATTAGCGCAGCAACAGCTCCATGTGAATGGAAAGAGAAAAGAATAAATGTAATCGACACTCCCGGATATTTTGACTTTGTAGGCGAAGTAGTGGCAAGTTTGAAGGTTTTGGACGGCGTAATTATAGCTGTTGACAGCATCGGCGGAGTTGAAGTAGGTGCAGAGAAAGCCTGGGATCTTGTTTGTGAAGGCAAGAAGGCATGCATGGTCTTCGTAAACAAGCTTGATCGAGAAAATGCAAACTTCTCAAAGGTGTTTAGTCAACTGAGAGAGGTTTTTGGAAATAAAGTGGTTCCTTTTACTCTTCCGATAGGTTTGGAAGCAAGCTTCAAGGGAATAGTTGACATAATAGATATGAAGGCTAAAACGAGAGATGGCAATAAGACAGTTGAGGGCGGTATTCCCGATGACCTTAAGGCTGAGGTTGAAGAATACAGAAACATGATCATAGAAGCGGCAGCCCAGACT
>LOES01000051.1 GCA_001515955.1 Clostridia bacterium BRH_c25 | reverse complement strand
ATATGGCCCAAGGGTCCGCAGCGGATCACCCTTTCCGGGCATTTCCACCTTGATAACCTCCGCGCCAAAGTCCGCTAAAAGTCCTGCGGCAAATGGTGCTGCTATTACGGTGGAGCAATCTATGACTCTTATATTCTGTAATGCCTTTGGCATATATTTCTCTCTCTCTCAATTCTACATTTTTATTTTTTCGTAAGTAAAATCAACAACAATACTTATGAATTTGTGCTATAATATCCATATTAAATACAGCGCCGCTGTCATGTGGCCGGACTTGAGGTGAATCCTTTGAAAGATCAATTTTCCAGCATAAAAATTTTGGATCGGGTGTTCGACATCTTTGAGTGCTTTCTTGATGATGCCAGCGAGCTGTCCATCACACAATTGACTGCCAAGACTGGTTTACCCCCCAGTACAATTCACAGGCTGTGCACAGCCATGGAAGCCCGTGGCTATCTTGCCAGGAAAAGCGGAAGTAAAAAAATCATACTCGGACCATCCATGAAAAAGCTGGCGGAATTGTTTCCCCCTGTAGATCGTGCCTACTATATTTCATTTGCTATGAAATACATGCATCAGCTGCGGGATAAATTCAACGAAAGCATTGCTCTGTATGAGCGCTCGGATGACAAGCGGATCTGTGTAGCCCGGCTTGAATCCACCCACGCCCTTCGACAGGTCATGGAGGTGGGACAGATCCTGCCGCTGTCCAAAGGTGCTTCCGGAAAGGTTCTGTTAGCTTATCTAAGCCCCGAACAGGTTATCCATCTTGTACCGGATGCCACTCCAGAATTTTTCGCCACCCTCTCCTCCGTTAGAGAAAATGGTTATGCAATCAGTCTTGGCGAAAGAGATGAGGGCTTGATGGCAATTGCCATTCCGATATTTACTTCCGGTGGGCGTCTTTTGGGAAGCATCTCAGTTTCCGGCCCGGTAGAACGTATGAAAAATAACCACATGACAGAGCAAATCGGATATATCTGCGGAATTGGCGCAAAGCTCTCCAATGAACTACAGTCAAAGTAGCTATTAAACTGGCTTATCTGTCAGCTTGGACAGATAAGCCAGTTGTTTTTTATCGGATCAGTTCTGCCAGTTTGGTTGCCCTGTCAATAATGTCAATCCCCTTTGTAAAGGTCAGACAGGTACCGCTGGGATAGCGGGTCTTCTGGATCCACGCATCGGGAATGGCTTTGGCCCCGTATTTCGCCCCCAGAACCGCTCCGATGATTGCACCGATAGTGTCGGCGTCACGTCCAAAGTTGCCCGCAAGTATTACACCCTCCCTAAAGCTCTTGTTTGCAAGCTTTAAAACCCCGAAAGCCTGAGAAACAGCCTCCGGCACAGAAGCGCGGTATGTAGAGAACAGGTCGTAATGCAATGGCATCCATGCCGTATAAATATCACCCTTGGCATCGTCCACAATTTTGAAAGCTCGCAGCAGAGTTGCATGAAACCACGAATCCTCGGGTACCACTTCCAGAACCCCATTGAGAATTTCATCTATTTCGGCGTCTACCATTGCAAGGGAAACTGCCACTGCAACTGCCTGTGCACCCCATATACCATCACGGTAATGACTGATGGAAGCATCAATTGCAGCAATTTCAGCGGCTCTCTCGGGATCTCCGGCGCACATGATACCGATAGGGCCGCTTCGCATGGCTGCTCCGTCACTGCAGAAATAGGAATTGTATTCACCGGAGTAAGGTGGCATTATTCCTCTTCTGAGGTTGGTGGCAGCTTCCACTTCACTTGATCCGCCGCGGCGCAGCTCATCCTCCGTTGCAACATGCTTCATCCATGAATCAATTACATTCCCGACCTTGAGGTTGCCGCCGCAGTTGATGAGCATTTCTACTGTCAGCAGTGCAAACTCCGTATCATCAGTGCTCCAGGATGCACCCTTATTGAAATCTGTAGTGATACCGAAGTCCCGCTGATTGTCAGGCTTACGCGCCGCATCACCGAAGGAATCTCCGATAGCAAGGCCGCACAAGGAGCCTATTGCCCTATCCTTTGCAACCTCTTTGTTTTGGATCAGATACTCACGATTTAACATAGTTTCTCCTTTCGAATTTCCAGAACTATATACATGCAGCTTCTATTTGATATCTATTGTCCCGAAATACTCACTGAACTCGTCCCCACCAGCCGCATTCCACTTTATAACAAATTCATCGAAGGCACTGATTGGTTTCTTGCCTGTGATAATATCAGCAGTATATTCATTGTAGAGTGCATTCATTGCATCCCATTGAGGAGTCAGATCTTCAGGAATCAGAGCATTTACATCTGGGAAATAATACTCACTGCATTTTTCAAGAGAATCAAGAGCCGCAGTGGTGTAACAAGGCTTTTCCAGCGGAATGGTAGGCTCGAATTTGTATGTGGTATTCCAGAATCTTGACCACCATTCAGTAAATTTATCAGTAAACACTACCTTACCATCAACAACCTTGTAGTGGATTCCTTCCACTCCCAGCTTATCGATCATGCGTCCTTCAGGGCTGGCCATGAATTCAAGCACTGCAAATGCAGCATCCTTGACCTTGGAAGATGTGCTTATACCAAAGCCACGGGTCTCCTTAGTCACATCAACAGATAGGTAATCCTGTGAAATACCCTTTGCAGGAGGCAGTACAGTAAGTGCGGCACCTTCTCCATTAGTCTGCATCTGCTTGTTATCGTAAATATTAATGACGTCACCAGCGCCGCCGGCGATGAGCAGAGCATCTCCCTCATAGAAAGCTTTTTCCATAGTGTCCCATTTCTTTGTAATGTATTCAGGATCAAGAAGCCCTGCAGCATAAAGCTCTGCATAGTATGCTATCTTATTTTTTTCAGCTTCTGTTGCTTTTGTATAAACCCATTTTCCGTCTTTTTGCACCAAAGTAGTGGTAATGCCAAAGGCGTGGTTAAAGATGCTGTCCATTCGCAACAGCTTACCGTCATTGGTAATGCCATATTTTGTGATACCCTTGTCTTTTGCTTCCTGCATCAGTGCCTTGTAGTTCTCAGGTGTCGGATTCTCAAGCAAAGCTTTGGCTGAATCCAGCTTGTTCAGCAGGTCTGTTCTTATTACAGGAACATTTGTCTTCGGTGGAGCAAGCCACAAAAGATAAGGATAGTTTGCAACACGTGCTGAGCTGTGTCCTTCCAACAGGCTCTTCACATAAGTGGAGCCTTCGATATAAGGAGTAAGATCCTCCAGGAGTCCTTCAGCGGAACAGGCTTCGTCTCCGCCCTGGAAGTAAACTATATCCGGATTGATTTGTCCTGTTTTGAACGCAAGGGGTAATGCTACACTATAGTGGTCGCTTCCCGGCTGATCGAGCACTTCAAGCTTTACATAGTTGCCCTGTTCAGCCATTTTCTTCTCTATCTCGGTTACCATCTCCGGAATACTGTCATCCTCCGGATTGACGTCCATGCATATGTACTTCACTGTAACAGGGGCATCAGGTGCACCTATTTTGCCATTGGATGCGTCTGCTGTGGATGCCGGTTCGGGTGAGCTTGTTCCCACTTGGGCTGCTTGATTGGAACATCCGCTTACCAGTGTCAATACAAGGATCAGTGCCAAAACTGTACAAAGTAGTTTTTTCATAATACCCTCCTTAAATATATTGTGAACCGCATTGCTCTGCTTATGAGCAAGAGGCTCCAACCTATTCCTTTACTCCACCGGTCATAATGCCCTTGGTATAATATTTCAGGACCAGCGGATAGATACAGAGAATCGGAATAATTGCAATTACTATTGTGGCACTTTTGAGTGCTGTATAATCCAGCTGTGCCACCGAATTATAATTCATTAGATTCTGAGCACCTACAATCGTCCTCGTTTCATTAGATACAACGAATTTACGCAGAATTACCTGTAATACAGTGTTTTGTTGTGAGCTGATGTAAATACCGGATTTGAAATATTCATTCCAGCGCGCAACCGCATAGAACATGGTGATTGTTGCAATCCCCGGCTTTGCAAGGGGACAGACAATCTTTGTGAGCATAGTTATATGTCCGGTGCCGTCAATTATTGCTGCTTCATATATAGATGCGGGGATATCCGAAAAGAACCGCATAAGAATAATAAGGTAAAAGACGTTAACAGCCGCTGCTAGTATTACCGACCACTGGCTTCCCATCAGACCGATTTTCTGTACTACCAGGTATTCAGGAACCAGTCCCGGATCAAACAGCATCATACAGATTAAAAATCCCATAAACAGCTTTTTGAACACCAGGTTGGGTCTTGTCAGTACATATGCAGCTGTGGTTGTCAGAACGATATTGATCGCAGTTCCTACAAACGTGATAAACATTGAGTTCATGAAGGACCGCATCAATACCGGATGTCCGAACACAACCTTATAGTTAACCAGACTAAAGCCTCTGGGCAGAATTTCCAGGCCGGTCATCTGGGGCGATAACGCAGGATCCGAAAAAGATCTTGCCACCACATTGAGCAGTGGAATAACCATCGTCAGGGTGATGCCTATCATAAAGATTGAAAGAATCAGCTGGGAAAGCTTGAATTTCTTTTTCATTACCATACCCCTTTTCCGGTAAACTTTTTCGCTGTAATATGGGTGATATAAACAAGTATACATCCAACCACACCCTTGACCAGGCCTACGACAGTCGCAATTGAATATTGGGCGTTGATGAGACCCAGACGGTAGATATAGGTGTCTAAAATATCTATCGCGCTGTTGACTGAGTCATTGGTAAAGTTGAATACCTGATCAAATCCCGCGTTCAGGAAGAAACCAAGGTTTAGAATGAACATCATAACCATTGGTGCCACCAGTGCGGGAATAATAACATTCCAAATAATTTGCAGGCGGTTTGCACCATCTACCTCTGCCGCTTCATACAGGGAGGGGTTTATTCCCAAAATAGCGACAATGTATACTATCGAATCCCAGCCAATGCTTCTCCATGCTTCCGAATAGAACAGCACCCATCTGATCGTGTCTTTATTTGTCATGAAATCCACCGAGGGAAGATTAAAAATTCTTAGCAGCTCATTGACAGCACCGCCGGAGGGAGACATCAGCGAAATCCAGATACCCGCTATAACCACCCATGAAAGGAAATGCGGCAGGTAGGTGACTATCTGCACGTATTTTGATACATAGCGGTTGCGCAGCTCATTAAGTAAAATTGCAAAACACACCACAAAGGGGAATAGCAGTACATATTTCATAAAGCTTATAATCAGCGTGTTGGTTAAAATATTGCTAAAAGCCGTTGAACTGAACACAGTCATGAAATACTTAAGTCCCACCCATTCCCAAGGGCCAATAGCCTTATACTTGTAGAATGCAAGACGCATGTTGATGATAGGCCATACCCGGAAGATAAAAAAGTATAGAAAGGTTGGTGCAATCATCAGGTATAGCACACGGTCAGTTTTCAGCTGCTTGAGTGTTTTTTGAAGTCCTGAGGATTTTACTGTCCTTTGTTCAGTTTGTATCATACTCTAACCTCGTCATTATTCCGTATTATGGAATTTTATTTTTCATGAATAGTTTTCTAACTTGTTTTAAGTATAATATCAAAAACAAAATGCGTCAATACCAACATGTAATAATTACGAAATTTCTATAGATATATCCATTTTTTAGGGTTTAATAACAGTAATATTATACTTTTTTAACACTATAATTTATATTTTTTGAATTTTTTGCTATTCCGTTATGCGGAATTTTACTTATTGCGCTTTGTTTCGAGTTGACTATAATGATATGATCCGGGGTATAATGTGTAACAGAAAGGACTGCTGCAAATTTTGCAACAGCCCCTATTGGAATTAGGATCGATTCTCATAATTCTTTATCGTAAGCAAACAAATCCTGGACCAAGCCTATGATCGCCTTTTTCTTATATGGCATAGATCCTCTCTCCTTGATCCTTTCCTCTATTTCCTTTGAAAGCAGCAAACCTAATTCTTGTATCAGCACATCCCCGGGCAGCCTTCCCTCCATCAGCTTTTCAGCCGCTGCTATTCTGGCAGCCCTTTTGCCGACAGACCCGAGTCCAAGCCTTGGTTCCTGGATTTTGCCCATATCGTCAAGAGCAAATGTTACCGCCAGACTCAGTTTGGAAATGGTCACCTGGCTTCTTGAGCCAAGCTTTGCAAAGCTGCTGAAGCTTATACCCTCTTTTACCGGAATGCCGATGCATTCAATAAAAGCACGCTCTGCTTTCATTTTTTCTCTAATATTTGTTTGAAAGTCCTCCAACCCAACTTTATGAGCACTTCCTTCTCTGTCAATATACTTTACCCATGCATCAAGGGCCAGCAATGCAGGAATAGAATCCGCTGCAGGAGAACCATTTGCTATATTCCCGCCTATTGACGCCCTGTTTCTGATTTGAGGCGACCCTACCGACCCTGCTGCCTGAGCAAGGCAAAGCGCATTATCCCTGACCAGCCGGGATTCCGAGATCTCGGCAAATGTTGTCAATGCACCGATTACAAGATCTTTGCCCTGAAGCTTGATGTAACGCATTTCATTTATACCCGAAAGGTCAATCATCAGCTCACAGCCGTTCAAATGCTTCTTCAAATCCACCAACAAGTCCGTACAACCAGCCAGCATCAAATATTTGCATTCAGATGCTGCCAATATATCCACCAACCCGGCTATACTTTCAGGAGTACTTACCCGCATCTCTTTCATCAATGACACCTCTCTAAATTACTCTGAATAGTCTGCAGTCTCTCTTACTGCCTTCACAATCTGATTGTAGCCCGTACATCTGCATAAATTCCCTGAAATGGCAGTCCGGATTTCCAGCTCGGTAGGATTTGGATTCTTCATAAGAAGAGCCTTTGCCGACATCAGCATGCCGGGAGTGCAATATCCGCACTGGACGGCACCATTTCTTATAAAAGCCTTCTGCAGGAGGTCAAGCTGACCGTCTTCACCCAGTGATTCAACTGTATATATCTCCTTGCCGGCGATCTGCGGTGCAAGCACCAAGCAAGAGCAAACCGCCGCACCGTCAAAAATAACAGTACAGGAGCCGCATTCCCCCTCGCCGCAGCCTTCCTTTGTGCCGGTCAATCCCAGCTTTTCACGCAAAACATCAATCAGCCTGAAGGCCGGATCTATTTCCTCATTATAGCTTCTACCGTTTACCTTGAAAGCAATTTTCATGGTTTCACCTCCATCTGCCTGCTTTTTTCGGCTTTGTTTACTTCCGCTTCAGATAAAGCCTCAATAATCTTCTCCGGTATAAGGGGAAGGCTGCACAACGTCATTCCCAGGGCATCGTTCACTGCGTTTACCACAGCCCCTGCCACAGGTACAATGGCAATTTCCCCCAAGCTTTTCGCACCAAAGGGACCGTCATCCTCTCCATACTCTAAAAACCTGCATTTCACCTCCGGCATGTCAGGTGCATTGATTACGGTATACTTTGCAAAACTGCTGTTTGTGGGGTTACCTTTCTTATCAAGCCTGATTTCCTCGCAGAGTGCAAAACCGATGCCCATCTGGACGCTTCCGACCACCTGGCCCTCAACCATCCCGGCATTTATAACCTGTCCTATATCATGAACAGCCAGATAGTCGGTAACCTTTACCATACCGGTGCAGGTATCCACCGTTACTTCTGCAAAATGAGCACCATAGGAACCCGGGTTCGAAACATTATTGTAATTCTCGGTCACAATAAGCTCCTGCTGGTGCTTCACCTGGGCAATAACCCCTATATCTCTCAAGCTCAGCTTGTTCTCTTCATTGCCAAGCATCCACACATAACCCTTCTGGTAAACCAGATATGTTTTGGAGGTATTGAGAATTGCAGCTGCCTGATCCATTATCTTTTCCATTATACTTTCAGCTGCCTTTAATGCACATTTCCCCGCTACGTAGGTTACCCTGCTGGAGAAAGTGCCTATATCATAAGGACTTCTTTCGGTATCGGCCTCCAATACCGTTATTTTGTCCGGTTCAACCTGCAGAACCTCTGCCACTATCTGCGCCAGGCTTATTAAAGTACCGCAGCCCTGTTCATGGGTTCCGGTATTCAGTATGAAGCTGCCGTCCTCGTTCATTTTCAGCGTCATGACACTTAAGTCCTGAATCTTTCCGTAGAAGCCGTTCACATGGCCTCCACAAGCCAACCCGACCCCTTTGCGATACCGTCCTTGACCTTTCGGTTCTCTTTTTCTTTCATACCAGTTAAAATCCTTGATGCCCTCTGTCAGACATTCACGTATTCTTGCATTCCCCAGAGTTATTTTTGTAATATTCTCCATGTCGTAGGGGTATACCAGGTTTTTTAGCCGGAAGTCTGCAGGATCTATCCCCAGGGACTTTGCAACCCTGTCAAAATGAACTTCGATTGCCGTACAGATCTGGGGACCGCCCCAGCCTCTGCAGCCACCGGAAACCGGCGTGTTGGTCAGGACGCTTTTCACTTTATAATTCAAATTTGGAATTCTATATACCCGGAAAGCCTTCTTACCCATAGCAATGGACAGGTCATTGGTATTTCCCGCATAAGCTCCGGCATCTGTCATAGTGGTTATGCTGCAGCCCAGGATCCTGCCATCCCGCGTAACCCCTGTTTCTACGGCAATATCCGTTGCGGTCCTGGTAACCGTGCTCAAGATGGTCTCTTTCCTGTTGTAGCAAAGCTTGACGGGTCTTTTTACCATCATTGCCATGTACGCTGTCAGTGGCTCAAGAATGGCTTGCTGCTTTGCTCCAAAGGATCCGCCCGTAACCGTTTTGATAACCCTGACTTTGTTATAGGAAAGCTTCAATAGATCTGCAACAACCGTTCTCACGCCGAAGGCACTCTGGCACGGTGTCCATACGGTCAGGTATCCCATTCTGTCATAATCGGCAACGCAAATATGTGTTTCCATTGCTGCATGATGTACCTTCTGCGTCTTGATTCTATCGAAAAAGGTGAGCTCGGCACCAGCTACAGCGCTTTTGGCATCACCGAAATCAAGCTCCGACTCCTTCAGAAGATTGCCGCCGGGGTGGATTTCATTCTCTTTGTCCTCCAAAGCCTGGTACATATCTGTCAGCGGCTTAAGCTCTCCATATTCTATATCAATGAGAGCCGCGGCTGCTTCGGCAATACTGTCGGTTTCCGCTACGACGGCGGCTACCCGGTCTCCAACAAAGCGCACTTTGTCATTAAACAACCTCTCGTCCTTGGGTACAGCCTGATCCACATAGAAAGCATAATTGTTATAGCGGTCCTTGGGAGTATTCTCGTGGGTGAATACTGCCACGACACCCGGCAAGGCCTTTGCCTTTTCCGTATTGATGGAAATGATGCCGCCATGGGCGATTTCACTGAAGACAATCTTAGCATACAGCATACCGGGCATTTTCATATCATCCAGGTACTTCCGTCCGCCGGTCACTTTAAGCTCAGCATCCTGTATGGGGAAAGCTTTTCCAATATATTGATAGGACGGCTTCATAAATTCTCCTCCTTAAATTATCTTAAATTACCTTGAATTATGATTGACAAAATTCAAGATACTTGCATTTCTCTATAAAGTCTTTCCTAACGCTACCAATTCATTTGCTATTGAATTAATTTCTTCTATAGAAGCATTTATCTCTTCAGTTGCAGCTGCCTGCTGCTGTGTGCTCAAGCTGTTCTTATCAATTTCATTTACTATCTTTTTTACAGCATCATTTGATTTTCCGAGAATTCTGTTTATATTATTAACTGCTTCACTGCTGCTGGAGGATAACTTCCTGATCTCCTCAGCAACCACACTAAACCCTCTTCCATACTCACCGGCCCTTGCCGCTTCGATAGCGGCATTCAACCCTAACATATTCGTCTGATTTGCTATTTCTTTTATAATAACAAGTACCTTATTTGTTTCCTGCATGCTGTCAAGGGCTTCCTTTGCAGAGTCAACCATCTCAACCTGCGACATGGCAATTTCTTGTGCATTTGTGGAAATATCGACGATACCCTTCGAAATCTCATCCAGAGAACAAGATAAATTCTCTGCCACACCAATGACATTATTCCTTGTCTCAATATCTTTGGATATTGAGATTGCACCAATGACATTACCGTCATTATCCATTACAGGCGTTGCTGTCGACTTAAATGCTATACCGTATACCTCCTTTGGAATTACCTCACTGATGCTCTTCTTTTGCTCCATGCATTTTCTAAGCATTGACACTTGCGGCAACGGTGATCCCGGCTTTGTATTAGAATTTAAAGTTTTACCGGGGTTATAGCTTAAGAATTTTTCCCTGTCACTTACCATTGTAGCTACATCCTCACCGGTAAGGTCTTTAATGATAGCAGCATATTCTATTAACATCTCCAATGAATGGATTTGCTTAATACTAATCATGTATCCACACTCCCTACAAAATAAAGGCAGATCTTCAGTAATGGAGATCTGCCTTTTCCATACTTCCTAGAATGGACCGAAATTCATCATAACAGCCCCTATGAGTAAGAGAATGGCCGCGCCCCAAATCATCAGCATAAAGGGCAGAATATATCTTAACCATTTATCGAAAGAGATTTTTGCATACATCAGGAAAGCAACCAGCGCACCGACTGTCGGATAGCAAAGGTTAGACAATCCGTCTCCAAACTGGTATGACAATATGGCTATCTGCCGGTTCAGACCGATAATATCCGATGCCGGTATCATAATCGGCATTGTGACCATCGCCTGTCCGCTGCCGGAAGGAATAAAGAAGTTGATAATTGTCTGCACTGCAAACATGGCAATGGATGTGAAAAACGGAGACAAGCCTTTCAACGGTAAGGATATGAAATATACAATAGTATCGGCGATATGGCCTTGATCCAGTATGACCTGAATAGCTCTGGCCAGACCTACTGCCATGGCACCGATGAAAATAGCCTTGCCCCCTTCCAATAATTCATCGGCAATCCTGCCGCTTTTATAACCGGAAATGATACCGGCAATAATGGCACCAATAATATATGTTGCGGACATCTGGGGGATACCCCACTTCATATTGATAGTTCCGTATACAATCATACCGATGGTTGCGGCTAATGTAAGCAGAACCAGCTTATGCCTTGTTGTAAATTCAGCTTTTTCATCCTGGTCACTTACTAAATGGGATATATCCATACCGTAAACAACGCTTTTTGTAGGATCTTTTTTAACCTTTTTCGCATACCGCAAAACATAGCTGATAGATATAAACATAAAGACAGCAAATATGAACAAGCGATATCCAAAGCCTGAAAACATCGGCAGCTCACCGATGGTCTGGCCTATACCCACATTCCACGGGTTTGAGGGTCCGGCTGACCAGCCCATGACAATACCTATCAGTGCAATGGAGATACCAACCAGGGTATCATAGCCCAATGCCAGGGCAATTCCAATACACAGCGGTGCAAAGGGTATGGCTGCCTCCAGCATTCCGGGGAAGGCACCAAGGCTTCCGAAGAAAAGCATAATGGCCGCAAGAACCCAGTGGCCTTTTTCTTCTCCTATATTTCTGGTCAAGCTGAATATGGCTGCCCGGATTGCTCCGGTACTGTCAAACACGCGGATAGAGCCTCCAATCAGCAGGATCATGATAATTAATGCAGACGCAGCCATTATTCCGTTAGGGACTGCAGTAAAGAAGTCAAATATTTTTACAGGTGTCTGCTCAATGTAATGGAAGCTTTCCGCATCAACTACTTGCCTTCCGTTTACATCTATGCGGTTGAATTCTCCGGCAGGAATAATATAGGTCATGATACCGACAACAACAATAATTGAGAATAAAAGAACGAATGCGTGGGGGAATTTAAACTTTTTTGTTGCAGATGTTGAACTGTTCATTTAATAACCCTCCCTTTTAATTAATGATGTACTGCCCCAAAATCCATACAGTTAATGGAAACAGATTCTGAGAATATAGCTTGTTGTTTCCATTATAAATAAAAAAAATGACACAGTAAGATATTAATTGTGTCATTTTTCTGACAAAAGAGGAAGCTTGATTATGAAGCTGCTTCCCTGCATGTATTTTGAGCTGGCGTAAATTCTTCCCCCATGAGCTTCAATGATTCTTCTGGCTAAAGCCAGTCCGATACCATAGCCTTTTACTTCCCTGTCCTTTGTACGGTAAAACATTTCAAAAACCTTCTCTATTTCCTCAGCCCGTATGCCGATCCCTTCATCCCTCACAATCAATTCCAATTCATTGGGAAGCTGGGTTATGGTTACCTGAACTGTACTTCCCTTATCAGAATACTTGATTGCATTGGTAATCAGGTTGTTCCATACGCGGATCAGCTTGATTTTGTCTCCCGACAGGCTGCCCCCCTCTATAGAAAGGCTCCCTTCAAAGCTTCTGCCGGAGCTTTCAATTTGCCTCTTTGCGTCATCAAAGAGTAAGCTTGAAAAATCGGATATATCCAATTTTTCTGACTCAAGGATCAAAAACTTTTTTATATCATATAAGCTATCCAATATATCCTCGGTGATTTCTTCAATCTGTTCTGCCCGGGTATAAATGCCGCGCAAATACTCCTCTACTTTATCGGGATTGCTCGCAACTCCCATTTGCAGCCCTGTTGTATAACCCTTGATCAAGGTCAGGGGTGTTTTTAAGTCATGGGAAAGCTGGGTTATAAAGTCCGTCACTCCGGAGGAGATTTCCTCAATTGTATTCGTAAGGCTTTTAGAATAATTGTGAAGGCTTTGGCTTTCCCTGTGGATATTTTTGATCATATCCGATAAACTGTACTTCATCTGGTTCAGCGCTTCACTCAAGGTCCCCAATTCATCTTCGGATACAATTTCCACCGACTCCGTCAAATCACCTTCAGATAACCTCTGCACGCTTAAAATCATTTTCTCTATGGGACGGGACATTTTTCTCCCCCAATAGGCACCGAATAAAATCATCAGGCTCAGGATGATTCCTAATATACTTAACAGATAAACGACCATTTCACGGACCGGAGTAAGGAACTCCGCTTCAGGGGCTATAAGCAGCAGCTTCCAATCACAAGCTTCAATAGGAACGGAAACCAGCAGACGCCTTTTATTCTGTAATATGACGGTTTCTACTGTCGGATAAGGCCGTTGAATATCCAGATACGATCCGGTGCTGACATCGAAGGCCTTGTCAAGAGGCTGCAAAACATACTGCTTATCAGGATGGGCAATAATCATTCCATCCCTGTCCAGCAGTATCCCGAAGCCGGTCTCACCGTATGAAATACTTTTTACCTGCTGGGTAATATTACTGATTGGAATATTCGCGGCCAATACGCCTTCAACTCCGTGAAGTTGGATAGGAAGGGCAATTGACGTTACCAGGCTTTTTTTGTTCTTATCAATATAAACCGGTGTGAAAACCGTGTCATTGGCTGTGACTGCCAGCTGATACCAGGGTCTTTGTGCCGAATTATACTCTGCTTCCGGTATCCAACCCTTGGCATCCAGCATCTTCCCGTTTTCAAAGCCAATAAATACACTATAGAACAAAGGGTCGGCTTGAGCTGCTTCCTGCAGCATTTTCTGCACCTTCTGCTCATCATAGGGTACTATGGAAGAAATATGAACAGCGGTACGTTCCAGGGATGCGATTTTTTCTTTTGCCCACCCCTGGATTCCTTCAGCATTGTATTGGGCGGATTTCATTCCCAGCTCAGCGGCTTGCCTATAAAGGACATTCCTGAATATCAGGTAGCTGGTCACGCCTATAAATACTGCCGTCAGGATGGTAACCAGAAATAAGGCCAGGGTGATTTTTGTCCGGATCTTCCTGAATTTCATGATGTGTTGCCTTCAAAGACATAGCCGACACCCCATACCGTATGAATGTATTCCGGATTATCGGGATCCTTTTCGATTTTTCTTCTCAACCGCTTTATATTGGTGGTTACCACATTGTAATCATAAGTACTGCTGCCCCACACCCTGTTTAATATCTGTTCCTTTGTCATTACCAGTCCGGCATTTTGGACCAGATATAAAAACAACTCAAACTCTTTAGATGTAAGAGAAACCGGTATTCCATCCTTCAAAACCCGGTAATGGCCGGGATAGATTAACAAGGAACCGAAGCGCATCGTTTCATCATGCCCGGCTGACCTTTTCTCATTATAATCAGCATACCTGCGGATATTTGCCTTTACCCTTGCGACCAATTCTATCGGATCGAAAGGCTTTGTCATGTAATCATCGCTGCCTATGCCCAATCCCAATACCTTGTCGCTCTGGGAAGCTTTGGCCGTAAGGAAAATCACGGGGATATTGGTCCTCTCCCGTATTTTCTTGCATGTCTCTATACCGGACATACCCTCCATGCTTATATCCAGAACCACGAGCTTTATGGTTTCATCCAGCTTGGCCAGCGCTTCTTCCCCGCTGTAAGCTTCAACTACTTCGATAGTATGAATTTGCAGGAAGTCCTTAATCAAGTGGACAATCTCTTTTTCATCATCTACAACCAGCACTTTATCCATCTTATTCTCCTCCATTGTCATCTCTGCTTATTTTGAAAGACCGGACACCTTTTTCAAGGTGATCTGCAATTTCTTCAATTTGCCCTGCAATATCATAGACCTCTTCGGTTCCGGCAATATGTTTCTCTTTTCTTTCGTAGGCTTCATTAGAAGCTGCTTTTTCAGCATCCTCTTTCAGACCGGCTCCGTTACCCGCTGCCAGGTATTCTCTTCCGGCAATACTCTCAACCTCTTCCAGTGCTTTTTCCGGAGGTATTGATAATTTTTTTCCCAATAGATAGCTTATTACGATTATCAATCCCAGCAATAAGGTGATGACGACCATGAGCTGGCGGAACATTTTTTTGGCAGGTCCCTGAAATTCTTCAATGGGAGCCAGCAGCAGCAGCTTCCAATCATTAGACTGAATCGGCACATGCACCAACAACTCTACCTTCCCCCCGGACCGGAGGCTGGTAGTCCCTTTGTTATTCTTCCAGGTATTCTCCTGTATCTGCATATTCAAATCCTTCCGGACTGCTTCCAAGGGCTTCATTTCATTGTTTTCTACAGGATGTACCAATACAATACCGTCACCATCTATCAGAATACCGTAGCCGGTTTCTCCGAAACGAATATCCTTTATTTGTTTTCTAATAGTATCAAAAGGAATATTAGCAGCCAGAACCGCATTATTGCCTTGGGCATGGAGCGGCATGGCGATAGCCTTCACCCGTGCATTTTTCTTTTTGTCAATATAAGCCGATGTAAAAATGACTCGGTTTGCATTAAGGGCTTCCCGGTACCAAGGCCTTTCCAAGCTGCTATAATCTGCCGGGGGTATCCATCCATTGGCATCCAGGAGCCTTCCGTTTTCAAATCCGATAAAGAAGCTATAAAAAGAAGGATCAGCCTTTGTAGCATTCTTAAGGATTTTTTGTATGCGTTCTTCATCATTGAACTCCGCATCTTCTATTTGAACGGCTACGCTTTCCAGAATAGCAGCTTTCTCCTTAAGCCAGCTGTCTATTTCTTTGGCATCTATTTCAGCACAAGCTGTACCCAAGGAAGAGGCATGCTCCAGCAAAATGCTGTTGACTGTACGATACGATATGAATAATATGAGAAATACCGATACACATGCAAATATTAAATGGATCATCATGATCTTTGGACCGATCTTTTTCATAATCATCACATCCTTTTTGTGTTATATCTGTCACTATTTCAGCATATTGACAGATATTAACCGTTTTATATGTCTAATCCAAGCTTTCGAAGGATTACAGACGCTTTCATTCATTGTACTCCTTGTTATTACATTTTTCTACATATTATTCAGTTTAACATAGCCTATTTTTATTTGTAAATATTATATAAATAAGAAAATAGTATGAGGATTCATACTATTTTGTGAAAACAATCTTCCCATTATCTGCATCCAGCTTACAAACCGCCCCCATCGGCATTGATCCCGTGGGGTAGCAGTGTCCGCACTCTACATCATATACCGTCGGCTTAGATAGCGGCTTGATGATATCCTCGAATACCTCATTTAAGTCTGCATCCCCTTCGCGCTCAGGATCACAATTCTTAAAGCTTCCAAGGATGATTCCTTTTAAAGCGTCAAGCTTTCCTGAATGTTTAAGCTGCTGCAGAAACCTGTCTATCCTGTAGGTATGCTCATCCACCTCTTCTATGAACAGTATTTTATCCCTTGTATCTATTTCATATGGAGTACCGATGCTCGCAGCGATAAGGGACAAATTGCCTCCTGTCAATATACCTTCCGCACAGCCCCCGGATAAGGTTTCGATTTTTTTGCCTTCAGGGTTCAGGTATTCCAGCTCTTCTTCCATGAATAGAGTTTCCATGAAGCTTTTCTTGGTATAGTCGTCAAATTGTGATATCATGTTTGAGCTTACCATGGGTGCATGAAAGGTTATCATATTACAGGCCTGGTTCAATACCAGATGCAAGGTTGTGATATCACTGTAACCGACAAATACCTTCGGATTGTTCTTGATCATGTCCAGATCCAGTCTGTCAACAGTTCTGCAGCTGCCATAGCCGCCTCTCAAACAGAATATACCGCTGATATCCGTTCTCCCGAACATTTCATTAATATCACGGGCCCTTACATTATCATCCCCTGATAAGTATCCCATATAGTTTTTATCTGCACTGCTTCCCAGTACTGCCTTATACCCCAGCGCTTCCACAGCCTCTATACACTTGGATATATTCTCTGCAGAAATGCGTGATGATGGAGCAACCAGTCCTATTGTGTCACCCTTTTTCAGGCTTTTGGGGAATGTCATTCCTATACTCATAATATCCTCCTTCTTTATGAACTTTCATGGATGCAGCAACTACATTAATATTCTATATCATATTTCCAATTCCTCTATATTCTGCCACAAAAATAAAAAGGCTGCAAGCCCGAAGCTTGCAACCATTCAAAGTACGAACCCAGGTTAATTTATCCGGAGAAAGCAGTGCATAATTCCATACTACGGCTTGAACACTACAACTAAAAGCATTTTGAACTGCTCGCTGGCCAGCAGAGCATGTGCTATACCTGCCGGCATTATTATTGTTTCACCCTTTGTCAAGTGAAAAGTCTTTTCACCTATCGTTATTTCCGCCTTTCCATCAAGCATATAAACCATCGCATCTCCGCCGGACGAGTGAGAGCTTATCTCTTCCCTCTTGTCAAAGGCAAACAGGGTTATGCTTAAATTCTTCCCCTGGGCCAGTGTCCTGCTGACTACCTGCCCTTCCTGGTAGGCAACAAGGGATTCCATATCCAATACCTTTGAAAGTTCTATGTTTTTTATCAGCTGTTCCATTTCTTATCCTCCTTTTTACTGATTCGTTCGTAATAATTCTTTGTTTTTGGACATAGCTTAATGAGGTTTGCTAATTATTTTATCTATTTCACTTAGAGTTTTTCCGATACCATCATGTATCTCAATACAATTTTTACAATTTTCATAACGAGTAGGAGTTTTATTTATTATAATAATATGCTTTTTATCAATATCAAACAAATCAGGTATTCCAGCAACCGGATATACGGTTAATGAAGTTCCTAAAATAATCAATAAATCAGATTCAGCCATTAGCGGATATACCTTTGATAATTCATTTACATACTCTTCATAAAGTATAACATCTGGCTTAATGTAACATCCACAAGTGCAAATATGACCATTTTTGTTTGAAATTATTTCGTTGAATTTATAATGCTTTTTACAAGTAGGATTTGAACATGAAGCAGTTTGCATTGTACCATGTATTTCTATTACTCTAGTTGAGCCTGAGAGGGTGTGTAAATGGTCAATATTTTGTGTAATTATATTTATATATTTCCCTTGAGATTCCCATTTTGACAAGATTTTATGACCGACATTAGGTAGGATACTAGTAAAATCCATGCTAGTTTTAACAAATTCCCAAAATAGTTCTGGATTATTCTTAAAAAATGATAATGAAAGAATCGATTCAGGTTCTAACCCCCGAAATGTTTTACTATATAATCCGTTGCTAGACCTAAAATCTGGTATTCCTGATTCAGTTGACATTCCTGCACCAGATAAAACAACAATATTCTTTGCATCCTCAATTAATTTTGCACACACTTCAACTCTACTCATTTTCAATACAACTCCATTAGGATTTTCTATTTTTAGTATTTCTAAAATACTCTGCTATTTTAGATTGTAGTTATGGTGCCAGTCTGTCTACGTCTAAGCTTTGATAGTGACGTACACTACAAAAGACCCAACCTTAAGGTAGGAGAATTCTCCTACTGTAATTATTTACTATATTCAACAGATAATTCATTTTTCCTACTGGTTTTCTCGCTTTTTTCACTTAATCTAATCATTCAATATAAAAAGCTGTAGAAAATTAATTCTACAACCGTTAAATACATATGACTCCCGGTTAAGGATTTGAACCTCAACAAACTGATCCAGAGATAGTTTGCGTTCGTCGCTCAATGCATTAAGTTAGCTTGAAAGTCTTTATTTATGCGCCTTCTAGCGCCTTTACTTTTTATTTCATATTACCATTTCACTTAAAATATTATCCCGTAGTAGTAAGGTAGTAGTAAATTATTCTTCAGCGATTTTCAGAACATCCTCATATACTTTTTTGCCGATATAGATTCCGTTGTCAATAAGTGCATCCATTAAAGGTCTCACTTTTTCAATTATCCCTTTTTCTTTTGCTTTTAAGATAACGCCTAAAGTACCGGTTACCTTAAAGTCCAGGTACTTGGCGTACTCCCTTGCTATATAATCATCGATTACAAGAAGGTCTGCGCCAAGCTCCTTGCCTAAAATCATCACTTCCACTTCACCATCGTGGAGTTGAACCCTAAAAAACTTCTTTGATTCAACATTCTCAATATACCGCACCTGTATCCATTCTCCGGCCCTCGCAAGCGCAGTCTGTGCTTTTGAGTCTTGTTTTGCAGAAACCTCATCCTTCACAGCTTTTGGAATATATACAACATTGTAAAGCTCCTTTAACAGATGCAGACACTCTATTGAAGCCAGCGCTATTATCGGAGTAGAGTTTATGATGACAATTCTATCAAGCATTGGCTATATCCTCTTTCAAGCTATCGTAATTGCTATAGTCGAATATTGAGATACTGTTCTCTCCTAAAAATCTTATAAAATCCTCTTCCGTCATTTCTGCAAGCTCAGCACTATGTCCAACAGAAAGCCTTTTGTCCTGATACAGCTTTATTGCTGTATATCTTTTCATATCTAAAGCAAGTTGTACGTCGTTTTCTCTTAGGGTAAGAAGTATCTCACTTGGTATGGATATATTTATATTAACATTTTTCATTTTAACTCACTCCATTTTTTTTATCTATCTCAATTATACCACAAAAAAGTACTTCTATCGATACAAGGATATTTATGTTGAGTATAAATCATAATCGGCGCACTTGCCCAATGAAAGCTTTTTTGTATTATATAGCTCGATACTCATCATTTTCCCTATTTCATCAGATAGCTCTTTAGAACTTTTATTAAGAGAATCCATTATGTCTTGCGGTATGGATATTTCTATTTTCCCTTTTTCCATAGACTATTCTCTTTCCTCTCTATTTGAAATCTAAGTTCCTTCTTGAACTTATTATACCATTCATTAGTTAAAGTATCAAAACTAGATTGCAAGCTCCAGCCACACCCAATTGAAGAAACAGTTTTGACCCAGTAACATTCTTTTGCTGCAAAAAACAAAAAAAGCTGTAGAAAATTAATTCTACAACCATTAATATCAATATGGCTCCCGGTTAAGGATTTGAACCTCAACAAACTGATCCAGAGTCAGTTGTGCTACCGTTACACAAACCGGGAGTATATGCTCGGCTCAACACCGACAGAATATATTTTATCATGTATCGATAGTTTTAGCAATACTGATTTTTTTTATTATAGTTATTTACATGAAAAAAACTGAGCATTGCTCAATTTTTCTCATGTAAGCTACTTGTTTTTATTAATTATGAACCGTTTCACGATTTATTCCTTTTCAAACATATCTTTTCCAACTCCGCATAATGGACATACCCAATCCTCGGGTATTTCTTCAAAAGACGTGCCTAGTGCTACTCCGCTGTCCGGATCTCCTGCCTCAGGATCATAAACATAACCACATACTGTACAAACCCACTTTTCCATATCTACGCCTCCTTATTGGATGTGTCTGAAATTAAAAAATTCATTTCAAATACACCTGCTTGTGTTTTTGAGTTTAAGCATATTATACTATTATGCTGTTATTTTTTCCATATAATAGATTTATATTTATTAAAATTGTTACAACTATATTTTTATCTGCATTAAGGCAATTAAAAATCTCCGATTTCCCGGAGATTTTTTGATTTACATTGATTTCAATACTTTTGCAAGTCTTGTCATACCTTCAACTATCTTATCCTCCGGCATGTTGGAGTAATTCAACCTGCAATGGTTTGCATTGCCGCCATTTGGATAGAAGGGTTCGCCCGGAACGAATGCCACTCTCTGCTCCAGTGCTTTCTTGAGCAGTACTGAGGCATCAATTTCCTTCGGGAAGGTAGCCCATGCGAAAAGTCCACCGCTTGGTTTGGTGAATTCCGTACTTTCCGGGAATTCCTTTCTCATGGTCTCAAGCATCAAGTCTCTTCTAACTTTATATACTTTTTTAATTTTTTCTATATGTGCTTCAATATCATACAGTTCAAGGAACTTATCTACTTCTCTCTGGGCAATGGTGCTGCACTGAAGGTCGGCACCCTGCTTGACCAGATTGTACTTGTTGAGTATTTCCGGCTCGGCTATTACCCATCCCAGTCTCAAGCCCGGCGCAAAAATCTTTGAGAAGGTTCCCAGGTGAATAACAAGATTCTTTGGGTCGAAGCACTTAAGCGATGGCATTATCTCGCCTTCAAAACGGAGCTCTCCATATGGATTATCCTCTACAACCGGTATCTCATACTTTGTTGCAAGCTCCATAAGACGTTTTCTTCGTTCAAGGCTTAAAGTCCTGCCTGTAGGGTTCTGGAAGTCGGGTATGACATATATGAACTTCGCATTGGGGTTCGCTGCCAAAGCTTTCTCCAGCTCTTCCATTATCATGCCGTCTTCGTCCATCAACACTTCAACGAATTTCGGCTGATAAGCTCTGAAAGCACTCAATGCACCCAAGTAGCTCGGGCTTTCACATATTATCACATCACCATCATTTACGAATATTTTGCCAGTGAACTCGAGTCCTTGCTGCGAACCGCTTGTTATAAGAATATCCTTTGCCTCTGTCTTTATTCCAAGCTTTTCAGCCCTCTTGGCTATCTTTGCCCTGAGAGGCAGGTAACCATCTGTTGAGCTATATTGCATTGCCGCCCTTCCGTCATCCTGCAGTACTCTGGAGCATACCTGTTCCATTTCTTTTATAGGAAAAAGCTCAGGTGCAGGCAGTCCTCCCGCAAATGATATTATGTCCGGCTCTTCAGTAAGCTTCAACAGTTCACGAATAGCGGATCCCTTGATATTTTCCATTCTACTAGCAAATTTAATTCCCATTTAGATTAAACACCCCCATAAATTTAAGCCCGCCATCTTTTGTATTCCATCCTCATTACAATTCTACAATAATTGAGAGCATATTTCTATATTTTCGCTAAAAAATTTTTAACGCTGCAAAAGTACTAGTAATAATGGTTATATGTTTCCCGCTTTTCCTATATTCATCCCGCTTAATGCAAGGATCGGATCATCTACCACCTATGTCCTTCCCTGGTTGTACTTCTTACTATTAATTCAGGCTCCAGTATGACTATTTTCGATTTCTGATTTTCTTTTTCATTAATTTCCTTCAACAGCAGTTCTACGGCCCGCTTTCCTATTTGATACTTCGGCTGTGCAATTGTTGTCAGCTGTATCTGGGGAAGCTTTGCATAGTCTATATCATCGAAGCCTACTATTCCAAGCTCCTCCGGCATCTTGAGGCCATTTTCCCCGGCACTTTGCATTACTCCGAGTGCTATGACGTCATTGCCTGCAAATACGGCATCCGGTATATTGCCTGATTTAATGAGGTCATTCATTATTTCATAACCGCTCCTGGTCTTAAAGCTACCATTTATAATAATAGTTTCGTCAATTTCATACTTGTATCTGCCCAGTGCTTGCTTATAGCCTTCTTTCCTTTGGGCATCGGTATATGAATCAGGCTTGCCTCCTATAAAGGCTATCCTTTTGTAGCCTGATTCTATCAGATGCTTGGTGGCCAGAAAGCCTCCCCTTTTGTCATCTACCTCAATGCAGCTGTAACTGTCATTCTGGGATGTTCTGTCCAGAAGCACCAAAGGAACTGTGATATTTCCGAAATCATTCTCTTCAGAATCAGAGGCAGGCTTCAGTATTATTCCGTCTACTCTTTTCTCCTGAAGCAATTTCAGATATGCTTGTTCCTTTTCTATATCCCAGTTTGTATTGCATAAAAAAATATTATATCCCTGTTCGTTGGCTGCATCTTCTACGCTCCGTACAATTTCGGGGAAGAAAGGATTGGTTATGTCAGGAATGATAAGTGCAATGGTATTGGTATACTTCATAACCAATCCCCTTGCTATGGCATTGGGCTGGTATCCCATTTCCCTTGCTGCTTCCAGTACTATTTCCCTGGTTTCAGCGTTGACCCCTGCCCTGTTGTTCAACGCCCTGGAAACTGTAGCATATGAGATTCCTATTTTTTTTGCTATATCTTTTATTGTTACTTCCATAATGACTCCCCGTTTTTCCTTTTTTCTCCTGAATTATAGTGTCCATTTTCTATATATTTAAAGACTTGTTTTTTCCTTTATATATTTTCTTGCCTTCAGTGCATATTCAAAAGGATTGGCTTTTGCCGGGTCCTGCTCGGCTTCCACAACCATCCAGCCGCTGTAATCATTATCCTGCAGCAGCTTGAACAATGGAGCAAAGTCTATCATCCCATCCCCCGGAACTGTAAAGACTCCTTCTCTGACTCCCTGAAGGAAGCTCAGCTTTTCTGTTTTTACCTTATCCAGTACATTCTCCCTTATATCCTTCAGATGCACATGCTTAACCCTGCTCACATACTTCTTCAGCACTTCCTCCGGATTTTCTCCCGAGAAAGTAAGATGTCCGGAGTCAAAAAGCAGGTGTACCAGCTCAGGATCAGTTGAGGACATAAGCCTGTCAATCTCTTCAAGGGTCTGTACGCCAGTCCCCATATGATGATGATATGCAACAAGCATTCCTTTTTCAGCAGCCAGACGTCCAAGTGTTTCCAGGCCTTCTGTCAGCCTTTTCCACTCTTCGTCGGTAAAAACAGGCTTGTTGTCAAACACCGGCAGGTCTGTCCTGCCCTGGATGCTGTGCCCCTGCTCCGCTACCCCTATTACCCCGGCACCCAGCTCATGGAGGAAATCCCTTTGCTTTATGAATTCGGACACTGTATCCTCCAGGGGCTTTGTTGTCAGGAACGCGCTGAACCATGCATTGCAAATCCGTATCCCTCTCAGCTCCAAAGCTTTTTTCAGCACCTTGGTATCTCTCGGGTATTTATTACCTATTTCACTGCCTGTAAAGCCGGAAAGGGCCATTTCACTTATACACTGCTCAAAGGTATTCTCTCCCCCAAGCTCCGGCATGTCGTCATTGGTCCATGCTATCGGGGCAATACCCAGCATTACTTTTTTATTATCAAGCATATCAATTCCCCCATATACTTTAATATTCTCTTGCTTTCTTTATTTCCTCTTCC
>LOES01000050.1 GCA_001515955.1 Clostridia bacterium BRH_c25 | reverse complement strand
TAGGATCTAATTTCATATGTTTCCCCTCCTTTAAAACAATTTGTCGACTTCATCCCAGTATTTGCCTTCTGAAAGATTCAGGCCGGCTTCTCTTACGGAAACTCCGAGCTTTTTGGAAAGTCTCCATACTACATTGCCTGCGCCTTTGCCCATTAATCCTTTTCTGATAACTCCTTCTACGATAGGCTTTACTTCAAGACTTGAGAAACCCATTCTAAGAAGAATACTTCTTTCTATTGCCGGAGTCGTATTCTTGTAACCAAGCTCAAGCATTGGTTCAACAACTTTTTCTGCAAGCTCCCAGAATTTCTTTTTCAACTCATCGTCAGTAAGGTTCTTGAGATGTTCTCTCCTTACCTCGTAATCATCTGCACGTTTCATTCCTATCCCTCCATATTATATAATTTTCACGTTTAATTCCTCTAGTATACCTTCCACAAGCTTGTTTTCTGCTTTTGCATCCTTTACAACAAAGTCAAAATCCTCTTTAGTGATCTCAGTAAGCTAGTCGGGCTGGGGCTGGAAGCAATAAACACCGGTTATACCGTCTGCTTCGAGAGGATGGTAAACCTCATAAAGATACTTGATGCTGCTGAAACCGAGCGCAGTGCCGGATTCAGGATTAAAAACATCAAAAAGGCCCAGATGATTATTATCGATGAAATTGGATACACTCCCATATCACGAAGCCAGGCCAACAAATTCTTTACATTCATAAGTGATACATATGAGACCTTCTCTATAGTCTTTACTACAAACAAGGAAATCACAAACTGGGCTGAGATGATAGGTGATCCGGTTCTCACCACAGCATTGCTTGACAGGATACTACACCATGCCAAATGCTTTTCCTTCAGGGGAGAATCCTACCGTTTGAAACATCCGGAACTGTTTACCTGAAAAAACTGCTTACCCTACCTGTGAAAAATCTGCTTGACATTCACAAAAATGGCTTGAAGAAGACAAACAGGCGCCACGCAAACAACGGCATACCGCCAAGAGGGTGTTCATAGAATACGTCTAATTCTGTCAATTACTACTGATCTTAGTTGATTAACCTCTTCAATTCCCACAACTGAAATCATAACCAAATAAACTATAGTCCCAATTGTTATACTTATTGGCAAAGCTAAATATAAACTTACTGAAGCATTCACTAAAACAATATTCGTATAAAACACTATCATTCCCATTATAAAAGATACAATCAATGTTTTTAATAAATTAACAATCATAGTACTTATTCCAAAGTCTCCGATCTTCTTATACAAAGCACCTATCAATAATAGAGTACTTGCTATAGCTGATATAGATGTGGCCAAAGCCAACCCACCAATATCCATGTATCTTACTAATACAATATTTAATATGATATTCAAAACAACTGCTATGGTTCCATTAATCATGGGAGTTCTCGTATCCTTAATAGAATAGAATGCTTTACTTAGGACATCTCTAAAGCCAAAGCCTATGAGTCCGATAGAGTAGAACAATAGTGCTACAGCTGTCATTTCCGTAGCTCTACTATCGAAAGCCCCTCTTTCGAAAAGAACCTTCAGTATTTGATAACGCAGAATTATAAACCCTATAGTTGAAGGAATTATAATCAGCGTTACACTATTTAGAGCATTTAGGATTAATCTTCTGAACTTCTCATTCTCTCCTGACGAGTAATAAGCTGCCATAGAAGGATAACAAACAGTGCTAATAGCCATTATAAATATGCCAAGTATGAACAAGTTTAATCTATTTGAAAAGTTAAGTGCAGATATACTCCCTTCTGCTAACCCAGAAGCAAGACTTTTATCAACTAATGTATTTATCTGCTGTATTCCATTACCAATTACTATAGGTACTAGCAAAACACCAATTTCCCTTAACCCTTCTTCTTTTCTATCAAACTCAAATTTAAACTTGTATCCTAATTTTTTTATTGATGGTATCTGAATCAGTACTTGTGTAACTCCGCCAATTACAGTTGTCGCAGCTAATCCATATATATCACCTATTGATACAAAATAAAGTAAAAAAACAATCATTGTTATATTCTGGGGAAGTCCCACGAAAGCCGGTATTATAAAATTAGCCTTACTCTGAAGCAGTCCATTATTTAGAGAAACCAAAGCAGTAAACACCGTAAGTGGGAATAACATCTGTGTAAGCTTTACCGTCAAATTGAATAATTCCCCTTTAAATGAAGGGGCAATTAATTTTACAAGCAAGGGGGAGGCAATAACTCCCAATAGAAATACCACTATAGTCACAGATATGGTTACGCTATATACTACATTTAAAAATTTCTTAGTTTTCGGACTATCCTCCTTTTGTAAATAACCACTTAATACCGGTATAAAAGTAGTTCCCAGAGCTCCTAATATTATAACCAGAACTACTGAACTTAAGGCTTGTGCCATAAAAAATGCATCGGATTTATAGGTTGTTCCAAACCGCTGTGCAATTAATACTTCCCTAAAAAATCCGATAATTTTACTCAACACCGAAATAAGGATAACCGCAAATGCAGATTTTACTATATTTTTATTCTGGGACATGATTAGCTCCTATCTATAAATATAAATCAAATAAAAATGCATAAGTACTCATTGCTTAATTTGAAATATCTACTTTACTGCATCGCATACCATTCTCGACCCACTCTCTGATGTTTCGAATTCTCTTCTTACCACCTCAAGATCGCTAGTTGTTATCTTGTATTTAATTATCTATTTATATAAGCTCTTTAATTATTTTCCCCGGCACTCCACCTACTACTGTAAAATCCGGTACATCTTTTGTAACAACAGAACCCGCTGCAATTATGGAATGTTTCCCAATAGTAACACCTGGTAAAATAATAGTCCCATATCCAATCCATGCACCATCGCATATAGTTATGCTATTAAACGTATGCCCTTGCTCTGAAATCTTAATATTAATATTTTTATAATTATGATTATTCACTGTCATATATACATTAGACCCAATTAAAACACCATCACCTATAATTACTTTCTTGCTTTCTCTATTATCGGCAAAAATGCTAGTAAAAGGCCTAAGAGTGACATTATTGCCAATATCAACATTTTGGGTTTCAACAATTGTTACAAACGGTCTAATATCAACATTATTGCCAACCTTAGATATTCTCTTATATATACTTCTTTAAAGATTAAAATACAATAACCAATAAGTACTAAATATGTCAGGACCAAATCTATTCCATGTTTTCAATAAACCCATAAGTACACCTCGAAACTCTATAAATTTTTATGTAGCTTAATAGTCTAATTATTAGATCTATGAACATATCTATATAATTCCCTGAATTCATTCTCAAAAAAGTATTCTGCTAGTACTTCCATAAGTTCAAAATCCTCTTCTGAATCAATATCTAAAACTGCAGTATCTTTCATTAGTATGATATCACAGGCTCCATCAAAAGGAGAATTATTAAGAACATGCATTAGACTGTCTCTTCTAAAACAATAGATAGATGCATTCATATCATATACTTTAGGTGCTTGCTGTCTTGCTACGAAATTAGATTCTTTCACCTTTTTTATCTCACCATCTATTTCTTCAACCATATTAAAGTACGGATTTCTTCTTGATTCTACAACTGAAAACACTACATCAACGCTATACTTATCTATAGCTTTGTTTAAAGTGTTTTCTATATCTTCTATTCTCCTATATGGCGAAGTAATATCTAAATCAATTATATATTCATATTTCTTTTTAAATTTACTTTCTAAAAATTCTAATGAATATTGTAATACTGGAATTTTTGGGGAACTGTCTTGTGCTAATTCCTTAGGCCTATCTATTATTGTGACTTCTTTAGATTGTTGTCTTGCAATTTCAAGTAATTCTATACTATCGCTATTCACACATATATCAATATCATGCTGCATATTTCTTTCCTTAAATAACTCTGCTGCACCTATTGTATAATTGATAAGAGGTATCCCTAGAAATTCTCTAATATTCTTATTTTTTACTCCTTTTGATCCTGCCCTCCCGCATATAGTTATAAGTATATTCATCTCACAACAACTCCTTTGAAAGTTTCAAAACTTCATATGCATTTGTAATATCATTTTTATTTTTCTTTCCATGCAAAATCATATCAAAAAAATTTCTCATTTCTTCTAAATACATAATATTAGGATCATTATCATCAAATCTAATATCTTTCCTATTGCTAGAAAAATTAACTCTATTCATAATTAAATCTCCAACAATTGTTCCCTGTTTAGTAAATATTTCAATTTCACGTTTGGGTACTCTTCCAAAATAATCTAAATGAAGTTCTAAAAGCTTGTCTCTATATGATCCAATATAGATTGATAAATCTTCACTATCAATTTCTAGTTGTGAAAACTTACCTCTCAAATTATATACCTTTTGCGGGAATCCAAATAAATAAGTTAAATAGTCCCATTCGTGTATTAAATCTATTGATACCCCTCCACCTTCATCCTTCTTTGCGCTATACACCTTTCTATAATCTATATTAGGTCTCCAATCCGGTAAGTAACTGGAACATATCGCTCTTATAGAAAATATTTCCTCTTTATTTAGGTTATTTTTCAGATATTGTATTACTTTCTTATATCTAAGTGGGGAAGCAACATAATATATTCCATCACTACTTAATTTAATTTTTCCCAAATCATGTCTGACACTGTCAAAAACGGGCTTTTCAATGAACATATTTTTAGTCTTATCTGATACCACTTTTATTGTTTCATAATGTAGGTATGTTGGATTAGCAATAAATACAATATCATAATCATTATCCAATTCATCATAAGTATATAACTGCTTATCAATGTGCTCTACAATATCTTTAGATAATAATTTATTTGTATTTCTCAAAGCATGAATTTCCATCTCAAGATTGTATTCAGTTAACAAATTTATTGAATTCATTAAATGCCTCTTTCCTATTGAACCCAAACCTATAAAGCAAATCTTCATTCTTTTATACCTTCTATACTATCAATAATAGATAATGTATATATATCATCATCCAATGTGTACCTAACTAATTCATTTCTATTACTTTCCAACCCCTTAATGAAAATATCTAGCTCTTCTAAGTACGCATTCTCAATAATATTCTCATTATACCTAAAATCTTTACTAATTTCTGAATACGTTTCTATATATTTCATTTCTTTTGTTATGCTATCATATTCTCTTAAACTATTTGGAGTTCCATCCCAAAATATGTGTATATCCTCAGAATACGCTTCAAAACTTCTCATTGCTTTCCTAGAGACAATATCTAAGTTTATTACCCCTTTATGTCCGGTCTCATGCTCCAGCAATACAATATAACTGTCGTTGTAATTCAAAGCTAAAGAACTTATTTTGTCTTTTACTACAGTAATGTTTCTTAACTTTCCAAATGTCTTTATTATCCACGGAAGCTCTATAGCAAATATTTCTCTACATCCATTTGTTCTTTTATCTCCAACAAAATAATCCTTATAACTCTCCCATGGATGCCAATCAGGAAGATACTGTCCGGTGTGATATCTATAAAATAGTTTTTTTGATGAACCAAGCACTTTTTCTTGTATATGCTGTATTTCCATCCTATAAAGTAAAGTTGAAGATAAAAATATTCTCAATCCTTTTTCTTTAGTTTCATTAATTATCTTATCATAATCAGTTTTTAGCAGATTTATTTCTGTGAATACATTAAGATTCATGCAAAGGCACTTCAAAATTATACTTGAATGTGAAATTGGAGATGTACATATCAATGCAGCATATGGATTTTCTTCTATTACTGCAGTATCTAAATCAGAATAAGTTTTGATATTAAACAACTTTTTCACTTCGCTTATTCGCTCAATACTTGAATCTACACCTACTATTTCTATATTTTCATAGTTGTTCATTATTAATCTAATTCTTCTTTTCCCCATCGAGCCTAACCCTATAACAACAAATTTCATGTTATTTATCTCCTCTATAGTTTCTCCCCAAATAAATAGAGTTTCTTGCACTGTGACTATAGATACTTTTCATCTATCTTATGCCTAATCTTTCCAACATGTCTTCCATTTCTTTAAACTGTCCCATATCAAGCCATTCTTTGTCACTAACTGGATATACTCCAATCTTCTCTCCTTTTTCTATATAAGAGAATATTAATTCTGTAATATGAAAATGTGTATCCTTTGGAATATCGTCTATTACTTCAGGCTCTAATATATACATTCCTGTATTTACTAAGTACTCATACTCTGGCTTTTCTTTTATATTAATTACTCTCCCAGTATTATCAATTTCTATTACTCCATAAGGAATTTTATAGTTTTTTAGAGAAGTAATCAGTGTTATTCTATAATCATTTTCTTTATGGTATTTTAGCATATCAGCATAATTTCCATCTATTAAAATATCACAGTTGCTCACAAAGAAGGTGTCTTCTATTTTATCTTTAAGCAGACAAAGACTCCCTGCTGTACCTAGTGGCTTTTCCTCTTCTATATAGTTTATCTTATATTCTCTTTCTATTTCATTGAAATATGCTTTAATCATATTCTTCTTATAATTTACTGTTAAATAGAAATTTAAACACCCAAAATCTTTGAATCGATTTATTGCTCTCTCAATTATCGGAACTTCTCCTATTGGTATCAATGGTTTTGGTAAAACTCTTGTATATGGGTCTAGTCTGGTTCCTTTTCCTCCAGCCATGATTACGACAGGATTGTTAATCATATGTTTAAACATTTTACTTGTAAAAGAATCATTCCAAAATACAATATCTATTATTTCTCTAGATTCAGTTATCACTGGTAAAGCATCTACCCTTTTTTCCTTTAATATCTCCTTTGCACTGTTTATATCTTTTTCATGAATGTATTTCGGGGATCTGTTCATAATTATATCTACAGTCTCACCGAAGTCTCCATTTTTTAGTATCCATCTTCTAATATCTCCATCAGTAATAACCCCCATTAGTTTGCATTCATCAACTACTAGTAATATCTTCTTAGCTGTTTCATCAAGCTTTTTCATAGCCTCTTTTATTGTACGATCTTGAGAAATAAATAATTCTTTAACATCCATAGAGGTCCCTCTTTTCTTCGCTACTTGGTTTGTTTCAATAATTTTATTTGTATTACATCTACAATGTTAGATGCTGCTGATTTAGGTATTAACATTTTTGACCTGCCCGCTTTTAGTTTTTTACTCAAATCATGATTATAGTCAAATAAACTCTCAATCGTATCACCAAGAAGTGCCAAGTCTTGTATTTCAACAGAACAATTGTACTTGCTATAATCTGTGGAATATGGCGTCTTTGATAAATTTACTGTAATTAGCGGCTTATCTTGGGCTATCAATTGTAACCCTACAGTTGAAAAAAAAGTTATAGCAATATCCGTAAATAATATGGCGCTGTTCAAGTCAATATTTTTTTCGATTACTAAATTCTGAGGCTTTATACTCATATATTTATTATAAAGCCCTATATCTTCATTAGGGTGTAATTTGTATAAACATAGATAATTGGGTTTTTGTATAAATAATTTTATTAAGTGATTTATCACTTGTTCTCTTTGGGTATTCCTTGGCTGAGAAAAAAAAGTAATTATTTTATTATACTTATGGATATTATACATGCTATTAAAAGTCTGAAATTTCATTGTATCTCCTGCTAACTCAATATTAGGCTGCCCTGTCACAAAAATATCGGACCCTTTTAAATGTGGATTATTTTTAAGAATATTGTTTTTTACAATTTCATTCATTACACATACACTTGCTTTATAAGGAAGAACGTCATCTTCACCCAATAAATCGATAACTCTTACTACTGGTATATTAAGCTCTTCACCAACTACACCAGCAGCCTTTTCTGTTCTCTGCCCACACGTTACCAAAATAGCATCAGGTTTCTCATATTCAACAATTCTTTTTATTGAATAATATGGAAAAAAAGCACCTCTGCCCTTTTCTTCGAATAAGTCCATTGCATCTTTCTTACTACCCTTTTGAATACTTATATCTAATATATTTATGCCTAGATATAATAGAATCTCATCTCTATCCAATCCTGAATCCTGGTTAAAGTTTTTATCTAGTAATCGAATTCCTATTTCATAAATTTCTTCTTTTTCAGGGAATAAAGATATGTAATCTTTCATGCCTTTATATTTAATTCCCTCAGCAGTAAGAGCTAATGCACTTGAGGTTAAGCCCAGTACCACAACCTCATACCCTCTAGCCAATAACTCTTTGATGATTGGTATTACAATTTTAACATGTCCTCCACCATAAGTTGGAATAAAAACTTTTTTGCTCATATCATTGAATCCTATTATGCTTTTGAAATATTTTAAGCGTATTTTTAACCATCTCATCAGCTAGGTTCATATTTACTTCTTCCCAAGGATAATGATCTGGTCCAAGCCTGGAAACAGCAACTTCATTTATTTCTAAAATATATATATTCTTATCCATATCTACCATCAAATCATATCGGGGTACACCAACTAATCCTATTTGTCTTGTTATATCTACAGTAATGTCTGTGATTTCCTTCTTTAATTCATCGTCTAATAATTCATACCTGTCATATTTGGCATCCAGATTATCAAAGAACCTTAAATGAGCTACTGCAATTCTATTAATGTCTGACATGTTTAATGCCTGTGTTAAACCTATATAATTTTCACCATCAGATACAACTGGTATAGTATACTCTATGCCATCAATAAATTCTTCTACTATTACTTTATTATTAGTATCAAAGTTTTCTTTTAATAGATCCAAGAGTTGTGTTTTATTATTAGCTTTTGCTGTCCTTACAGCATCATTTTCTGATTTTACAACACATGGAATTTTAATATTGTCAATTCCTATTTCTTTTAGGTGTTTTTCAGATTCAATAACATAGAACTCAGGTGTTTTATATCCAATTTTTCTTATAAACTCATAAGCTAATATTTTGTTCTTCCCATAATCAGCTTTGTGTGGATTTATCGAGACCACAAAGCCACTATCATACAACACTTTTGCAATATTATGTGCAAGTATGTGTCCGGTTCCTAATAACAAACAATCAGCTTTCTCTCTGATGAGATTAACTATCTTATCCTTTTCATTAAGATCAATTAGGTAATTTTCATCTCCCATACCATAGCCTCGATCTTTTTCACGTCCACATATAATGATAGAATATTGTCCAAATTTTTTACATGACTCCACTAAAGCATCTCCGCTTGAACCTCCAATAATTGCAATTCTTACTCTCTCTTTCATTTAAATCCCTCCGTTTAATAGTTTAATATGCATTAATTTAATCCTATTATTTAAACTGTCTAATATTATTAGTAGTTCACTAGATATACAATAATCAGCATCCCAAGGTGCTATTAGTTCATCCTCTTGGTTTCCAGGGCCTTTACCGATAATCAAAGAATTCCTATCTGAAGTGTAATCTATTTGAATTGTATTATTTCCCCTATTAACAACAAGCATAGTTTCATTGTTAATTACACGTGCACGAGTAGGAATGCAATAATCCCTAGATTCTTCCTTAATAAATCTTTGTTTGGTAATATCATACATTTGTATTCTATTATTGGATGAATCAGCAATAATCAGTTGGTCTTGCCAAATATCTAGTCTCATAAATGCTGTTTTATAATTTGAAAGCACATTCCCATATGATTGTCCCTTTCCAGCGATTATTCCTTCATATGATAATGTTATACTATTAAAAACATGTATCATTGAGTTTTCTATGTCTGCTACATAAATTTTGTCTTTATAAACAACAACACTTGAAGGTATCATATTAACTTTATCTTCAGGTAAGGGAAACAAGTTTAAAAAAGTTCCAGCCTTATCAAATATTTGAATTCTTCTATTTTTACTATCTGAAACATAAATCCAGCCTTCAGATGTTATAAAGATATCATTAGGATATTTGAATTCACCTTTTCCCGAACCTAATTGTCCAAATCGTTTTATATAATTACCATCTGAATCAAATATTGCAATACTATGATTTAAGTAATCTGCGACTAAAAACGTCTTTTCATCATTAGCAAATTTAACTGCAGCAGGTCTTAGAACAAGGTCATCCTGATATTTATAAATAATTTTCTCACATAAGTATTCATTATTATAAATTTTAACTCTATGATTCCATGTATCTGTTAAATATATTTTACCTTTCCCATCAATATCAAAACCAAAGATGTAGTTGAATCCCTGGGTGTCACTTCCCCAATGCCCAAACTGGCTAATATAAGTACCTTTTTTATTAAAAATTTGAATACGATGATTATAAATATCACTCACATATAACAAATTATTCTTATGTAAAACAATACGCCAGGGAACCTGAAATTCAGCCGGACCATAGCCTTCCTTCCCTACTGACCAAACTTCGTCTAAATTTTGATCATAGCACTTGATCTTATTCTGTGCAGGATCAGATATGAAAAAACTTCCATCTTGGTCCATAACGCATACACCATAGGATTTCATGCCTCCAAAACTATATTTTCTAATATAGTAACCCTTCGGATTAAAAACCTTTATGCATTTGTTCATTATATCAATTGTATTGATATTACCATCATTGTCTAAAAACAGACTCTGAGGGTTACTGCTTCTACCGTCACCATTAAATATTCCGCCATCATTAAATTGATTATCATTAAATCCAAATCCGCCAAACTCAAATAAATAATTTCCCTTTAAATCACAGACTATTATTCTATAATTCCCGCCATCTGCAATATATATCAAATCGTTAATAATAAGCAAGTCATAGGGAAAATGCAGCCCCCCAGAACTTTTATCCCCTGACACAGACATTTCTCCGCCATTACCTTCCATGTCATATTTGTATAGCTTATGAGACAATCGATCAATGACATAAAAGTATTGACCACTTATCTTCAAACTATATGGAATAATGAAAGCATTCTTTTTATTAATTAAGTTGCCTATTATTTTAACTTGTTTTTCTTCCACTAATTAACACCATCTTTTATGAATATTTTTCTTATAGTTGCCATTATAATTTTTACGTCCATTACAAAACTCAAACTGTCAGCATATTCTTCGTCATAAGCTATTCGATCAGCTAATGATATAGAACTGCGCCCATTAACTTGTGATAAACCAGTTAACCCGGGCTTTACCTTCAATCTCTTAAGCAAATGCTTTTCTGAAAACATTGGTAAATGCTGTGGTACATCTGGACGAGGGCCAATAAAACTCATCTCCCCCTTTAGAATATTAAAAATCTGTGGCAACTCATCTATACTGGTTTTTCTTAATACTTTTCCTAATTTAGTTATTCTTGAATCTTTATTTGATGTCGAGGCTGGCCCAAATTTATCAGCCCCTAATACCATAGTTCTAAATTTATATATATAAAACGGTTCTTTATTTAGCCCAACTCTTTCTTGCTTATATATTCCACTCCCTTTTGAATTAAGTCTAATCAAAACCCATACTATAAGTAGTAAAGGGGATAGCCCAATAATTAATATAATGGAAAATACAATATCAAGCCCCCGTTTAATATACTTCCTATATAACATCATCTCACCTTACTTTTTGTTTAGATTAGTTACGTACTTTCTTACTAAACTTCTAAAATTAAAAGAATTTTCAACGAAAAATGAATCATCTTGTTTCAATAAATAATGCTCATAACTTCTCAGCTTCTCAACTTCTTCTCTTATATTTACAGTATTGTTAAACTTGTTATTTAAACTTGCATCATTCCTAAATGTTCTAGAAAGAATGGCGACTTCTGATCCTAATCTATAATGTTCTCCTATTACTAGCTCAGCTGGTATGACTCCTTCTCCTATTCTTGCTATCCCCCCAAATCCAAACTTTATTCCTTTACCTTTTACTATATTAGCAAGATAGTCTATTATTCCTTCACTTAGCAGTTCAAACATAAAGTCCAGTCCTAAGCTAAGATGCAAATCATTTAGGCCTATATGTATTTCATTAATACCCTCTATTTCCACTATCTGATTTACTCTAATAAATGCTTGTGCCGTTTCAAGCAATAGAGATACTCTTGCTCGACCATTAACATACTCAATAAATCTTGCAACTTCTTCTTTAGTTTTAAACATTGGCAACATAATAATATCTGCCCCATATTCAATGCACTTTTCAACTTCCTCTTTAGTACCTTGAAAGAGTGGATTTATTCTAACAATTAGATCAGCCTTCTTTAATACGTTCTTAATTTTTTTCACATCGCTAATATAATGCTCTGCGATGTGCGTATCTAAATGTCCCTGCCTTTCAAGCTTTCCGTTTTTCTCCAAGTCAATAAATATCCTGTCTACTCCTGCAATTTCAGCCTCTGATGCAATATTAATATCATTTGTAATGAACATTAAATCTAAACTCATGGCCCTCAACTCCTATATAAATAATGAAAATTAATGGTTAGATTCCTACTACCAATAAACCAATCACAATAAGGGAAGGGACTATCATTAATGCCGTCGATATGCCAAACAATCCCCCTATAAAAGCAATTGGAAAAGAAATAACCAGTGGAATATACTCCAGTTTATTTCTTAAAAAATAAAAATATACCTTACTCATAATAGAAAGAAAAAATATCATTAACACACAAAATGTCAAAATAATAAGTGGCGTATAATGAAATAGTCTGCCAAAACCATGATTTAACATCTTTATAAAGCCTTCCAGACCTCCACCAAAGTATAATATATTTCTATTTGTCATGAATATAATATATTTCCCTGCTACATATAGAATTGGAGAAAAAATGATAGAAAAAAACAATAAGGTACCCTGCCTTCTAAATTTAATCATATATATAACAAGGCATGCAACTATTTCTCCCGCTGCCACCATCATTGTGCCACTGCTCACTGTTGTAATAAAAAACCCGAAAAATACAATTATTAACAACCGTGTATCTAATTTCTTTTTTAAAAAGAATAATCCTGTCATTTCTTTTAGTATCATACTCATCCCTGCAAAAGCAGGTACCAACCTACCATTCATCAATGAGCTTAGCAATATGATTGGTAATATACCTACCATTCCTCTAAGTACCAATGCATTAGAAATACCCTTATCTTTTTTTATAAGATTGACTACATCCTGTACATTCATCATCATAATACTGAGTAGTATAATGCAGTAGTACGTATATGAGCTGTTAATGTCAGTATTAAAAAAGTGAGTAATCAATACAGCTGGGTATGATACCAAATACCTAACTGAATGAGGATGAAAACTCACTAAAAGTTCCCATGGTGTAAGCCCCGCCTCGTAGAGAACTCTCGCTTGTGGGAAATACTCGAACTGTATTATTCCAACTACACTTAGCACAATGAGCAATGCAAGCCCATATAAAAAGGATAATTTATCCCTCACTCTGATTAATGCAATAGCCATAAAGGATAAAACTAATAGCAAAATATAGCCATTGGGTATATTTGCAAATACCAGATTAAAAACAATAATCAAAATTGATATCAGTATATATAATATATAAATTATAATTTTCTTGTTACCCATTACAGGTTTTGATGGCACTAACAATCACCCTCTAGAATTTCAATATCTTCGTTTGCTTTGTGGTAATCATCCATTAAACTGCACCGTCATTTATTTTATCTATTGCAAACCAATCAAATCGAAAATAGAAATATATATATTAGATGCACATAGAAACAATAAGCATTTCTTATATTTATATCTTTGTGATTCCTCAATAGTCCATCCAATGAGATGTTTTCCATTAAGTGGTCTTATGTTTTATTTTTTACCCTTTTGGAGCCTCCATATGCTGGAATTGTATATATACACTTATTGTAAGGATCTTTATCCTATAATAATTCCCCATACTAGTAAACATCTGTTAAATCAATCTGCTCGTCGGCAGAAATACTTCTCTTAGCTATTTTACCTACTATCATATCAATATACTTTGGAGCCAATCCACTTCCTGGCCTTTTGCAAGTCAGCATGTCAATGTTAATTACCTCGCTAGTACTTATATCACGGACAGCAACAATACTTTTACGAGCTAATGTCCTTGTTTCATATTCCTTAATCGTTGGTCTTTTTAACCCATCTCCAAGTGCCTTCTCCAAGTTTCTTATTTTGCTAACCATTTCTATTAGCTCATAAGGCTCAAGTGAGGCTTTGTGATCAGGCCCTTCCATTTCTTTAGATAAGGTAATATGCTTTTCTATAATAGTTGCTCCTAATGCAACAGCAGCCAGAGGGATCTCTATTCCAAGTGTATGATCTGAATACCCAACCTTAATATTGAATGCCTGCTTTAATGTAATCATCGCTCTGAGATTGACATCTTCAGGTATAGTTGGATAGTTTGATGTACAATGAAGTAGTGTAATTTGTGTATTACCTTCTTCATATATCCATTCAAGTGCTTCTTCCACTTCTCCTAAAGTAGACATCCCCGTGGACAGTATTATTGGTTTTTGTTTTTTGGCTATGTGTTGTATTAGAGGCTTATTAGTGATTTCTCCAGAGGGAATTTTAAACATTTTCAATCCTATACTCTCAAGAAAGTCTGAGGACTCCTCATCAAATGGAGTAGATAAAAAAGTTATTTCGTTGCATTTACAATATTTAATTAATTCTAAATGGCATTCTTGACTTAGTTCAAGCACTTTCAGCATTTCATATTGAGATTCTAAATCACTGGTATTCCTTATTTGATATTCAGCCTTTTTTGCTTGTCTAGTAACTATTTTCTCAGCTTTGAATGTTTGAAACTTTATTGCATCGCAACCTGCTTTTAAAGCAATATCTACTAATTTTTTTGCTGTTTCAATACTACCATTATGATTTACACCTACCTCTGCGATTACAAACGTATGCAATTTAACACCCTCTTTTAATAACCTTTGCTGGTACTCCAACAGCGGTAGAATTATCTGGAATATTACTTATTACTGCGCTGCCAGCGCCTATAATACAATTTTTTCCTATTTGTACTCCTTGAATCACGGATGCTCCAATACCTATAATAGAGTTATCCTTTATGATGGCATTCCCCGATAATTTTGCCCCGGGGGCAACATGTACATTATTTCCTATAATGCAGTCATGTTCAATTATACTACCTGTGTTTATAATACAGGCATTACCTATAAGTGCATCAGCATTGATAATTACTCCTGCCAAAATAGCATTTCCACATCCTATAGTAACCATATCAGAAATTATACTTTTCTTATGAATTATATTAACTAACTCAAATCCCGTAGAAACTAAATGATTATAAGTATCAAGCCTACAGAAACTGACTTTCGTCATTCCAACAGCAATAAATACTTTCCTAAGGCCCTGCTTATACAATTTATCGAGTATAATATCAGTACCTAAAATTGGGATGCCAAGAACTTCTTTACCTAACCTTTCCTCAATAACATCTGTTAATCCAATTATTCTATATTCAGGATATGATATTTTTATTGCATCAATTATCACTTTAGCATGTCCACCCGAACCTAATAGAAGTATATCATTTTGATTGTATACTAAGTCTCCCATATTAAAAATCTCCTACCTAAATAATCTCTCTTAAAAGCATAAATGCTTCTGCATAATCTAAACAACAGGTTGCCCCCCTATATCTGGCAAGAGCTTTAATATTTTCCAAGCTTCTTGGAAGTGGAACCTCCTGGATCTCTGATTTGTATACTTTCATAATATCTAATTTTTTATCTAAATAAGCACTAATATTACTATATACATTAGGTAAAAAGTAATTCTCTATTAATGGAGGTGCCATTTCTGTCTCTGATAGGCATTCATACATAAGCAATTTCTTAATGAACGGATATCTAAATGCTTTTGTGCAGCTCATTATAGCTTTTGCAGCAACCTGGTGATCTGTATGTATATCAGACCTATTTATCATATATATTATTTCGGGCCTTACATCCTTTACAACAGATGAAATTCTGTCTATTAGTATATTAAGATCAATCAAGTGTAATTTAGTAGTTGGTATGTCTAATCTGTATACGTTCTTAAATCCAAATAGCTCTGCTACTTTCCTTATTTGATTTTCTCTTTCTTCTACAATATCAGCAGGATACCCTTCAGAAGTACTTATCCCCGTTATAATCAGCCAGAATACTTCATCTCCAGAATCCTTGTGTTTAAGCAGTGTCCCTCCACAACCAATTGTTTCATCATCTGGATGAACCGATACTGTTAATACTCTCATTTAAAGCACCACCACTCTTAGATTGATGTATCGGATAATTATTCAATATATATCTGAGTCACCCATTGTTATATACCAGTTTTCTATTTCTGTTGTACTATTCAAATAATCTTCACTCGAGTTTTTCATTGCACAAAAATGAGTGACATTATCTTCATCGACTATAAATCCAATATTTTTTAATACTTCTCCAAAAACATCTATACTAGTCCAAAGATCGATATAACATACATCCTCTTGTGCCATGCTTTTAATAATAAAATAAATCATATCCTCAAAGATATCAGTATTCATGCACAAGAAGTCCACCACGTCACATATTACCCTTCCCCTTTGAACATCCTGATATAGTTTATAACAGCAGAAGCCTACTATTTCGTTCCTATCATATATCTCATACATGTGGTATTTGTTTGATGGGTTATTTGTATATCTCCAATTTAGGTAAACAGAGTCCCTTCTTACATGGATTCTGTTAGTATTTAAATTCTTATCAAGCTTATAAATTTCTTCATCAAAGCTATTGACTTTGACAAGCATATACCTTTCTTTCCATTGAAAAGACTTGCCCATCGTGTCTATCCAATAAGGTTTAATATCCGCAATGTGCTTCCATCCCAATTTCGATACAAATCCATGATAAGAATTGTTATTCGGGAACCCATATATTATCTTCAAATTTCCTTGAAACTCTTGAAAAAGAGCATTTGCCAAGCTTGTGAATATACCCCGTTTATTATAGTCGGGATGTGTCATTGTAATCATTGAAAGTGCGCCTGTTATTTCTTCACCAAAGGCAACCAGTTTAGACGCACTTACCGAATAGTGCCCTGCAAGAATATCATTATCCCACATTAATTTTAAAAAGTGATTGCCAAAGGGATTATTGGTGAACCTCCACTTCCACAAATCAATATCAAGGCTTCTGTTATACGCAGCTCTATACAACGCCCTTATATCCTCTTCATTACCGTTTACATAATCCTTGATTTCCATGCTTTCATCCTACCTTATACACATTCTTATTTGTTGTTCTAATATGTCATCTTTTTCTCAATCAGTTTTCTATTGTAAACAGTGTCTTCAAGCACCTCTATGATTTTACCACTGCTCGTTCCATCACCATAAGGATTTCTACACGTTTTGCACATACTCACGAATGAATTATCAAATATTACTGTATTTATAGCATTTACAATTTCTTTGTAATCGCAATTGACGTTTATGGTGCTCTCGGCTTTTATTCTTCCCCTTTGGCGTTCACCTATGTCAACAGTAGGCACTTTAAAAAAGGGGGCTTCAAATATTCCACTAGAGGAGTTGCCCATAACAGCAGAAGAAAATTTCATTAGACTTAAATATTCTCTATGTGTTAACTTATCCTTTAATTCCACATGGCCTGCATTTTGAAGCTGCTTTATTTCATTGATTATTATCTCATGACCGAAATCCGAATTTGGATATGTAATCACAGTTTGTATTCTCATATCCTCAATAACTCTACATATCTCTTTCATTTCGCTATCTAATTGTTCAGTTCTTGTATGAATCGGATGAAAAGTAAATAATATATATGGCTTATCAACATCCAATTTCTCTAGAATACTTCTTAGTTGTTCTTTTGTCATTAATTCAGCTTCCCTAATATAATCGAGTCCAAGGGCACCAACATTAAATATTCTATTTTCTTCTTCACCCATTCCAATAACTCTTTGCTTATGCTCTTCCGTTGACACAAAGTGTAAGTGGCTTATCTTTGTTATGGCATGACGGACGCTGTTATCATAGGTTACATATGTATCTATGCTGTCTCCCCCTGCAATATGAGCTATCGCAATTCCATAAAAAAGTGCTGAAAACGCCGGAACTATTATCTCCGCACGATCACCAAGTACTATCAATAAATCCAACTCTTTTTCTTTCAGGTAATCAGCGAATGAAATAAACCCGACTCCAATAGACTTAAGCAGTGCAGACTTAGAATCCGTTCCAATAAACATTTCAATTTCTTTACTTATATTCAGCCCATCTTTTCTTACCATTTCTACCGTATTGAACTTATCCAGTAGATGAGCACCCGTTACAATTAAATTGAGCTCCAACTTATCTGAATCCTGAATTTTGCTTATCAACGGATAGAGTATTCCGTAATCTGCGCGATTTGTAGTAACAACACCAACATGTACCTTCTGCATATCAACCCCTGCCTTTTTTAAGTAGAAACGCTTCCATAAACTTTTTACTCTCATCCGAATTAAAACATTGGCTGAAAATTTCCGTTTCTAGTTCAAGTCCTTCCTTAATCTGCAAATCTATAGACCTGTTCACCAGGTACTTTGTTTTTTGCAAAGCATTGTAGGAATTCTTAGAAATTCCTTTTGCGATCTCAATCGTTTTCTCCATTAACTCTTCCTGACTGTATAAATAGTTAACAAGTCCTTTATTTAATGCATCTTTTGCATCAATTCTTCTACCAGTTAACAACATATCCTTGGCATTAGAAATTCCAATAATTCTACTAAGCATCTGAGTACCGGAAAACCCGCAGGTTATTCCTAAAGACACCTCTGGGTTGCCAAACGTTGAACTATCTGAAGCTATTCTCAGATCACAGAATAAAGTAATCTCTACACCACCGCCTAATGCAATTCCATTTATTGCAGCAATATACATCTTATTACTTTCATATATTTTCATAAAAGTATTCATTGCTAACTTGCTGTATTCTCTACTGCTGTGATAGTCCATACCGGCCATTTCCTTAATATCTGCACCGCAGATAAACGCCTTTTTGCCTTTACCAGTGATTATAACAACTCTAAGCGCTTCGATACTGTTTAATCTCCCCAGTAAATCTCCCAGTTCATTAAGAGTCTCTACATTCAATATATTAAGACCCTTTGAATTATCTACTTTTACTTGGCATATCTGTTCATCAATAAAATCATATTCTAAATTATTATATTCCATTTAGCTCTCCCTTCTGTTTTTAACCTTTCAACTGTTTACATATCAACTCAATCTCCTCTTCTTTAAGACCAACAGAGCTTGGAAGATTAATACCCAACATCGAAATTTTTTCAGTCACTTCAAGCTTAGCAATATTTTTAACATATGGTTTCATATTATGTACGGGATAGAAGAAAGGTCTGCTCGTTATGCCATTATCCTCAAGATACTTGATAAGTCCATCCCTATCCGTTCTGAATTGCTCTTTTACTAGTATACTATATAGCCACTGACAATGCTTTACGTTATTTTTTATAGATACAAGCTGTATACCTTCTATATCTGCAAGAAGTTTATTATACAAATTTGCGTTCCTTACCTTTATATCGAGATACTTCCCAATATTTTCAAGTTGTGCAGCTCCCATTGCTGCTAATACATTTGGCATGCGATAGTTGAATCCGATTTCCTCGTGGTAATATCCACCATTTGGTAGGATTGTTTTTGTCTGATTCGAATAGTATTTTGCGCTATGTCCCCACTCTTCATTATCAGTAACCAGCATTCCTCCTGCACCTGTAGTTATCAGCTTATTGCCATTAAAGCTAAAAGTACCAATATGTCCTATTGTTCCCGCCTTATGCCAAACACCATCACTAGTTCTGTATTCTGAACCTAATGCTTCGGTAGCATCTTCAACTACATATAAATTATGCTTGTTTGCTATTTTCATTAATGGTTCCATATCCACTACATTACCATATACATGTACAGGAATTATTGCCTTTGTTTTTTCTGTAATCAGCTCTTCAACTTTATCAACATCCATAACCCATGTGTCATATGTAATATCAGCAAATACGGGATCTGCACCTACATGCTTTATAGGATTAACACTAGCAATAAAAGTCATTGAAGGCACAATAACTTCGTCACCCGGTCCAATTCCTAGCACCTGCAAAGCTAGTGTAATAGCCATTGTTCCATTCATTGTAACTACTGATGATTTTGAGCGTACATATTCTTTGAATCTATCTTCAAAAAGATTTACATAGCTGCCAACAGAGGACACCCAGTTAGTATCCAGGCAGTCTTTTATATACTCCCATTCATTCCCTTCAATCTGAGGTACACATAAAGGAATCATATAATTTACCTTCCTTCTAAATATTATATATATCAGCTTTATAACATTCCAAATTATTTTTGAACCATTCAATTGTTTCAAGTAACCCATCTTCTAGAGAGTACTTCGGTTTCCAACCTGTAAGTTCTAATGCTCTTTTGTTATCTGCACATAGCCTGTTTACCTCACTATTTGATGGTCTGATTCTCTCCTCATCACTGACCACCTGTGCATCACTACCAATTAGGCTAATAATAGTATTTGCTAAATCCCCTATTGAGATTTCTTTACCCGTACCGATATTTAATACTGTACCAAATGTCTTATCACTCTCAGCAACTTTGACGAACCCTTCTACAGTATCCTTAACATAGTTCAAATCCCTAGTGGGAGTTAGAGACCCCAGTTTAATCCTCTTCTCTCCACTCAGTACCTGTGTTATAATTGTAGGTATGACAGCCCTAGCTGATTGCCTGGGTCCATAAGTGTTAAAGGGCCTGATTGTAGCTACAGGTGTGTTAAATGATCTATAGAAGCTTTCAGCCATCATGTCGGCTCCAATTTTACTTGCCGAATAAGGTGACTGCCCTTGAAGGGGGTGTTTTTCGTCTATGGGAACATATTGGGCTGTACCATAAGCCTCACTGGTAGAGGTATGAATAACTTTTCCTATTTCAAAATCCCTGCAGGACTGCATTACGTTAAGTGTACCGTTTACATTTGTAGCTATATATGAAGCAGGAGCATAATATGAGTATGGGATTGCAATTAGTGCAGCTAGGTGAAATACAATATCTTTACCTTTCACAGCCTGCCGTACACAGTTTTCATCCCTTATATCTCCAGTAAATATATCAACTTTCTTTAATAAATCATTATCAAGACTATCAAGCCATCCCCAATTATTGAATGAATTATACAAAGTAAAACCCGTTACATCAGCACCAAGTTTAATTAAACGCTCTGTCAGATGACTTCCAATAAAACCTTCAGATCCGGTAATAAGTACCTTCTTATTTTTCCAGTCCATACACGCTCTCCTTTTAACCATAGTTAATAACATAAGAATCTTTGTTAGCTTTGTTTACTATCTATATAGAAGTTAATGATTCCTCAATATTACATCTATATAGGTACTATCTTGTCAGCCTCCACTTTTCATCATAGCTAGTATATTCAAATCCTCAAAATCGATCTCGCATTGATCCTAAATTATTATAAGAAACCTGAATACTTAATTTTGAGAAACACTACTTCTCCAATATTCTTTGAAGAAAGCAATAAATATACTCATCATTATACCCAAAACTGTACTTATCACAATATTCAACTTCTTATTAGGTGCCACAGGTTGAAGTGGCTCAACTGCAGGTGATATTATAATGATACTGGCATCACCAATAGCGGACGATTTTGCAATTCGGGTCTCTTCATACTTCTCCAAGAATGCATTATATGTATTATTTGCAAATTTAACTTTTTCCTGTATAATTATATCCTGATGCTGTTTCTCTGCAAGATCCACCTGTAAAGTTTCCAACTGCTTCTGGATTCCAACAATCTCATTTTGAAGGTTGCCTTTTTGTGATGTAGTATTAGCTAATTCAATTATTAAAGAGTTTACAGTATGTACTAAAGCTGTATATGCTTCATTCACTTCTTCAGATTGTACCTTAATAGTTCCAAAGGTATCTTTTACATCCCCTTTCATACTGTCTCCCGCTACTTGAGAAATAAAAGGTTCCTCTATTAAAGATTTATCTAAAGCTATCTTGTCAGGTATTACACTTAGCTGCTTCTGAGCTGCAGTTAATCCTGACCTTATCCTTTGCTCTTCTATACTTGCATCCAGTAAATCTTCTTTATACTTCGTGAGAAGCATTATCTTAGAATCAAATTCTGCCTGAAGCTCTTTCAAACCTCGTGGTTGCGCTATGTATTGCTTGTACTCCAAGAGTACATTGTCCAGGTTTTCTTTTTCTATATCCATCTGTTGCCTGATATAATTAGAAGACTTCGTAGCCTGTTCCTTAGCCATCTGAGATACAAAATCGGTAAATTTGCGTGCAATAGTATTTGCTATGTCTTTAGCTAAGACCTTATCAACATATTTTACAGTTATTGTTATAAGATTAGTATCTTTTATTGTATTAAGGGTGATCATATTCTTTAAGTCTCTTCTAGTTATATCCTTTTCGTTGAGCTTTAGTTCATCAATTGTCTGTTGCAAAATTTGTGGATTGTTTATTTGTTCTTTGTACGTCTCAATTGTCATCTGTGGATATTGGGACATTGTATTTAAGAAACCTTCTATCCCCTCTGTCATCTGTTGAGCTGATTGCTGTTTGCTATTGAGGCTTGAAGCCATTAAAACAGCTTTTGCCTCATAGGCTGATTCCAATACCAAAAAATTAACAACTGATGATATTATAATAGATAGACTAGTTATTACAGCAATTATACGTACATTTTTTATTAGAACTTCTACATACCCTCTAAAACTAATTTCTCCCATTTCTACACCTCATTCAAATTAAAAAGTATAAAAGCAATCATTTTTTTTAAGCCATATAAAACAAAGATTTAGCAAGTTTAACTATATACCCTTACTTTGTTACAGCGGCTTCATCGTTTCTATATTCATAATTTAATACTATTCTGCCTAAACAATCTCTAATTTTTAAGACATCATCAATACACTCTTCCAACTCTTTTATTTTTCCTATCAATTCTTTAAAGTCAATCTCTAATGGTTTACCAATAAATATATTCTTATGCCTCGTACTCGCCACACCCTCTTCAGCTAAAAGAAGTTCTTCATATAGCTTTTCACCAGGACGCAGTCCCGTAAATTCAATCTTTATCTCAGTATCGGGTTCAAAGCCTGAAAGTTTTATCAAGTCCTTGGCAAGATCCAATATTTTAACAGATTCACCCATATCCAGAATAAATATTTCGCCGCCTTTGGCCATGGCTCCTGCTTGTATAACAAGTCTTGAAGCTTCAGGTATGGTCATAAAATATCTGGTTATCTCAGGATGTGTAACAGTAACAGGACCACCGGTTTCTATTTGTTTTTTGAAAAGTGGTATTACACTTCCATTGCTCCCCAACACATTACCAAAACGTACAGCTGCAAATTCCGTATGGCTTTGTTTATCCATTGCCTGTATAATCATCTCTGCTATTCTTTTTGTTGCACCCATTATATTAGTAGGATTTACTGCCTTATCAGTAGAAATAAGCACAAACTTTTTTGACTTATATTTGTCAGCACATTGCGCAGCATTCAAAGTACCTTTGATATTATTTTTTACAGCTTCTGCCGGATTGTTTTCCATAAGTGGAACATGCTTGTGCGCAGCAGCATGAAATACTACTCCAGGTCTATATTCATCAAATATTTGCTCAAGCCTTACCTTATCCCTGACAGAGGCAATAATTACTTCCATATTCAGCTTGTCCTTGAAAGAACGTCTAAGCTCCTGCTGTAAATCATAAGCATTATTCTCATATATATCCAATATGATTAGTTGCTTGGGATGAAATCTGGCTATCTGCCTGCACAGTTCTGAACCGATGGAACCTCCACCGCCCGTTACTAGCACTACTTCATTCTTTATATAACTGGATATTGCCTTTATATCTAAATTAACCTCATCTCGTCCAAGTAAGTCTTCAATATTTACATCCCTAATGCTTTTTATACTTACATTCTCATTAATAATTTCATATACCCCCGGAAGCTTCTTTAATTTGCATTTAGTCTCCTTGCATATCCTCAATATATCAGACATCTCACTTTTTTGTGCTGAAGGTACAGCAACAATTATTTCATCAATGCCATATTCCTTAGCGAGAGGAACAATCTTATCCCTTCCACCTCTTACTGCGACTCCGTGTATGCTGGAGTTGTGTTTCTTGAAGTCGTCATCCAATACAACTGATGGTATTAAATTAAGCTCCTGATGATCTTTAAGCTCCTTTATGACCATAGATCCTGCTTTACCAGCACCAATAATCATTACCTTTTTCGTACTCAACTCGTTGTTTCTACCAAAAATTTGAACCCTTTTTACTAACCTTCCACTTATACGAATTCCCCCAATAAAGAGAAATATAAGTATCCATGACATAGCATATACTGTCCTTGGAAGCCTAACACCGGCAATAGTGCCGTAAACAAATGCCCCTATTGATCCTGTTGCTGCAGCAAAAAAAACCTGAATAAGCTCATCAATACTCGCATAACTCCATAGACTCTTGTATAATCCAAAAAAATAAAAAGCTACTAATTCAATTAGAGTTATATATATAAATGAATTTGCCAGCACACGTACATAGTGCTCCGGAATTAAACCATCAAATCTAAATATAAGGGCAATATATATAGCTAGATTAATTAAAACTATATCAATTAATAGAAGTAATATTCTCTTTGAATATATCTTCAAAACCTTCACCCCCAAGTCACTCAATTCAAGTAAATAAATAAAAAATTAAATAATGTATTGTAATGTCAATCATTAAATATAAACATTGCTGTATCATATATTACATAACTTCTATGACATAGACTATTTACTATTATTTTGTTCCTGCCTCTTTCTCCGCAACTTCCAGCCAGGTATTCGCAATCTCAATCATATCTCCAATTTTATCTGCCACAACTATTGGCTCTAAAGATCTTTCTTTTGCAGCCTCAAGCTTATCGGACGCAATTATAATACTCTTTAAATAAGGTGTTGCCTTAACATGCTGATTTGAATCAAAATATTCTTTGGCTATTGCATAATTGGTTGATATGTCTAAAAGGTAAGCATTCTGATCCATTGGTCTATAATCTACAAGCTTATTAGCAATTTCTGATGCCTCTTCCAGTCTTCCATTTCTCATCATAAGCTGAATAATTACATTCACATATTCAAACTTATATCCCTCACTTTTTATCGTTTCGTCAATTGCATTATACATATTATCTAAATACAGCTGATTTTTAGTATTTTGGTACATTGCATTCATAACTTGTGCATAATCCATCCTATAAGCAGCATTAAACCGATCCTGGCTCATTGCCTTCTCATATAATTTAACTGATTTGTTTGTGTCACTATTTATAAGCGACGTAGCCGTTCTACCATTTAACATCCCCATATATATAGATAAACTTGTCATCAGTACTACTATAGCTGCAACGGATGCGAATCCTTTAGCAAAGTTTTCCTTTGGCATTTTTAACTTCTTACTAGAGCGAGCTCCAATCAGTCCTATTATAATCCACAACAAAAATGTAATTGCAGATAATGACAGGTCAAAGTCAAAATATGAGTGCACCAATAAAACTAGAGCAGCCATAAATGCATATATAATACTATCATTTCTATCACTTTTTATAACATTGTAAAGACCTTTGCCAATCATAAATAATATAAAGCCAAATGCAATTGCTCCCAGTATACCTGTCTCTACCAGCATTTGAACATAAAAGTTATGCGCTTCTTTAGTGTTGTAGGGATAGGATTGATACTTATTATAAATATTCTTCCAACCACCACCACCTGCTCCTACCAAGAAATAATCACTAAATACTTTCATTCCATCTTTGTTAAAAATAAATCTTTCTGTCAAATTTCTTGTACTGAAACTAATATCTGTCAGCCTGTCAGCAACTACCTTAGGAATGAATTTATATTGTTTAAACTGCTTCACTATTGAGCCCCACTCATCAGTTATCTTAATGTTCCTGTACATTGTATAAGACTCTGGCTCACGGTTGTAAAGCGCAACAGTAACAGTGTTTACATTATCTGGTGTTATAAAGTCGAGGTCTACAGGAGTATAGCTTTCTTCTACTGATCCATTAACACTTGCCAGCTTCACATCGGACTTATCTGCTTCCTTACTGCTAACAATAGCCAGATAACTATAGTTAGTCTGCATATTAGATTTTACATCAAAGCTTAATTTATATTTAGTACCAGGAATAAGATCTTTTACGGTTAAGCTTTGGACCTTCCACGAACTTTCTTCATCGCCCTTATGCATTATATTATAAGTAATCGGCACCTTATAGCTAATAGCAACAGAGGAAATCAAGGTTATAACCACAAGGGCGGCGACCACAGAAATGCTTAAGAAACGTGAGTTAATTCTATCAATATATTTTTTTTCAATAGTGAATAGCATGAATTGAAGTACTACACTTATTAAAACTGATGCAATATAGTATAGAATAAAACGTATGCCTGTAAAATTATTATAAAATGCCATTGCCAGTGGTATCACAACAACCAAAGAAAAAAACGCATTATAAATCAGCTTCAGCTTTTTCTGTGCCGGAGTTATAACAAAGTATAATAAGAAAACCAATGCGAAAACTACAAATGCACCCCTTGATAAGGTTAGTATGAAAGCTGTCAGCAGCGTCGTTATAACCGCCTGATAATATAAACTCGATAAACGCATTTTCCCTTCATTTATCAATCCAAATGCTAACATCAATCCTGCACCTATAACTGCAGCTGTAGTATTGGGATACTGATATGCTCCATGGAATCTATTGCTCACGAAAACTCCTTTTAGGTCCAGAACTCCACCCACTGTCAGTATTGCTGCAGTAGTTGATACAAGTATTGAGAAGAGAACTATCTCCATCATAAGCTTCGATTTTTTCTCAGTAACACACAAATCTGCAACCATTTTATAAATCATAAAGTAACTAGCATACTTTAATACTTCATCTAAAGCATCCTTGGAGTTTACTGCTACAAAGAACGAAATCATATATATGATAGGAAGAAGTAATACTGCAATATCAAAATATGAAATTGATAGCTTTTCATCTCTTTTTATAAACTTATATAATATATATAATACAAATATTCCACTTATATATATTACAGACGGTATATAGTTCTCTCTGAAGTATAGCCCTCTATAAAATGGAATTATGATTATAAACATAGAAATCAATAATATAAAAATATAATTAAATGAGTTTACATTCATTTCATCATTTATAGATTTTTTATGGTTTACCCTTTGTTTAGATACTTTTATTGATTTACCCATGCGTGTACTCCTTGTCTTTTATTTAAATGCATAGAATAATACTCACTTTATATATTATAACAATGGGCAATATAATTCAATGTTAATGTTCTGGAATTACAATATGGTTTTTGACCTATGTTTGCTTTTTGCAAGCACGGCATGTGGTTTGTACAATATAATTGGGGGAAATAAATATTTCGGAAAGAAAAACGTATAATGATATTCCTATTCAAAATGACGTAAGTCTTTGGAGATATCAATAATATACAACCATAAAAGATTTCTTTTTCTCACAAGCTTTGTACCCCCACAGCCGATGATACGATACAAAATTATAATAAAATATAAAGTTGATAATTAGAGGATTTCCACAATATATGGCTAATATTATATTGACAAATTATATCAGACAAAAGGAGAAAATGAAAATGTGTTGTGAGAGCAGCGATAGAGTGCGGTGGATTGATATAGCTAAAGGAATTGGTATACTACTTGTAGTTCTGGGACATATATGGAATGGACCTGAGACAACTTATATAGGAAAAAGATATATATATTCTTTCCACATGCATCTGTTCTTTTTCTTATCCGGATATCTTTTTAGTATAAATAAATATGCCTCTTTGATAAAGTTTCTTAGTGTAAAATTCAAAACTCTAGTTGTACCTTATTTCTGTTTTGGACTTATAAGCTACTTTTATTGGCTGATTATTAAGGAGAATATTAATAATACTGAAATTAATCAAGTTAAAATGGTTATTAGCTTGATTTTATCTCAAGGTGCAGATAACTATCTGCCCTACAATCCTGTACTTTGGTTCTTAACTTGTTTGTTTGTTGTAGAATCACTATTTTTCTACTTATCTGAAATCAAGAACAATACCTATATGGTAATTTCATTATTAGTTTGTGCTGTATCAGGGTTTTTATTATCGGTATACATAAAAAGCTATATCCCGTGGAGTGCAGATGCTGCACTTACAGGTATAGTATTCTATGGCCTAGGATATATCTGTAAGAAGAAAGCCTTTTTAACAAATTTAAAAATTACTGTTCTTTACTATATAATCAGTATTCTTTCTATTATACTAATGTACTTCATTATACCTAATAATGGTATAGTCTCCCTTGCTTATAATTTATTAGGCGAAAATATAATATATACTTACATTGCTGCACTAGCAGGTATATACCTTTGTCTATCACTTTCAATATGCATAAAAACGAATAAAGTACTAGAGTACATAGGGAAAAATGCTTTGATAATAATGGCAATTCATTGGCTTGTAAAAATTGAAGTAATACATTACCACTCAATGTTTCATAACATAACAGAGACATATTTAAGGGGTTCATTTATATTAAGCAGCATAGATACAGTTGTTACAGTATTAATAATCATACCCCTTATATATTTAATAAATAATTATTTTCCTTTTATTATTGGAAGGTTCAAGAGGATGTAAAAAGGATAATGTTGCGACATGAAAAAATACTATGAGACTTCAAGTGAAACTCATCTCAAATAATAGACAAAATTCTAATATTTAGAGGTGCACTTTTTTATTATTTTTAGTATTCGAGACATGATGTTAAGCGATGGAACATATACCGTATTCCAAAAAAGCAGCTTCACTTCAAACCGGTGGAGCTGTTTTTAATAAAATCCTTCTTTAGCAATTTTTTTGATATAATTGTACTGCTTTCGTATAAGCTTTTTAAATTCCGTGTCGGATAACTCTTGGTACAAGGCTACTCCTTCTTCATATAAGCATTCATATATCAATTCACAATAATCATCATCCTCACGATGCATCTTCTTGTATCGTTGTTCCAACTCATATGGAAAATCCAGATAATAAGCAGTGTCATCCATTTTGCCGCTGAGATATTCCTTTGTCATGTTCATCATAAAATCGATATTAGGCTGACTCACAACACACCTCCTTGTTTTTGTTTCCGGCTGTTCCTGCATTCTGTATTTTACATTCAAGCTGCACTTTTTCTGACCAAGGCAGATAGGAATCCAATATCGGATCATCTGACTTAAAATCAAGGTTCGGCAGATGGCGGAAGATATATTCAAGATATTTATAGGGATCCAGATTATTAGCTGTTGCCGTGCCAATGATGCTGAATATGATGGCAGAGGCTTCTGCTCCTTTAACAGAATCAGAGAACAAGGAGTTCTTTCTTGTGATTGCTACGGGTTTCACTGCGATCTCGGCAATAAATCCTAATGTTAGGATTTATTGCCGAGATCGCTAAATTGAATGGATTAAATACATTCTATTACATGAAGTACTTGTTCGAGCAGCTGCCAAATATTAAGCTGGATAGACCCGAGGCCTTGGACCATCTGCTTCCATGGGCAGAGGGTATTCCTGCAGAATGCAGGCTTGAGAAGAAGGTTCAAAAGCACGAGTCCCATTTACGAGAATTATCTCATAGATGGGACTGTTTTTATATGTGGGCTGTATTTGACGGATACTTTCGTTCTCAAGTTGTTGGATACGCTGATCTTTTTCATTGACAGACTGCATATATGAGCCTCCATCTAGCGAGTGATTTACTGCTTCTATTATACCGTAAAAACCGCTATTTTACTAGTGTTTCAGGGTATTTTTAGAAAATTATTCCGGAGGTATCAATACTGTCAGGATGTGCTTTTTTCTGATCAACATGCAGACCTGTGAGGAGCCATTCCAGTTGGCGTTTTGTTATGTCACGTACTTCGCCTTGGTTTTCTTCATCTCATCAGAAAGTGATTTAGTAACTAGAATAAAACCGTTGCCATCCCAGCGTAATACACGTAATGAGTTGTGGCGTTTATTGCAGAAAAGGAAATCACTTGGAACGATTACTCGGAAGCCGTTGTATAGGATTTGAATATCAGATGTTGGAGCTGAATTCTGTCCTTTAGAGTCAGATTTTGAAAGTGTTGAGGTAACGTCAGCAAAAATCATTTCCTCATTAGCTTTTTTTCACGAATCCGGCGGTTCCAATAATAATACTGATGCTTGTTTACACCATTCTTTTCACACCAATTATCAATTATCATTCCATCCTGAAGTCTTTCTTTAATCCTCTGCTCCCAGAGAAGCATATTTTCAGTAGTAGAATCCACAATAAAACCTCCCCCCTTAGATTACTTTCTCATAGTATACTAAAAGGGAGGTTAGACTGCACGACGGTAGGTGTTCCATCTCTTGCCATATAAGATAGTTTTACTCATAATAATCATCCACCAGCTAAGCTGGTGGTATTTATTAAGCCCTATAAGGGCTTGTGACCTGCGTGTGCCTTAAGGCACTTATTAGTTTCGCCAGCCGCATTTAATGCTACTTGCTACCCTTAAAAGGGTCCATGTACTCTTTTATACTTATCTGGTCAGATATCATATCTTCGTTTAATTGTTCCTTTATATATTTTTCTATCGCTTTTTTATTACGCCCCACCGTAGTCACATAATAGCCTCTACACTAAAAGTGTCTATTACCGTATTTATATTTGAGATTTGAATATTTCTCAAATATCATCAAACTACTCTTCCCCTTTAAGTATCCCATGAAGCTTGATATGCTCATCTTAGGCGGTATTGTCACAAGCATGTGTATATGGTCAGGACACGCATTTGCTTCTATTATTTGTACCCCTTTTCTATCACATAACTGTCTTAAAATTTTCCCTATCTCTGTTTTTTTCTCTCCAAAAATTTCTTGTCTTCTGAACTTCGGAGCAAATACAATGTGATATTTGCAATCCCACTTGGTATGTGATAAACTACTCTCATCCATTTGGATGACCTCCTTTTGTTATGTAGATTTGGCTGACGAAACCTCTTCTATTTTAACAAAAGGAGTTCTCTTTTTCATACCCCACGCTAAAGCTCTTTTGTACCACCTGCATAGCAGGTGGTATTTTAATACGTATCCGTCAAATATAACCCACATACAAAAATAGTCCCATCTATGAGATAATCCTCGTAAATGGGACTTATGCTTTTAAGCCTTTTTCTCAAGCCTGCATTCTGCAGGAATATCTTCTGCCCATGGGAGCAGGTGTTCCAGAGCCTCGGGCTTCTCTAGCTTAATATTTGGCAACTGCTCAAACAAGTACTTTATGTAATAAAAGGTATTCAGCCCATTCAATTTGGCGCTTTCGGCAATACTGTATGTGATCGCACTGGCTTTGGCTCCATTGGGTGATTTTGCAAAAAGAAAGTTCTTCTTGCCGATTACAAAGGGCTTGATTGCCCGCTCGGCCCTGTTGTTGCTGAGTTCGCACTGACCATCCTTTAGAAAGTTCGTCAGCAGTTCCCAGTTTGACATGCTGTATGCAATAGCCTGCCCCAGCTTGCTCTTTCTGACTACCTTTGGCTGCACTTCTTGAAGCCACGCCAAATAAGCCTCCAGTACAGGCTTGCTTTCTTTCAGTCTATTTTCATATCTCTTTTCTGCGCTCAGATCGTTCCATTGGCTTTCAAGCATGAACAGTTTCTTGAAAAACGCCAAAGCCTGATGTGCATAGGTGGACTCAATAGAAACTCCTTTGGGAATGGCTTTCAGCGCATCCGTATAGTACCTTCGTGCATGTGCAAAGCAGCCGACACGGGTGACATTTTCAACGGAATTATATCCGCTGTAGTCATCGCTTTGAAGGAAACCGGAGTATCCCTCGAGAAATCGCATTGCATGCTTGCCCGACCTGGATGGCTGGTACTCATAGAGCGCCATTTTCCTCCCGTACCGCCCTGTCGCATACAGCCACATATACGCCTTGCTGTCGGTGGGCTTTCCGTCCTTTGTCAAAACCCGCATGGGACTTTCATCCGCGTGCAGGAACGACTCTTTAAGCAGATATTGGTGCATTCTATCGTATAAAGGCTCCAACCACAGCTCTGCACCTTTTATAATCCAGTTAGCCATATTCTGCCTCGATATATCAATGCCGTATTCCCTGAATATCTGCTCCTGCCTGTACAAGGGAAGTGCGGCAACATATTTCTGATGCATGACAAAGGCAAGCAGGCTCGGCGACACAAAGCTGCCGGATATGACCGGCGCCGGCATAGGTGCCGTAACAATTGGTACGTTCTCCTCAACCTTTTCACACGCTCTGCAAGTGTATATTTTTCTAACATGCTCAACGATGCTTACCTGTGCCGGAATCACCTTAAGCTCTCTTCTGATTTCCTCGGACATGGCGTGCATTATCCCATTGCAAACAGGGCAGGTCTTCTCATCAATGGGTAGGTCATATTCTATCCGCTCAACAGGAAGATCTGCAAAGGAATCCTTGTTGGTTCCTCTCTTTCTCTTCTTTCTCTCGTAAACAATTTTTTCAAGCTCCGGCTCTTCAGCTTCCGGCCTTTGAGCTATTTCAGCCTCGTTCAGGAACGAAATTTGTTCTGCGGGTACGGTGTCACTTGATTTACCGAAACGATTTGCCTGGCTCAGCTTGTATTGTTCCTCATACCATTTCAGTTTTGCCGTTAGAATTTCATTCTCGTGCTGAAGCATCGCATACTTGTTTTCCAGTTCCTCAAGAGACGCGTTATTCTGTTGTAAATCCTTGCTTCCAACTATTTCACTCATGTCTCTATTGTAACACAAAAGACATGGCAAAAAAGCCCTAATCCACTGAAAACTCAAGATTTTCTCAACTTCCTTCAGATCAAAATCCGTTCCAATGCCGGCTTGTGTGCTAATTCCTGATGGATACTCATTCCGTCTAGCAGCCACCGGAATTCTCTTTCAGAAAGTGACAGCGAGGGACTGTCTTTTTTTGAAGGCCATTTAAAGGTGCCCTTCTCAAGGCGTTTATAGTGAAGCCAGAGTCCGTTGTTTTCCCATACTAATATTTTTATCTTGTCTTGACGCCTGTTGCAAAATGCAAAGAGATGGGTTGAAAAGGGATCCATCTTCAGAATGTGCTGGACAATAAGCGCGAGTCCATCTACTGACTTCCGAAGGTCGGTAGGGCCTAAAGCAAGATGGACTTTTTCCACATGTAACTGATTAATCATGTCTGTTGCAATGTCTTGATGGTTTTCAACAGTAGTGTTTCGTCAAAATCGCTGTATAGGAGGATTTTAACTGCTCCGACTTCTAAGGTGATGCTTTTAGCAGAACATGTACCAGGAACATTAAGACTCGCAAATTCAAAGGTTTCAGTTTCCTCCTCAGAATAACTGCTGGATTTCAGCTTTCTCAACCAGTATCTGAGCGCAGTCAAGCTTACTTCATTTGCCTTGCACCATTGGGATTGGCTCATGCCGCTTTCACGGAATGAAGCCACTCTGGTCATCCACATCTGTCTGTTTTCGTTGTAGTTCAATGAAAAATGCACCTCCGATTTTAAATCTTTGATGCATTATCTCATATCGGTATGAATTCTACCATGTGTGTTATTTTTGACGCTTACATTTAGATTGCATCTATGCAGGCGCACATAAAAAAAAGAGCAGCTTTCGCTGCCCTTTCCTTTTGCTCTAGTTATTACTTCTTCAAAGAGTACAAAGGAGCATCTTCGTACTTCGTATTAACGCCGTCATCAATTGCTGCCTTATAGGTTGTTGCATCGTTGTATGATGTATCCGCAATAGCTTCATTAGTTCTATATACTTCTACAACATATGATGCATTTGCCGGCATTACTACAGCTGTTGTTGGTGTAGCATACAGATAGAGTGTTGCAATACTGAAGCTGTCTTCTCCATCAGCAGGTGTAGTAGTATCAACAGGTAATACTAAGTATTCAGCATTAGCATAAACAACTTTTACTACATAGTCATTTACGTTCCATCCGCTGAATGTAACGATGTTGCTATCTACTGAAACGCCGCCATCGCCGAGAACGCCCTCAACTGTGAATGAACCTTTAACTGCACCATCTACAGTAACAACATAGTCAACGCCATCCATAAGCGGAGTCATTAATTGAGCTTTTACTTTTGTTTTTGCTGTATTTGTATTTGATAAACCACTAGCCTTAACCAAGTCATTAGAAGTACCTTTTGCTTTTACAGTTAATGTATTAGCAAGTACAGTTGTGTCAAATGCGCTGGTAAGTTCTACTACTATAGTCTTAGCATCAGTAATAGTAACACCCTTGATGTAATCGTAATTTGTTACAGCAGATGCAACAAAATCGAATTCCAAATCTGATAAGTCTTCAAGTGCATTACCCTTTATGTCTCTAGCAGCTGTCTTTGGAATCAATGTGAAGACATCTCCGGGCTTAACCCTCCAGCTTGGTCCATTATTTGTAAATGTTACGTTTACGATAGTATCATCGTCACCGTCAACCTTTGCAACCAAATTAGAAAGCGATACTGGTTTACCTTCTGAATCTTCTATAATGTAAGTTCCAGCAGTAGCAATGGATTCATTGAAGTGAACCTGAACTTTAGTTGTACTTACAGCTTCAACAAAGTCTATTACTGGATTGTCGTCGTCATCCAAGTATGCTGTATACTCGTATGCTTTGTCACTGCTTGGCTTGCCGACATAGTCAGTTACAGTGTTAGCTGTCTCGAAGTCGAACTTGAACTCTTTTTCATATGCTATCACACCAGCAGTCAATGTAAGTACTGATAATGCATCTGTAGTTTCATCTCCATCTTCGTCTACTTCTGCAGTGAAAGTTATTCCATCAGAAGTAATTGTTGCAGGTGCTATAATAGGCTCTGAGAAAGTAACCTGCAGCTTCTTAACAGTTACTTGATCAATAGCTACTACTTCAGGAGCGTCATTATCATCTGTGTTACCATAGAATTCCGGCTTATCAGCTGGATCTAAAAGATAACTGTTGTTATGAAGATCCTTTACACCGCTAAGTGCAGTAATTGTTATTAAATCATTGGTAGTAATTGTATCATTGGTAATAGCTTCAGGAGTTACTTTGAATACAACTGTAGTATTGTCATCGATTGTATAGAGTGAAACAGGTGCTCCTTGACCTACAACCGTTGCATTTCTTGTTTCTGTGCCATATGTGAATGTCATTGCGGCAGTGCTTGCTGCTACAACAGCTTCATCAAATGTAACTCTTACTTCGTCTTCATTTACAGCTACGATGTTATCGATTCCCGGTCTTTCAGTATCTGCACTCTTCATACCGGAAGTGAAGCCTACAACGTAATTGGCCATTTCATTGTCAAGTCTGTCCTTAACACCGTTAATAGTAATTTTGTATGCCTTGTTGTTTGTCAAATCCGGTGTTGTGAGGTCAACTCTGAGGTAGCCTGAAGTTCCTGATAATTCAGCTTTCTTAACTACGCCTATATCACCATTGATTGAATAGTTTGCAGGATCATTAGCAGAGTCAGCGTCGAGTCTTTCATTGAAGTATACTTTTACAGTATTCTTATCAATCCACTCCACTTTTTCAACTGCTGGAGGAGCAATATCTGCGCCCTTTGATCTTGGAAGCGATCTGTTGTTTACCTTAGACATAACATTGCCAAACTCGTCAGCAACATTTTCTATTGAGAGCTTGTAAGTTGTATCTGTATCCATTGTGGAGGTTGTCAATACAACTGTTTTTCCAAGAGGAACAGCGTCTGGCTTAGTTGGCCTAACTATGCTTGCGCTCAGAACCTGTAAGCCTTCAGTGAATGTGTAGTTGCTAACATCAGTTGCTGATGTAGCATCTATTCTGTTCGTATCTGTGAATATGACTTCAACCATGTTATCACCAAGAACACTGATTGATCCGGCTTTAGGAGCTGTCTTGTCAACCGCTACGCCGTAGAAAGTTTTTGTAAGAACCTTGGAAATAGCATTCTTTGAGGTTGAACCATCAACAAGATTGCTAATTGTAACTGTGTACTTGTGGTTGGAATCCATAGACTCTGTATCTATTTCTACTACTTCGTAATAGCCATAGTCATCGCCATCATCGTCTATTGCAGTGATTTTATTGATTGCAAGACCTTCGATATCCCAGTTTGCGATGTTTTCAGCAGATTCCTTGTCAACACCGTGCTTGTCATCGAAAGTGATCCAGATTCTCTGGTTGTTCTTTACTTTAACATTGCCTTTGATTGTTGGAGCCTTTGTATCAGTTACTCCAGCAAAGCTCTTTTCAACTGTCTTTATTGCTACCAGGTCAGCTGACTTAACATTTTCAATCTTTAATTTGAATACTTTGTTGTTAGTTAAGCCTTCAGTTGTAAGCTTAACAGTCATTCTGCTGTCATCCTGGTCTAACCAGAGTTCAGCAGCTTTTACAGTTGCGTTGTTGTTAAGAGTATAGTTGGCAACATCTTCAACAGATGCTCTGTCCATAGCCTTCTTGAATACAACTTCAACTGTATCAGTGTCAATGCACTTAACTGTATCAACTTCAGGAGCACCAGTAATCTTTGCAACACCTGCAAAGTTCTTAGATACTGAATCAACTGTCAAAGTATAAGCAGCACCAGCAGTCTGTGCAGCTGTAGTAAGTTCTACTACTGTTGCGCTAACAGCTTTAGCTTCTTTTACTTCTAATGCAGTTGTTGAACCCTTTACAACTACTTTGTAGTTAGCAACGTTCTCTGCAAATGCTTTAGCAACGTCTGCGTCAAATGTAACTTCTACTTTGTCATTAGCTGATGCTAAAACAGCATCCAACTTAGCTTCTGTAGTTGTTACTGCGTTTGTGTAAAGACCAGCTGCTTCTGCTTTAGCTGCATCTACTTTGCCGGCTTCGATAAGTGAAGCAACAAGAGTTGCGTCGCCATCTTTTACAGTAGCTTTGAGAGCTTCTACTGTAGCTGCTGCAAGGTCATTGATTGTGAAATCAGCAACTGCTGCAACCTTTGAAAGGCCTACGCCAGCTGCGAATTCTATTACGTTTTCCCAAGTAAAGTCGCCTACTACTTCAGCTGTGTTCTGCTTGTAACCAAGGGATTCAAGCATAACCTTGTAGTACTGCTGTGCTGTAACTTTGTCTGTTGGGTTGAAGTTTGTGCCGTCACCCTGCCAGCCAAGCTGTGGGTTAGCCTTCAAATAAGCCATTATTGGTTTTGCCCAAGCAGCTTTATCAGCATCAGCGAAATTAGTTTCGCCTGTGAAGGCCAGAGCTTCTGCTTCAAGACCCTTAAGTCTTAAGAACATAACTGCTGCCTGTATTCTTGTTGGAGCAGTTGCAGTATATGCTGCATCTACTGTGCCTGACTCACCTTTGAGCATTCCCAGGTCTGCACAAACCTGAGCGTCTGCACCGATTGTGTCTTCTGCAAATGCTACTGTAATTGTTGAGAATACCATAGCAAGTGCCAAGACCAATGCAAGTGTCTTCTTCATTTAACCAACCTCCTCGATATGTAATAATTATTATAGCACCCTGTAGAGGGACTGCTACCTATTTCACATTATAGCAACTGTTATATATATAGTCAATGTGTGGGAGGGATATGTAACAGAACTGTAAAATAGCGTGCCGCTATTTTTCTGTTCTGTTACACAGTCACTAGTCGCTAGTCTTTAGTCCCTAGATTCAAGTAGGGCTATGGGGGGATGCCTCGCTACAAGTGGCACACAATTGTGTGCCATTTGTATCTCATTTTGGATAGTTAGTTGCTAGATTTATTTTTTAGAGCCTTTATTAGTCCACCTAGCATCTTTGAGACCTCTATACATTTTATGTCCATTTCGGAATATGTTTCTTCATTTATATAATTAATTTCTTTAGCAATCTCAAGTTGCGTCCTTAGCTCTGACAATGAACCTTTTGCAATATGTAAATAATATATTAATTCCTTTTCTGACTCTCTGTCGTTACCTTCTGCTATATTGCTTGGAATGCTGACCGCAGCCCTTTGCATCTGCTCACGCAGGCCGTAATCTTTTGCTAACTTGCCTGTATTTGTCGTTCTATATATGTCTACTGCCAGGTCTTTTGATTTTTGCCAGACGCTAAGCTTTTTAAAGTCTGTAGAGCTCATGGTATAAACCTCCTAAAGTATTTTTAGTCACTAGTCTCTAGTCCCTAGATTTAAGCGAGGCTTTGAGGGTACGGATAGTATTAGACCAGCTAATTTGTGTCAACAGTGTTGACACAAATTCATTGTTTTTATAAGTCTCATAAAACTGCTTCATTAAATAAAGTCTTTGCTTAAATCGTTCACTTTGTCTTCCCCCAACTTTACTTTTCAAGTAATATGTCTCATTTTTGGTATTCATTCTTTAATTACCCCGGATAAACATATTGAAATTATAACATAATTGTTAAATAATTACAATAAAGTGGGAGGACGAGGGGTACGGGTAACAGGTCACACAGGTCTGTTTCAGGGAATGGCACGGAATATTATAATTTCTGGGGTAATCTTGGTGTTTATATATTCTTCCATATATATTATAGTAATATTATAGTCCTTAAAGAACAAACTCTCAATTAGATTATTACATGGGTGGTGTGGTAAGTTATGGTTGGAAAATATGTGGCGGGGTGCTTTTTTGTTGTTATTATGCTTTTTGCTTCCGTGTGTGCGGAGGATAATATGGAGCTTAAGCTTGACAAGGAGGTATATAAGGGTTTGAGTGAGCAGATGAAGATTACTCTGACTGCTCCTTCCCTTAATAAGGATATACGTACGGCTGATATGGTGGTAGCAAAGGTTACTGCCGAAAATTACAGCTTTGGAGTCAATGTATTTCTTATAGAGACCGGTAAGAATACAGGAATTTTTACAGGCAGTGTGCGCTTCAGTTCTAATACAGGCAATGCTGCGGAAAAAGCAATAATAGTAAAGGATGTTGCCAAGCTGCATGTCCGGTATGAGGGCTTGACGGCTGAAGCACTTTGGATGCCATATAATGCAACAATCAAGTTTAATGCTGATAAATACCGGGGGTTGGGTGATTCGCCCAAGATTACACTCATAGATCACGACTTGAATGTGCAGCGGAATGTTGTTGAAGAGGTACAGGTGCTTGTGAAATCAACCTCCGACTCTAAAGGCATAGCTCTTAAACTGGTGGAGAGTGCCGCAAATTCGGGGGAATTCACAGGCTATATAAAATTGACAACAGGTCCTTCCGATTCGGTGAAGGGCAGCCTGCGTATCAAATATGATGATGAAATCACTGTTATGTACCGGGACAATATAAATTTAAACAGCTCCGGAAAGCTCTGTACTGCTGTGGCAGTATGGAAGCCTCAGACTGCGGTATTGAAGTTGAGTAAAGACAGCTTTAGCGGACTGAATTCCAAGTGTAAGATAACTGTAACAGATAAAGACATGAACAAAAGAACGGATTCCATAGACACAGTGGATGTAAAGGTCACATCCGATATTGATCCGGGTGGAGTATATGTCAAGCTCTATGAAACTAAAGCAGACAGCGGTATATTCAGCGCAGATATTTCCTTCAGCACATATTCAAGCAATGCCGCCCGGAATACACTGAAAATAGCTCCCAAGTCAGATTTTAAAGTACTTTATAATGATGAATGGAACGAAATGAATAAAAAAAATGTCCCTGTTGAAGCGACAGCCAAATTCCAGCTTGTAGAAGGAGTTATCAGCACTTCCGCTGAGGAAGGCTCGGATTTGAACGGCAGTATAACCATTACTGTAAAGGATCCCGATGGGGATATCAGCAATCAGAAGAATACTTTGCCGGTCAATATCACCTCCGGCTCAAGCAGCAAAGGCCTGACACTCTGGCTTGTGGAAACAGGAGCCTCCTCGGGCAGCTTCAGGGGAACCTTATACTTTTCTACCAGGCAGGTTGAGGACAAGGATAAAAGAGATGTGACTCTGATAGTTTCCCAGGGGGATGAAATAAAAATCACATATAATGATACAACGGTGCCGGAGGGTAAGTCGCTTAAGATAAGCAGGACATATACCTGGTCACACCAGAAAGCGGAGATAAAGCTGGATAAGGACAGCTATAGCGGTTATAATTCCTGTGCAAATATAACCATTATTGATGCTGAAGCAAACAGGAATCCAAAGAGTATTGACAGTGTGAAGGTGAAAATATCCGGTGACTCGATGCCGGAATTCACTGTGACTATTAATGAGACAAAGGCTGATTCAGGGCAGTTCAAGGGTCAGGTATATTTCGGAAGACAAGAGAGCCGGACAACTAATAAATTGAAAGTTGCAGCCGGGGATACATTTTATGTTGTATATGAAGATCAGGGGGATTATAGCTTTGGAGCTGTTGAGACCGCAGCTGAATGGTATCCTCAGAATGCAGAGCTGAAGCTGGACCGGGACAGCTATTATGGAAATGACGCAAAGGTGGGTATTACTGTAAAGGATTGGGATATGGCTGCGAATATTAATGAAAAGGACAATATTACTGTATTTGTGGGTATTGCCGGCAATCCGCCCATGTTAAAGCTTTCTCTTACGGAAACAGGCAAAAACACCGGCATATTTACCGGTACCTTGGCTGTCAACGGCACCAGCAGCAGGTATTCAAATCTCCGCCTTAAGGATGGGGAAGTGCTGGAAGTAAAATATACGGATGAGGATAATACTGAGGGTATTAGTGTTGAGCGTAAGGCTTCGGCGGTGTGGAGGTTGAAAAAATAGGGGGTACGGGTAACACGGAATACACGGTTGATTTTTCACGGAATTCACGGAAATATAATATTTACCTTTATAGCAACTTTTGTGGTTTTTGGTGCTATCAATATTATCGATAGCCGTTTCATATACGGTATTAATTTGCTATTCGTTTGATTTGGAGCTTCGGCAATCCGAAATTTAGCAATAATCCCAGTCTATTATTAGTACCTTTAAGATAGTTCAACAGTTGTGTGAAATGTTCATCCTCAAGTCCTGAGTTAGCTTTTACTTCGATTATTATCTTCTCATCAATCAAGATATCTGCTATGTATTTACCTGCAATAATATCCTTATAATATATGTCAATTGGCTTTTGCGCCTCACACTTTATATTTTTTAGTTGAAGCTCGTGTAACAACGCATTTTCGTATACTTTTTCTAAAAAGCCTGGACCGAGTATTCTATGTACCTCATAGGCTGACTTTATTATTGCATTTGATGATTCTTCATATAGAATCAAACCACTCATCTCCTTTTTAGTTACGAGGTGGTGGCGGGAACCACGGAGTGCACGGGGGATTCAGCCGTGGCTTTGGGGTTAGCTAAACCTGGTTACAGACAACCTTAGTCCAAGGGGCTCCATGATCCTTATCAATGTGTCTAACTGCGGTACATTTTTCATATTTTCAACTCTGCATATGACTTCTTGCTTTATACCGGTAAGCTTCTCAAGTTCTCTCTGAGATAGTCCCAACTCCCGCCGTCTTTCAATAATTTGAGTTATTATATCAGAAATGAGGTCAATTTCTCTTTTTTCTTCATCGGTAAGTGAAGTCATCGAATTCTTAACATCTTGCCATCTAACATATTTATCCATTCTAACCTTTCCTTTCTTTCCAATCCTTAATTTCGTGCCTCAAAGGAACCAAATAGAGAAAAAGTACAAAGCATTATTTATCCGATTATTCCATTTTTATACCATACTAACACAAATCTAACACTTGCGACAAGATATGTATTAGATTTGTGTTTCTTGCTTCTACTTTCATATGTTTCATCACTGCTCTTATCTCATTAAATAATCACACACATCTTCCATTGACTTTGATTGCAAGATGATTCATCCATCTAATTTGTGCCACCAGTGGTGACACAAATTAGATATCTTAAATAGTATACACTTTTTTCCAATTTTCGGCAAGAAAGTTAGTAAGATTCTTCGCTGCGCTCAGAATGACGGCGAATGCGACTCTGCTAAATATAGAACAAAAGCTTTGGAATTGCTCCAAAGCTTTCTGTTCTTACTTCTTATTATATTCCAGTGCTGCTTTTATGAATTCTCTGAACAGGGGTTGTGGTCTGTTTGGTCTGGACTTGAATTCCGGGTGGAATTGGCAGCCCAGGAACCAGGGGTGATCCTTCAGTTCTACCATTTCAACCAGTCTTTCGTCAGGTGAAAGTCCGCTTAGCAGCATCCCGTGCTCCAGCACCTTGTCCCTGAACTGGTTGTTGAATTCGTATCTGTGCCTGTGTCTCTCAAATACCAGGTCCTCGCTGTATGCCTGGTAGGCCTTTGTATTTTCAGCTACCTTGCAGGGGTACAAGCCCAGTCTCATTGTGCCGCCCTTCTCGTCTATGTCCTCCTGCTCCGGCATAAGGTGTATCACTCCGTATGGGGTGTTCTCATCCAGCTCTGTACTGTGGGCTTCCTTGAGTCCCAGTACGTTTCTGGCATATTCTATAACTGCTACCTGCATTCCAAGGCATATCCCGAAGTATGGTATCTTGTTCTCCCTGGCATGTCCGGCAACCAGTATCTTGCCTTCTATGCCCCTGTTGCCGAAGCCTCCGGGTACCAGCACTCCGTCAACTCCGTCCATGTATTCCTTCACATTGTCTTCAAGGACTTCCTCGGAATGCACCCATCTTATATCTACGTCGGAATCATTTGCAATTCCTGCATGTCTCAGAGCCTCTGCCACCGACATATACGCATCATGAAGCTCCACATATTTTCCTACCAGTGCTATTGTAACCTTGTTCTTCAGGCTCTTTATCTTCTTGACCATGTCGGTCCACTCTGCAAGCTCGGCTTTTCCGCATTTCAGCGCCAGCTTCTTTATTACAAGGGAATCCAAGCCTTCATTATGCAGCATCAGAGGTACTTCATAGAGATTGTCGGCATCCACGTTTTGCACTACAGAATCACCTTCAAGGTTGCAGAACAGGCCTATCTTATCCTTCATTTCTATGGATATGGGTCTTTCAGTCCTGCAAACGATGATGTCCGGCTGGATACCTATGCTTCTGAGTTCTTTGACGCTGTGCTGTGTAGGCTTTGTCTTCAATTCTCCCGCCTTTGAAAGGTAAGGCACCAAAGTAACATGTATGAAGAGTACGTTTTCTCTGCCGACTTCGTATTTCACCTGTCTTATTGCTTCGAGAAACGGAAGACTCTCGATGTCGCCTACTGTGCCGCCGATTTCCGTTATAACCACATCAGGGCTTGACTCATTGGCAACTCTGTATATTCTTGATTTTATTTCGTTTGTTATATGCGGTATTACCTGCACTGTGCCGCCCAGATAGTCTCCTTTTCTTTCCTTGCTTATTACCGACCAGTATATCTTCCCTGTGGTCACGTTGCTGTTCTTCGTGAGGTTGGTATCGGTAAACCTCTCATAATGTCCCAGATCCAGGTCTGTCTCCGCCCCATCATCTGTTACGAATACTTCTCCGTGCTGATATGGAGACATTGTTCCCGGGTCAAAGTTCAGGTATGGATCCATCTTCTGCAAGCTTACTCTCAGTCCGCGGCTTTTTAGAAGCCTTCCCAGTGATGCTGCAGTTATACCTTTCCCCAAGGATGAAACAACGCCGCCGGTGATGAAGATGTATTTGGTTTGTGGCATATGAAATTCCTCCTTTGTATATAAAATGATTTTTGTTAATATGTTGGTTTGATATTTTGGTTGCGCGTTACGCGTTTCGAGTTGCGCGTGGTTACGTTTTGGTTGGTCGTTGCGGGTAAGCTTTATTCGTTAACTAGCTTATATAGAGATTTTATTAGAGATCCAATCATCTGAGAAGCTTTCTGAATCTTTTCCTCAAGCGCGTCTGCTTCAATTGAACCAATATATCCAATTTCTTTTGCAATCATCAGTTGAGTAATGAGTTCCGAGCAAGAACCTTTTGAAATGTATAAGAATCTTATAAATTCTTTATTTGATTCCCTATCATTGCCTTCGGCTATATTACTAGCAATACTTACAGCTGCTCTTCTCATTTGATCCCGTAATGAAAAATCATTCTTTATACTACTGCTATCAGTTATTTTATAAACATCTACAGCTATATCCTTTGCAATCTGCCATATTTTTAGTTCTTTAAAATTAGTCTTGCTCACTATACTCACTCCGATACAATAAAGTTTCTCATAACTTATATATTATACTTAAATATCATAGTAAAAATCAACAAAAAACTACAAGAAGGTTAATTCTTTTTAACCTTCTTGATTATATGGTTGAATAATTCTGCTATGTTGACATGCTATCAATTTCTATTCTCCAAAGTCCAGGCTAAATCGCGAAACTCGTAACTCGTAACGCGTAACCATTTTATTGCCCGGCTTCCAGCAACTTCTGTATCTCGGTTATTGCTCTGTCCAGCTGGGGATCGTTTGTACTCAGTTTTTCTGCCAGTTTGCTCTGCAGAACTTTTATGTCCTCCGGGTCTATGGAAGCATCCTGCTCGAGATTGTTTTCCTTCTGGAATGCCAGTACGGCTGCTTTTGTCAGTGGGCCGAATATGCCGTCCAGCTTCTTTGGGTCATATCCTATGTTGCTGAGTCTCTGCTGGGCTCCCAGAACATCAAGGCCAATGATTCCGCTTTTTATGCTTCTGTCGCCTTTTATCGGTGCGTACCCGGCTGCTGCATTGGCGTCATTTGCTTTTACTTCTATATCCGGAGTGATCCCTATTCCATCAAGGGAGAAACCGCTTGGAGTCAGGTAGTTGGCTATAGTCAGCTTTGCTCCGCCTCCCCCTTGGACTCTCATTGTATGCTGAACTGTGCCCTTGCCGTAGGTCTTTTCTCCTATGAGTATTCCGGTTTTGGTGTCTTTTATTGCTCCCGCCATTATCTCGGAAGCTGATGCACTGCCGCCGTTGACAAGTACAGCCAGCTTGAAGGGGGCTTCCTCAAGCTCGGAATCATATGTTTTGGTGATTTTGTCCTTTTCCTGGATTTTTACTATCGGACCTTTGGGTATGAGAAGCTTGCATACATCTACAACTTCATCCAGCAATCCGCCCGGATTCCCCCTGAGGTCTATTATTACGCCTTTTACACCCCGGTCTTCAAATGCAGCGACCGCTTCAGCGACCTTTTTACCGGTATTTTGATTAAATTCCGTTATTCTTAAAAAACCTATGCTGCCATCCTTGATTTCATATTTCACCGGGTTTATCTCAATAGCTTCCCTTACAAGCTCATAATATACTATCCCTGATATTCCGTCTCTTCTGACTCCGATTTTGACACTGGTGCCCTCTTCGCCTCTTATTAATTTGGCTGCCTTGTCGGTAGTATATCCTAAAATGTCAGTGCCATCAACATCTACAATTATATCTCCGGTCTTTATCCCTGCCTTATATGCAGGTGTACCTTCAATTGGAGCTACTACAGTGACACCGTTGTCCTTCTTTTCGATCTGCACACCTATTCCTATTATTTCACCGGAAAGGTCAGTCATGAAATCATTGAATTCCTCTTCAGAAAAATAAGTGCTGTGAGGGTCAAGTACCTCAAACATGCCTTTAATGGCACCGTCCAAAAGCTCTTCATCCTTGACATCCTTGTAATATTCGTTTTTTATAACATCCATCATCATTTCTATTTTTTCTGCTGTTTCTGATTTCTCTGTTTCTCCCCCCGGTGATTTGAAGGTAAATGTGTCTGCGGTAACCGTAGTTGTCAATAAAACTAAAATCAGTGCAATGGATAGAAATGCTTTTTGAATACTCTTTCTCAATAATCCCACTCTCCTAGCAATTTAATATATGAATCAAGCATAACGACAGGAATACGGGTAACAGGTCACACAGGTCTGTTACACGGAATTCCTCCGGAATTACACGGTTAATTATTATATGCTATATAGCTACATTAGTAAATTTCGATACATGCTTCGTTATTGATAATTATTTATGTATCAAAATATTTTACCCAACCGTGTATTCCGTGGATTTCAGTGTTTTTCCGCAGGAAATCCGTGTTACCCGTTTCTACCCTTTAGGGCTGCGAGTAATAAGTCCACACGGTGGAGCGGAACGACGGGGCGTCGTTCCCTACCGGCCGAAGTTTATTATTTTTTCTCTGTATTCCTTTCTTATGTCAAACTGGAGGTATCTTATGAACTGGTTGAGCATTACTGAGCTTTCAGCTCTGGTCAACAGTCTGTTCGGTTCTATTTCATTATAGCTGTTGGCGCTTATTATACCCATTCTGTGCGCCACATTCACCGGTTTCTTGGCCCAGGCCGCCACACTGCTGTCATCCCTGAAGGCTGTCTTTGTGCTGCTGGCATCCGAGGCTTCCTCCAGACCCATAGCCCTGACTATTATAGCTGCAGCCTGTGCCTTTGTGAGATATTCATCGGGGCTGAACCTGGTGCTGCTGGTGCCTGCCATCACGCCCATCTTTGCAGCTATCTCTATATAGTCATAATAGGGATGGTTCTTTTCTACATCTATAAAAGTCGGATTATAGGATTTCAGTCTCTTTTTCGCCGCATCTTCAAGACTTATATCACAAGCTTTTACTATGGCCTTTGCGAATTCTCCCCTGCTCATGAAGCTTCTCGGCATGAAATAACTGCTGTTCTGCACACTTACTATATCCATGGACACCATTTTCTTTATATCCTCTGCAGCCCAATAGTTGTCGGGGACATCCTTTATAACAGGAGCAAAGGTCCTTGTCTGTACCGGAACTGTATTGGTCCTGAAGCTGTCCCGGCCCTTTTTCCTGCTGTTCTCGGGGTTTGTTTTACTCAGATCCGGCAGGTCATATATGTAAGACACTATGTTTTCCTGGCCTTCTTTAAGCACATATCCACCCTTGAAGCTTATGTCCTTGGGATCGTTATTTATGTATTCCATATTTTTTATTACGGAATCGGATACTGCATATTCCACTGTACCGACTGCTTCCTTGAAGGTTGTGTCAGTAACGCTGCTCTTGTACCGGTATGCTATGGAATACTTGTGGAAGGCAGTCTCCGTTGAACTCCAGTAATTGTTGTAACCCACCATGCTTGTAGTAAAGTCGATTTTTACTTCTCCGGCTCCGTCGTTCTTTGAGTAAAGCTTGCTGCCGTTCCAATCGGAAACCAGGTATTTTATTATACTCTTGTCGTCTGTCAGCCCTGAGCGGGTAAAAAGGTACTCTGCAAGCTTGTAACTGTCGCTGCCTATCTGTATCGTCTCTGTGTATTTGGGATCCAGTGAGCTGGCATAGGTGGTCTGGTTTCCAAGGCTGTTGCTGCTCTCTGAATTCAAATAAACAACCTTCCGGCTTAGCTTGGCATTTTTTGCGGTGTTGGAAAGCTCATATTCCAGTGTGGCCTTTGTTCCCCTGCTGTCCTCGCTTACCTTCAAAGTACCCTCTAAAAGAATCGGCTCTCCTGAGACAAATACCACCTCCTGGTATTTGAACTCTCCTTTTTTGCTGGTTGCCTCACCGCTTATGCCGGGTTCGTATCCCGGCGCAGCGGCTGCCGTCATGCCGAGCATATATATTGTAAGAACTGCTACTACTAATTTTCTCATATAACCACCTCAATGTAAATCCATACTCTTTATTAAAACTAATGATTTTACTGTGAAATACTCCATAAAGGCTTCAATTCATGACCTGTGTCATTGCTATGAAAGCCAATTACCATCGGTGTCATCCTGAGGGAGGAACGACCGAAGGATCTCAAGATACTTCGCTCCGCTCAGTATGACAGGGTGCTTTCGTTTATCGTGGTGCAGATAATGCATAGTAATTCTGAGTATGCGAAGAATCTTATACCTGTGAGAATAGCCCGGGCAAATACTCTTAGGTATTCCTTGAGGGTCAAGATCCTTCACTTCGTTCAGGATGGCATATTCACTTTATTCAGAGTGGCGGGCGTGGAAACCCGCCCCTACTCCAGGAATACAAATATTGCTTCATTGCCTATGCACATTATATATGCTTCGTCGCTGGTTTGAAGATTGCTTATGCCGGCTGCGGTTCCCTGCCTTGTTATAATTATCGCTCTGTCAGTGTCCATCGGCATGGTAGGCCTTACAGGTCTCCACTGTCCGTATGTGAGGCTGTATTCCCTTGCATCCTTCAGGGTGATAAGGTCCAAATCATATTCCTGAATGCTGTCAATCAGACCTGCCACCATTCTCTCTGTATCTATTACCCTGTCAGGATTGTAGTTGTTCTTATCCTTTTTGTAAATCATCATTGCTCTGGCGATGTTGTCCTCATCATATACTACATATACCATATAATGCTCATGGTATTTTGAGCTGGTTCTGTATTTCTGATAATCACTATGGTACTCGTCATCCACATGCTGTTCATATTCTTTTCCATCGGCATCTTTTCCTGCCGACTTGTAATTGGGCCACAGGTAAGTGAACGGCTTGTATCTGCTTTCTGCGAACCTGTCAGGATCTACAAGCTTGAAATCCGAAGATACATTATCATATATTAGTGTCTCGTTGCTCAGCCGGAAGAGCAAATCTCCCACCTGGGTCCAACTGTTGTTTGACAGGGTAGAGGCGTTGTCTATAGTAAAGTAATCCTCTCCGATGCCGTTTATATATCCCTTGCTTATCCTGTAATTTGCAAAGGCATTGAAGCTTTCCAGGCAAACTACCGAAGCATTGTCCACTCCTGTAGAGGTTGTATTCTGTATGATGAATGCTCCTACGTTGCTGTCAAGATCACGGGAGTCCAGAAGCCTTCCATCCTTTACTACAATTGTACCGTCTGCATAATTCAAAAGCTTTCCGTTTGAAAGTGTGAGCTGCTTCTCTGTCCATTTTATTGAATCAATGGTCTTGTAGGCAGTATCCTCATAGCCTTCCTTCAGGGATATCTGCATCAGTTCCTCTGTGCCGTAGTTGTCCTTGGATACTGCGTATATTGACTTGCCTATGTAATTCTTAAGCTCGTTTATCCCAATCTTTTCATTTCCTCTATACAATACCGCCTCTCGGGATAAGGGGTATTTCAAGTAGTT
>LOES01000049.1 GCA_001515955.1 Clostridia bacterium BRH_c25 | reverse complement strand
TTTGGCAGATGTGCCCTATGAGGCTGCTTATGCGGGTTACAAGGATTGGTTCGTGGAAGAGTACAGAAGACCCGGCTATACCTTTGAGGTGGGAATAGGGAGAAATCCTATACCAATATCACAATTTGGCACCATCTACCGGGAAAATGAGGAAGTAATGCTGCTGGCGCCTATAGTATAGCTTAAAGCTGAATAAGAAGTATAAAACACCTGTCAAACACAATTGGCAGGTGTTTTTGCAGCGCGCACCAATTGACTAGCCTTCAGGTAATACTGTATACTGTTTACGTAATATTATTAATCTGTGTTTTAAGAAAAGTATATATATTTCTTAAAATCACCTAAGGGGTGATAGAATTGAGGATACTGCTTTATATAGCTATAATTTTTATAGGGGCATGGATTGGTGCCGCCGGCAAACTTTCGGGGAAATTTACGGACAAGCTGTCCAAGCTTCAGTATGTCAGCTTGCTGTTTATGCTTTTCGTAATGGGAATCAATATCGGGGTTAATGATGATGTGATAAACGGATTCTATAAGCTGGGGCTGCAAGCAATTGTGCTTTCTGTTTTCTCCATAGCCTTCAGTATTATAGCTGTCAGGCTTGTATCGGGCTTTGTACAGCGGAGCAGAAAGGACAGTAAATGATATGAATGCAGGAATAATAGCAGCTGTGGCATCGGGTATCATTGCAGGGTTATTCTTGTTCCCTCAGTACCTGGTGCAATACATAGGCTTTATAATTGACCTGGGACTGTGTGCATTGCTGTTTTTCGTAGGTATTGACATAGGCAGGAACAAGGATATTATCAATCAGATCAAGTCATGTGGCTTCAGGATACTGCTGATTCCGGTAATGATAGCCATGGGCAGCATATTAGGCAGTATTGCCGGAGGCTTTATAATAGGGCTTCCTGTAAACGAATCAGGCGCAATAGGAGCCGGCTTTGGCTGGTACAGCCTTTCGGCGATTATATTGTCCGACTACAGTGCAGAAACGGGAGCGGTAGCTTTTGTAACAAATGTTTGCAGAGAGCTGTTTGCATTAATGGCAATACCTTTTATAGCCAAATACATAGGCAAGCTTGAGAGTATAGCACCGGCAGGAGCAACAGCAATGGACACTGCTCTTCCTGCTATATCCGGAGTTACTGACAGCAGGACCGCAGTTGTCTCCTTCATCACCGGGGTTGTATTATCACTGCTGGTTCCTATAATGGTTCCGCTTATGATATCCTTATAGAGTGTGGTGATTGTATGAGCAGTAAAAAAAAGGCAGATTTCCGGGAGGAAGACTTATACCAACCTATATATGACTATTTCAGTGGCCTGGGATATACGGTGCGCAGCGAGGTGAGCCATTGTGACATTACAGCTGTAAAACAGGGTGAACTGATAGTAGTTGAGATGAAGAAGAGCCTGAATCTTGATGTAATACTGCAGGCTGCCTTAAGGCAAAAGCTGGCGGATATGGTATATGTAGCTGTCCCCAAACCGGGCAGGGAGCTGTTCTCAAAAAGATGGAAGAACCTGAGCTATTTGCTTAAAAGGCTGCAGCTTGGGCTCATAGTTGTGTCATTAAAGGAGGACTGTTCCTATGCTGAGGTAGTATTTGAACCTGCGGCCTTTGATATGTGCAAGAGCAAGAAACAGAGCAAGAAGAAAAGGCAGGAGCTGATAAAGGAATTTGATGCCAGATATGGAGATTTCAATACCGGGGGAAGTACAGGGAAAAAGCTTATGACAGCATATCGGGAAATGGCAATACATACAGCCTGCTGTCTGATGAAATATGGCCCCTTAAAGCCCAAGGCACTGAGACAGCTTGGTACTGATGAGAAGAAGACAACAACAATACTGAGAAAAAATCATTATGGATGGTTTGAAAATATATCAAGAGGGCTGTATGACATAAATGAAAAAGGGCGGCAGGAAGTAGAAGGATATACAGAACTATACACATATTATATGCGTTTGATAGAAGAGAAAAAACCGGAGTGAGGCATGTCATGCCGGGATAGACAGTGGATATGGAAAAATACACCTTGAAATTGGATGCAGTAGCGGCTTGAATATCAGCGGCTTCTCTGGTAAACTGATGGAAAGTCTTGGTGGGCAAAAGATATTGGTAAAGGATAAAAAAGTATATGAGGGGTTAAATAATGAGAATAATAATTGTCAAAGATTATGAAGAAATGAGCAGAAGGACTGCTAATATAGTGGCAGGGCAGATATTTTTGAAGCCCAACAGTGTGATTGGCCTGGCAACGGGCAGCACTCCGCTTATGATGTACAAGGAGCTTGTACGGATGCGCAGGAAGGATGGGCTGGATTTTTCGGAAATAGTAACCTTCAATCTGGATGAATACATAGGATTATCAGATGATAACGTCAATAGCTACCATTATTACATGTACAGCAACCTTTTCAAGCATATCAATATTAAAAAAGAGAATATTTTCATACCTGACGGTATGACTGAAGATGTTGAAAAGGAATGCAGGGACTATGAAGAGAAAATCAGAGTAAGGGGCGGAATTGACCTGCAGGTGTTGGGAATAGGAAATAACGGACACATAGGCTTCAATGAACCTGATATTAAATTTGAGGCTACTACTCATAAGGTAAAGCTGGATGAAGATACAATTCTTGCCAATGCACGTTTTTTTGATACTATCGAGGAAGTACCGAAGTATGCGATAAGCATGGGAATAAAGACAATTATGCATGCCCGCAAGATATTGCTTCTTGCCAGTGGAGCCGGCAAGGGGGAAGCATTGGGCAAAGCTCTATACGGAGGGATAACGCCGGAAATACCTGCATCCATATTGCAGCTTCATCCGGATGCTACAGTAGTGGTTGACGAGGAGTGCGCAGAGTATATATAGGAATAGGAGGGTTGAGTCTTGGAAATAAGATAAAGCGGATATATAGGATTTATGATAATATAGAGATAATGGAGCATATCATTATCTCTATATTACATTTTTGTATCAGGAAAGGGTAATAAAGTTGAATAGGACAGTAAGAGCTTTGATATCCTTGACAATAAATTGCTTGCTTCTCATAATTGTATATTTTGCTCTAAGTTGGCTGAAGGCAGCGACCCCTGCTATCAAGTTGCTTTCACAATATTTAGCCTATGTTTTTTTTGTCATGGGCATTTTTTTTGGATGGTGGTTCAACCGGAGCAGAGTGTTTTTTTGTTCTTTGACCCTCATGCTGAGCCAGATGGTCCTACTGCATTATATTCCTCATAGAATGGATGGAACTGAATACTATGGTATGATACTATCCATTGTATCTGTGTATGTGCCACTTAATATTCTGGTTTTCTCAACACTTAGGGAAAGAGGCATAATATCAGCCTGGGGCAGAATGAGGTTCCTGTTTATAGCTGTTGAAGCACTGATTGGAGCATGGATAATCTGGTATAATGACACAGACCTGCTTCAGCTTTTTGAAATAAAGCTGTTCCCAGCCGATATGAAGACTCTGAGCGGCTTTCCGCATATATCACTCATATTGTTTATAACTGCTTTGGCTTATCTTTTCACCAGACAGTCTGTGACAGGAAAAACTCAAGATGCGCCCTTTATGGGAATAACAATATTCTCCTTTGCCGCTTTGGTATTAAGTAAAGATGCTTATGCAGCGGCAATGATGTTTGCTATGTCAGGATTTTTGCTTGTAGCGGTGGTTCTTTGGGCATCCCACAGCATGGCTTACCTGGACGAGCTAACCGGATTGCCCTCCAGGCGCGCTCTGAAAGAGGAGCTGCTGAAACTTGGCACTAGATATACCATTGCAATTCTTGATATAGACCATTTTAAAAAGTTCAATGATACCCATGGACATGATGTGGGGGATGATGTGCTGAAGCTTGTGGCCGTTTGCATCAAAGGCATAGGGGGAGGGGGCCGGGCCTTCAGATATGGGGGGGAGGAGTTCACAATAGTTTTCCCGGGTAAGACAGTACAGGAAGCAATTCCTTATTTGGAAGAACTCCGTGAGGATATTGCAAATAGGGGCTTTATAAAAAGAAGCAAAAAGAGACCAAAAGAAAAGCCTGCTGAAATCATGACAAAGAGTGCCGCATACAAAAAATTGTATTTGACAGTAAGCATCGGAGCAGCGGAAAAAAGCGAAAAATACAGAAACGCGGAAGAGGTTAGTGTAGCGGCTGATAAAGCATTGTACCGTGCAAAATCAAAAGGAAGAAATTGTGTATGTAAGTAACCAGTTCGATATGAACTGGTTACTTTTTTTGTTACCCATTCCCTCGGAACCCCGAAATCTCGTATCTCGTATCTGACGCAGTCTTTTATCTTCCGGGCCTTATAAACATTTGGGTCCAGTAATAGCTCCCGTTTTTGCTCTTGGCAAGTCCTACGCCTATTTCAGTATAGGCCGTGCTCAGGATATTTCCCCTATGACCGGGCGAATTCATCCACGCAGTGACAACCTCCTGAGGTGTTCTCTGCCCCATAGCAATGTTTTCACCACCTGCAGCCATTTTAATTCCAAATGACTCAATCATATCAAAAGGAGAGCCATAGGTAGGAGATTGATGAGCAAAGTAGTTTTTGTTAATCATATCCTGTGATTTGTACCTTGCGCACCGGGAAAGCTGCCAATTAGCTTTGAGGGCCGCAAGGCCCTTCTTGGAGCGTTCAATATTTGTTAAACGGATAACTTCGTTTTCCAGAGAGTTTATAGCAGTCATGCTGGGTATAGTAAGCTTCTGTCCTGGATATATTAAAGATGGATTCTTTATATGAGGATTTTTTGATATTATTTCGCTTATGCCGACTTGATGCCTTTGTGCAATTTTCCACATGGTATCACCATAGCGAATTGTATAGGTGGTATCAGCAAAAATTTGCATCGTAGACATTGAGAAGCATAGCACTGCTATAAATGCTATTAGTTTTTTCTTCATTTTATCACCTCATAGTTATTTTTAATAAATGCTGTTTTTTTATGATAGATAGTTTATGTAACATTTGAGGAAACAGTATATATTATTCATAATATTACCATTTGCATCTTCTGATTTTGTTGAAAAGAGGCAGATATATGGAAACTTAAACATGTTAATGGAAATATTACCGACTGCAATAACATTAAAAGGAGGCTTTTTATGCAAGCGTTTCATGATTTAGTAATTTTCCTAAATGGATATCTTTGGGGTCCGCCAATGTTGATTCTTTTGTTCGGAACCCACTTGTTCCTCACTTTCAGGTTGGGATTTATTCAACGTTTTATAGGTATGGCAATTAAACTTTCAGTTAGCAAAGACACATCCGGTGAAGGAGACGTAAGTCAGTTTGGCGCACTTACTACAGCTTTGGCAGCTACAATTGGAACCGGTAATATAGTAGGAGTTGCCACTGCTGTTGCTCTTGGCGGTCCGGGTGCCGTTCTATGGACATGGCTAACAGGTGTATTCGGTATAGCCACCAAGTATTCGGAGGCATTACTGGCAGTTAAATACAGAGTTAAGACTTCCGATGGAACTATGCTGGGCGGACCTATGTATGCCCTCGAAAATGGTTTGAAGATGAAATGGTTGGCAGTTCTCTTCTGTGTATTTACAGGCATAGCTGCATTCGGTATCGGCAATACTGTTCAGGCAAACTCCATATCCTCAATGGTTGTTGAGAACTTTGGAATTTCACCGTATATAACAGGTATAGTATTGGCCATTCTTACAGGAATTGTTATACTTGGTGGTGTTAAGTCCATAGCCGGAGTTTGCGAAAAGCTTGTTCCTTTTATGGCAATTTTCTACACATTAGGTTGCCTGATAATACTTATAATGAATGCCGGATATGTTGGCGGTGCATTTTCTCTCATAATCAGGCATGCTTTCACAGCTAAAGCAGCAGGCGGCGGTTTCGCCGGTGCTACAGTAATGATGGCTGCCAGATACGGTATCGCAAGAGGCTTGTTCTCCAATGAGTCCGGTCTTGGTTCAGCTCCTCTGGTTGCAGCAGCAGCTCAGACCAAAAATCCTGTTAGGCAAGCCCTTGTATCCTCATCGGGTACTTTTTGGGATACAGTTGTTGTATGTGCAATGACAGGTCTTGTTCTTGTAAGCAATATTCTTAAGAATCCTGAAGCTACTGAAGGCCTTACAGGCGCAGCACTTACAAATGCCGCTTTCTCACAGATTCCTGTAATTGGCCCTATTGTTCTTACCGTTGGTCTTATCACCTTCGTTTTCTCAACAATACTCGGTTGGTCATACTACGGTGAAAGAGCAGTTGAGTATCTCTTCGGCAAGAAGATAATAATGCCTTATAGAGTACTCTGGGTAATAGCAGTATTCTTGGGTGCTATAATGTCCCTTCCGCTTGTTTGGGATCTTGCAGATGCAATGAATGCCATGATGGCAATACCTAACCTGGTCTCATTGCTTCTCCTGAGCGGAATATTAGCTGTTGAAACAAGGAAATACCTCATTGATGGAAGTATTGACGATATGGATACTACTCCAATTAAAACAATAAAAAACTAGTAAGGAATTAATAACTTAACGATTCGGTTATCACAGCCTGCCAGCTGCTTTTAAATCAGTCGGCAGGTTATTTTATGCCGATTTATGAAATAATATTTCAAATATATTACTAATGTATTGAAATGGTATTTCAATTATAGTATAATAGGCATATACATTTATTGGATATACAATATAAATTTTGCAATGGAGTGATATTGATGAAGGTTGATCTGGATAAGCTAATAACTGAAAGCAGGAATATGAATACTGTTAATATTGATAGTGTGCCAACTATAGATATGCTAAGGATGATAAATAATGAAGACAAGACAGTGGCATTTGCGGTAGAAAAGGAATTGGACAGAATTGCTGAAGCGGTGGATATAATCCATGATAGCATGTCGGGAGGCGGCAGACTGATATATATAGGCGCAGGTACCAGTGGAAGATTGGCTGTTGTCGATGCATCCGAGTGTCCACCCACATTCGGTACAGAGCCTGAAATGGTTCAGGGGATAATTGCCGGGGGAATGAATGCTGTTTTTAAATCCGTTGAAGGAGCGGAAGATCATAAGGAAGGCGGAATAAAGGATGTAAAGTCTATCGGACTTTGTGATAAGGATGTGCTGGTAGGTCTTGCT
>LOES01000048.1 GCA_001515955.1 Clostridia bacterium BRH_c25 | reverse complement strand
CATAGGGGAATATGTCCTTATTACAAAACGGTCTCCTTTCATACAGGCGGTCTCCTCCTCCAGTCTTAGCTGCACAAATGCACTCTCGCCGGGTTTCAACTCCTCCCTGTCCAGAAGCACCACTCTGCACATTATTTCAGAAGTACCATGGTAAAGCCTCAATCTGTCCCTGTTGTCAATAGATTTTTCAGCACTTTTAAGCATCTCCAGCCTTGCGTCCAGCATCATGGTGGACTCCATACGTCCGGGTTGTGTCAGCACATCTCCTCTTTGGATTTCATCAAGCTTTACATTAGCTATATTGACCGCCACCCGCTGACCTGCGTAGGCGGTCTTGACATTCTTTTCATGTACCTGTATCGAACGCACTCTTGTTTCAGTCCTATGAGGATATATCTCTACCCTGTCCCCCTCACTTATGCTGCCTGAAATGAGTGTTCCGGTCACTACAGTTCCGAAGCCTGTTATAGTGAAGGACCTGTCCACAGGAAGCCTGAATATCTCGTGAGTATCCTTCCCCTCCACCACCTCGGTCACAGTATCTATCTCCTCAACAAGCTCCTTTAATCCTTCACCGGTGACTGATGACACCGGAATTATTTTTGCATCTCTTAGAAATGAGTCCTCTACTTCGTCTCTAATCTGCTCGTTAATCATCTCAAGCCATTCCTTATCTACCATATCCTTCTTTGTAAGGGCTATTATGCCCTTCTTTATCTTCAAAAGCGAAAGTATGTTGAGATGCTCTCTGGTCTGGGGCATTACACCTTCATCAGCAGCTATCACAAGTATGACTACATCTACTCCTCCCGCTCCTGCAAGCATGTTCTTAATAAACCTCTCATGGCCGGGAACATCTATTATGCCAGCCCTTCTGCCGCTTGGAAGATCAAAATACGTGAAGCCCAGCTCAATAGATATCCCTCTTTCCTTTTCCTCCCTGAGCCTGTCAGTATCTCTTCCCGTCAGAGCCTTAATAAGGGTTGTCTTACCATGATCTATGTGTCCTGCTGTTCCAATTATAACGTTTTTCAAGCCTGACCCTCACCTTCTCCCTTACTGCCTTTTGAAATTGCAGTATAAGCCCATACCAAGGCACTCTCAATAATTTCAAACTCATCATCCATAATCGTCCTTATATCCAATATAAGCCTATCCCTGCTTACCCTTGCTATTACCGGAATCTTATAAGCTCTTAGACTTTCCATAAGCTCCATCAAGGACACACCTTCAGGTTTTATTGCAACAACCTTTGTGGGCATTCTATGCAAAGGCATAGAGCCTCCACCTACCTCGGAATACTCATCCTCTATGCTGATTGCTCCTATAGTACCTGCAGTCTTTTTCAGGCGGGTTCCAAGACGTTTTGCTCTTTTGCCCAGCTCCTCACCACTTGCGGTAAGCATTCTAAGCACCGGAATTTCCTTTAGTGCAAGCTCTTTATCCATATAAAGCCTCAAAGTCCCTTCAAGAGCTGCCAAAGTCAGCTTGTCAATCCTGACAGCTCTTGTAAGAGGGTTCTTTTTCATTTTATCCACATACTCCTTGCTGCCGACTATTATGCCTGCCTGAGGTCCTCCCAGCATTTTGTCCCCGCTGAAGGTTACCACATCCATACCTGCTTTGACAGCTTGCTGTACAGTGGGCTCATAGGGCAGACCAAACTCAGTCAACTCCATAAGCATTCCGCTTCCCAGGTCCTCTATTACCGGAAGCCCCAGTTTCCTGCCAAGCGCTACCATATCCTCCGACTCTACCTGGCTTGTGAAGCCAAGTATTCTGTAATTGCTGGTATGTACCTTCATTAGTGCTGCAGTATTTTCATTGACAGCCTTTTCATAATCGGAAATATGTGTTTTGTTTGTGGTACCAACTTCAATCAGTACAGTACCGCTTTGCTCCATTACCTCAGGCACCCTGAAGGAACCTCCTATTTCAACCAGTTGGCCTCTGGACACTACTACCTCATGTCCCTTGGCCATAGTACTCAAAACCAGCATCACTGCTGCTGCGTTATTGTTCACCACCATTGCCGAATGTGCTCCCGTAAGCTTGCATAGCAGCTCTTCAACATGTGAATATCTGGAGCCCCGCTCCCCGGTTTCCAAGTCCATTTCCAGGTTGGAATACTTTGATGCAATATCCCATATAGTATCCTTAAGCCTGCTGCTTAAGAGGGATCTTCCAAGGTTTGTATGAAGCACTACCCCCGTCGCATTAACAACATTAATAAGGTTGTTCCTCATCATTCCGTGAACCTTTTCCACTATACCGCTTATCATATGGGAATCATTGATTGCAGCCGGGCCTGCCTCCTTGTCCAAAGCTATAACAAGCTTCCTGTACTCCTTCAGATATTCCCTTATACCCTCTACTATCACAGTTCTTGGATATAGGTCGGCAAGCCTCTCAAGCTCCTTCTCCCTCATAAGCTCATCAACAGAGGGTATATTACTCAGTATTTGTTTTTTATCCATCCTGCCCTACCTCCAAAAAAACCAGATTCGAGATGCGAGATTCGAGTATTTTAGAATTGCCTTCGAAGTCCTGCCCTATCTCCGTATCTCGCATCTCGTATCTCGTATCTAAATCACTTCTATTGCATACTCGCCCTTGGGCTTTACCTTTCCTATTACATTAAAATCTGTCTTGTTTCTTATACGAAGTTCTCCCATGAGCATCTCAAAATGCTCCTCCGGTACTGATATAAGAAGTCCTCCCGATGTCTGCGGGTCATACATTATATCCTTGATTTGCTGACTTATACTGTCAGAAAAATTTATATGCCCGCTTAAATACCCTTCATTATTATATGCACCTGCCGGAATTATCCCCATTTTGGCAAAATCAATGCTTTCCTTTATTATCGGAAGATAATCCGGCCATATTTCCAGGGAAACACCACTTGCCTCTGCCATTTCATAAGCATGGCCCAGCAAACCGAAGCCGGTTACGTCGGTGCAGGCCTTTACCCCTGCCTGCATCATTGCATCACAAGCATCCTTATTGAGATATGACATACATTCAACTGCTTTTTTATATGTAGCTTCATCAACAAGATCAGCCTTGATTGCAGTATTTAATATGCCTACTCCCAGAGGCTTAGTAAGTACCAGCATATCTCCCGGCTTCGCCCCTGAATTGGCGGCGACCTTTTGGGGATGAACCATTCCCATTACAGAAAGTCCGAACTTTGGTTCATCGTCTTCTACAGTATGTCCTCCGACAACTATTGCACCTGCTTCTGCAACCTTGTCCGCCCCGCCCTTGAGAATTTCCGTCAAAATGTCCATGGACAGGCAGGTGGGAAAGCATACTATATTCATTGCAGTAACAGGCCTGCCTCCCATTGCATATACGTCGCTGAGAGAATTGGCAGCTGCTATTTGGCCAAAGGTATATGGGTCGTCAACAACAGGTGTGAAAAAATCCATGGTCAGAATCACAGCTTTATCTTCATCTATCTTATATACGGCGGCATCGTCAGAGGTCTCTATGCCCACTATTAAATTTTCATCGTGAAATTTTGGCAGCTGACACAGAACCTGTGCCAGGGTATCAGGACCTATTTTAGCGGCTCACCCGGAGCTTTTGGTCATCTGTGTAAGTCTTGCTCTTTTGTTGTTATCCATTACACTGCCCCCCTTCCAGAGGTAATTTATATATTAAATATTCCCAACTTCCCCATTATTATATCATACCTCAGTGACGGCAAACACAAAAAAAGAAAAGCTTCTATTGAAGCATTCCACATTCTTCTACTCTACCGTTATATCATCCTTCATGTTGTTGAACTTTACGTCACCTATACCTGTTACTTTCTTGATATCCTCTATAGACTTGAAGGGTCCTTTTTCATTCCTGTACCGTATGATTGCCTTTGCTGTTGCCGGCCCTATACCAGCAAGGGTTTCAAGCTCCTTCTCACCGGCGGTGTTTATATTCACCTTTCCAGGCTCCTTTGCAGCTATGCTTTTAACAGTATTTACCCCGGGTATTGTCTTACCCGTTTCTTTCAGATCTTCACCCTTCCTGGGAATATATATCATATCCTCATCAGCAAGCCTATAGGCAAGATTCACAGCATTCAGATCAGCCTCTTCATCGGCTCCGCCTGCCATTTTGACAGCTTCATCAAGGCGGGTCCCCTCTATTACCTTTATAACCCCAGGATTTTTCACACTTCCACAAATATATACCGATATTTCTTCAGGCTCTATTTCAGCTATAGCTTCTCCATGAGTGGGAGACGCAGCCTCTTTAAGCTCTACTGCTTCACCAAGACTGATTTCAGTGGCCTTTTCCTGCCTGATATATATAGTGCCGCTTATTATTACCAATACAAGTACAGCAGCTGCAAGTAAGGATTTTTGTGTTCTTGTAATATAAATCATCTCATAATTCCTCCATACAAAGCTCATTATATTTCATTATGTATATTTCTACATATGTAATTTATTTCCTTCTTTTACATGTTATAATATACATCTCATATATTCCCATGTGATTATATTAACAAATTTCTAACAAAGGGGTGCCAATACAGAACTTTTTTGGTATACTAATGTTATTGCGCACTAGCGTGCGCAGATGCGAGATTCGAGATGCGAGATACGGGAGTTAGGGCCAGGCTACGAAGTTATGGGGGACGTGTAACAGGTCACACAGATCTGTTACACGGAATCGCTACGCGATTACCCGTTGCTTAGCTTGAAAGAAATACCCAAGCTTTCCTCGAATCTCGCATCTCGTATCTCGAATCTGAAGATTGCTGCGCAATCTTATATTTATACGCAGGAGGAATTGATGAAAAAATTCATTTTATACATAGTTGTACTAAGCATGATCATGTCGATAATAACGGTTAATGGAGACTCTCCTGAAATTACTGCTCCATCGGCCATTTTGATAGATGCAAAAACAGGAAAAGTACTGTACGAAAAAAACGCCGATGAAAAGCGTTATCCGGCAAGCACCACGAAAGTAATGACCGGACTTCTTGCAGTTCTCCACGGAAAGATGAATGAAACAATTATAATAGGCAAGAACCCTCCTCTTATAGAAAGAGGAAGCAGCCAGATTTACCTCATCACCGGCGAACAGCTTACCATGGAACAGCTGCTATATGCATTGATGCTGGAATCAGCCAATGATGCTGCTGTAGCTATAGCAGAACATATTTCCGGCTCTGTGGAAGAATTTGCGGAGCTTATGAACAGCAAAGCCAAGGAGCTTGGTGCGGCAAATACTAACTTTGTAACTCCAAACGGCCTTCATGATGATAATCATTATACAACAGCAAGAGATCTGGCGATGATTGCAAAATATGCAATGACTCTGGACAAATTCAGGGATGTAGTTAAAGAAGTCAAGTATACCATTCCAAAAACAAACAAGCAGGAAGAAAGAAACTATATTACAAACACTAACAAGCTTATTTGGAAAACCTATGATAAGCTCAGATATGAATACGCAACAGGGATAAAGACGGGATATACCACTAAGTCAAAACAGTGCCTTGTAGGCGGTGCAAAAAAAGGAGACCTGGAGCTTATATCTGTTGTATTGGGTGCTGACGGCCAGAAGGTTTACAGTGACACCGTAGCTCTCTTCGAGTATGGCTTCGAAAACTATCAGAATGTTGAAATACTGAAAAAGGATCAGATTGTTACCTCGGTTTCAGTAAAAGAGGGTGAGGAAAAAATCAACCTTCTGGCTGCTGAGGATTTCTCCCTGGTGCTTTCTCAAGCTGAACAGGACAATGTGAACACAGAAATCAAGACAAATGACACTATAAAAGAACCTATCAAAAAAGGTGAAGTACTTGGAGCAATTCTCATTAATGTAAATGGTGAGGAGATTAAAAAGATAGATCTCCTATCCTCTGTTGAAATTGAGGCCCCCGTTAAAAAGCTCAGCTATTGGTGGCTATGGATAGTAGCAGCCTTTCTATTGTATAGAACTGTAGTCATGATATACAGGATGAAGCGGAAAAAATATAAAAGCATATCATATATAAGAAGATAGAAAAAATAACGCCAATCGACGTTATTTTTTTCTATACAAAGGCTATAGCTTCTATTTCAGTAGCGCAGCCTTAGGCAGCCCGGCAACCTTCACACAGGATCTGCAGGATGCTCCTTTGTAAAATACTGTCCGTATATTTCATTGATTTTTGGAAAATCATTCATTTCTTTAATAAAAACCATTGTATAATATATGATTTCTCTATCCAACCATATGCCTCGGAACCCTCCTGTCAAACTCTTCCATAAGCCAGTGCTCCCTATAGCTTCCCTTGAACTCATAACAATATATACGAGTTTTTCCATTTTCCTCCTCCAGCTTCACTCCCTCTTTCATCTTCTGAGTATTAAACCACCACTCAAACCGCATATCATGTTTCTTGCCTCCGGACTCCTGATCATCATACCTGATTAGTGCCTGGCCATGTCTTTCTCTAAGTACAGTCATATACATTCCCCCATATCATATTTATTGGTTATATTGAACGCACATAAGTATTTCTCTTAAGCAATGTGCGAATTCAATAACGAACATGGAAACCATTTTGCGAAACCTATATGAAAAACGCAAATGTTGTTTCGCATAATGCTTTA
>LOES01000047.1 GCA_001515955.1 Clostridia bacterium BRH_c25 | reverse complement strand
GGAAACCATTTTGCGAAACCTATATGAAAAACGCAAATGTTGTTTCGCATAATGCTTTATTGAACGCACATAAGTATTGCTCTTGAGCAATGTGCGAATTCAATAACAAATTAGGAAACCATTTTGCGAAACCTATATGAAAAACGCAAATGTTGTTTCGCATAATGCTTTACACCATAATACGATATGCAGAAAATCCGTAAATATTACCATTTATTTTAAAGTGAATAAAAAAGGTGCATATACCATACCGGGTATATACACCTTCCCATTAAATCACTAATCATTCACTCTTATTTCATCCAGATAGTTATAAACCGTATATCTGGAAACACATAGAACCTTTGCAACATAGTCAATTGCGCCCTTTATAAGGAATACTCCCTTTTCGTCCAATAACTGGACTATATTGACCTTTTCGTCCTTGGAGATGAAAGCAACAGGCTTTCCAACAGAATCCAGAGTTTTGTTCACTATGCTGCTAAGCATCTCATTGACTGTACTTCCGTAGCTTTCGTCACCTTCTTCACTGAAATCCACATCATCAATTATACTTGTAAGATCATTAATTATGTTTTTTGCAATGGTAAGCTCTGAAATATCATAATTGATACATAGAAAACCTATAAGCTTTCCCTTTTCATCCTTGATAAACAAGGATGTTGACCTGAGAAGCTTGCCATCCCTGGTCTTTTTACGGTAGTTCACAATGGGCTTGTCAAACTGCCCCTTACGGAGAGTAGCCAGGCCGTATTCGCTCATAGGACTTCCGACAGCTCTTCCGGTTATATGTCCATTAGCTATTGCAATTATGGAGCTCTGTGGATACCTTATATCATGCAGAATTACCTCGCAATTTTTTCCAAAAGTATTTGCCAATCCTTCGACAAGCGGCATCATGCTTTTCAGTATCGGATGCAAACTGTCACTCATATTAACACCCCTAAACAATATTTATTTATATTTATTCATTCTCTACAAGAATTGATTTTGCGTCCACCCATAGTCTCTCCAGGTTATAGAACTTCCTTTCCTCATCATGGAACAAGTGGACAATAATATTACCAAAATCAATCAGTACCCATCTGCCGTTCCTGAAGCCTTCCTTGTGATGCATCTCGTAACCTGCCAAATCCATTTTATCTTCAAGTTCATCACTCATTGCCTGCACCTGCGTTGTAGAATTACCCGTTGCAATTATAAAGTAGTCTGATATTGTTGAAAGCTCATGGATATCCAATAGCTTAATATCCTTGGCTTTCTTGTTCTTTAAGAGCTCGACAGCCTTATTTGCCATCTCTGTTGATATTGAGAACAATTACATCCCTCCATTTACCCTGTCTTTTCCTATAATTACTGTTATATCATAACCACAGGCAATGTCAATATCACTTTCAACAATATTGATGTTCAGATCCTGAGATACCACCTGAAGTCTATCATTGTTTCCGCTTCTGTCTATTACTCTCGAATATTCGTATGTTATATCCTTAGTATCACCAATTTTAACATTTGAATAACCTTTATCCTCCAACTCTTTTCTAACCCCGGCGGCAAGACCGCTTTTTTTTGCACCATTAAGTACCTGAACCTTTATGTCATCTCTTATAATTATCCTTTCGCCGGCAGCAGATGTCTCTGCGTCACCTGTCTGGGAGGAATCCGTCTCATCTGCCTGAACAGCCACTCCAAGGTCAACCTTGATTTGTTCCATCATCTCCTTGAGTTTCTCTTCATCAAGTAGGAAGTATGAGATTTTATTCTTGGATCCGACATCTCCCGGCAGGGTATGGAACTTAATGTTTTCCATCTTAATATCTTTTATATTAACAGCATAATGTACGATATCACTATTTTCAAGATTAGTCTTAACACATTTGGATATTGCATTAGCGATGTTGAGTGCTTTTGGTATCACCTTGGGGCTGGTGAGCTTGCCAATGAATGACTTGATAAGCTCTTGCTGTGCTTTTATCCTTCCAAGATCCTGATCCGGATATCCCGACCTGAATCTGGCGAATTTCACAGCATTGGCACCATTAAGCACCTGAGTTCCTTTCTTAAGATGAATGGATAGATTCTGAGCAGGATCTTCATAGTCCATATTCATAGGGACATTTACACTGACTCCTCCCAGAATATCCACTATCCTCTCCGCTCCCTTGAAGGTTACCTTAACGTAGTGATGTATGGGAATACCCAGCATATTGCCCACTGTTTCCATTGCAAGGGCCGTACCCTCTTTTTTTGCTGCTGCCGCGTTTATCTTGTCAAAACCATAGCCCGGTATCTCCACCCTTGTATCTCTGGGTATGGAGAGCAAGGTGATCTTTTGATTCTCCTTATTATAACTCGCTACAATCATAGTATCTGACCTTGCTTCATCAATCCCCATGAACAAGGTATTTATAATCACTTCTTCCTTGGGATCCTCCGGCTTAAGATCGGGGTTTTCTTCTATAGTCTTTACAAAATGATCATCAGTCATATTGGACTTATATAAATAATACACTCCACCGAGTATAATAAAGAAAATCAAAAACGAAGCAATAAAAATAGCAATATATCTTTTCAAAATATAAAAACCCCATTTCTCATCTAATTATTTCCTATTATTAAAATTACTTTGACCCACGTATGTGTTTTTTGTGTTGTTTATATTTCCTGCAGTTCTTTTAGTATACAATTTCTTGATAATATTGTATTAACATGTAAAAGACCATTTTTAGATATTATGTATTCGATTGATAAATTAAAGGCCAGCAAAAGAGCTCTGTCCAGGTTCTTGAAAGCTAGTCCCCGCATTTCCTCCACACCTTCATAGCTTCTGGAAGGCTCAATAAAATCCGACAGGTATATGATCTTTTCAAGGAGAGACATGTTCTCCCTTCCTGTTGTATGGTACCTTACAGCACTTAATATTTCTTCATCCTCAATTCCAAAAACTCTTCTGCATATATGTACTGCAGCAGGACCATGAAGCAATTCCTTAATACCCAGTGTCAAGTCATCCACAAAAATATCCTCTTTGGCAAGGCAATCCATCAGAAGCGGCCAGTCAAGTTCCCTTGCACAATCATGCACCATGCCTGTAATTCCGGCCTTCTCAGAATCACAGCCATAAAACTCTGCGAGCTTTACGGCAGTGGCACTCACATTGACAGAGTGATTATATCTCTTCAAAGAAATGCTGCTTTTCAGATACTCCATTATTGAGTTCAAATCCAGCAAAAGGTTCACTCCTTATATAAGCGTTTTGCGAAATATCCTTTGTGTTTCCATTCAAATTTCGCAAAAAGCCTCCTTGATTGTTATTGAATTCGCACTATACCCAGGAAGAATACTATCGTGCGTTCAATATAATCCGTTTTCCACGATATATTTCTCCACCGCTTCAGGAAGCAGATACTTTATAGACTTCCCCTTCCTGAACCTTTTTCTGATATCTGTAGACGATATGTCAAGCAAGGGGACTTCAATGCATATTATTTCTCCACCATACTTAGACGAAATCTCACCTATCTTTTGTTCCAAATCCCGCCTGTCAAATCCGGGTCTTGTGACAGCTATAAATTTACAAAGTGTCAATAGCTCATCAATTTTATACCACGTCAATAGCTCCAGTACAGCATCGGCCCCTGTAATAAAGTATATTGTGGTGTTTTCGCCGTATATGCTCAACAAGTCCTTCACCGTATCAAAAGTATATGTAAGCTCGTCCTTCTCCACCTCTATACGGGATACTTCAAAGCCAGGATTGGATGAAACCGCGAGGGCCGTCATAAGGTATCTGTGCTCCGGATCGGTTATGCTATGCAGTTGCTTATGGGGAGGCCTTCCTGCAGGTATGAATATGACCTTGTCAAGACCAAATTCTGCTCTTGCCTCCTCAGCCGCGACAAGATGACCATAATGGATCGGATCAAAGGTGCCGCCCATAACTCCAATCCTGCTTAACTTACTGCCATTCCTATGCTCGCTCATACAAATACCTCTATAATTCTTATGAATTATGTCTATTATACAATAATATGCAGGGTTTTTAAAGTTCTTCCAGCAATTTCTAACAAATATCTCCTTATGGTGTGAATTACTGTGTAATGCACCATCTTAACAACCTTATGCATTCCCTTTTATATTCTTGACAGGCTTGCAGAAAAAATTCAGATATAAAGCCTTAGAAAAAAGAAATTCCTGTGAAGGATATTGATAAACCCTTCAAGGAATCAAATATGCGAGTGCCTCAAGTGCCAATTTATAGCCGTAATGACCGAAGCCACAGATTGCACCTATGCAGGCCGGCGCCGTTACAGATACTTTCCTGTATTCCTCCCTGGAATTGATATTGCTGAGATGTATCTCAACAGCAGGCAAATCCACAGCCTTCAATGCATCATAAATTGCTATGCTGTAGTGGGTATAAGCCGCAGGATTAATGACAATACCATCAAAGCTCTCCCTATAAGCTCTGTGGATATGGTTTACTATCCCACCCTCTATGTTGTCCTGAACTATCTCTATGCTGATGCCAAGCTTCTCAGCTTCATTACCTATAAAGCTGCATATATCCTCATAGCTCTTGTGTCCGTATATTTTCTTCTCCCTTACACCCAGCATGTTCAGATTAGGCCCGTTTATAACCATTACTTTAATTTGAATCTCCCCCTAACTGCCCTTGAATCAGTATGTTACTTATATTTTCTACTGCTTCCATGATTTTTCCTTCATTTTTAATTGCAAAATCACTATACTTCCTGTACAAATCATATCTTTCGGCATACAGCTGCACCAGCCGGTCTGTACCCTTTACCAGCAGCGGTCTTGTGCTTGCATCAATATCGCCGGTTATATCCTTTACAGACCTGTCAATAAACACTATTATTCCGTTTTTCTTCAAGCTTTCCAGATTTGCAGCTCTCTTGACTATACCGCCTCCCGCTGCAATTACCGAAGCTGCTTCCCTCTCCAGTGCAAACACAGCTTCGGTCTCCATATTACGGAAGTGTTCTTCACCCTGTCTGAACAGTTCACTAATGGTGCATCCCGCTTTCATTTCAATTAAACTGTCGATATCTATGAATTTCCTCCCAAGCTTTTCTGCAAGCAGCCTTCCTATTGTTGTCTTGCCGCAGCCCGGCATTCCTATCAGTACTATATTCTTACTGCTGTTATCCATTGTTATCACCCGTAGCTGCTTTATAAAGCAGCTTCTTTATGCATTGGTAAATATCATCCACCTGTGATTCCGAAAGACTGATTCCGTTCCAGATTTCCTGAGCTGCAACAGCCTGACCCACAAGCATGTAAAGTCCGTTTACTGTTTTCAGTCCCTGCTCTTTAGCCTGCTTCAAAAATTCTGTTTCCTCCGGATTATATATCAGATCCACTGCAGTGTCAAAGCCCTCGAGTGCTCCATATGGAACCGGAGACACATCCACCTTCGGATACATTCCGCAGGGGGTACAGTTTATTATCATATCCCCCTTAAGGCTTGCAATTTCATCATAACCTTTAGCTCCATCACTAGGGCTTCTGCTCACATATGTGATGCTTTTTGCTCCATTATCCGTGAGATAGTGCACAACTGCTTTTGAAGCTCCACCGGTGCCCAATATGACTGCACTTTTACCCTTTACCTCTACCCTGCTTCTTGCAAGAGACATCCCAAAGCCGTTATAATCGGTGTTATACCCTTTGAGTACTCCATTAGCCAGTGCTATTGTGTTTACTGCACCGATTTTTTCAGCCTCCGCTGAAACCTCATCAAGACAAGCCATAATCT
>LOES01000046.1 GCA_001515955.1 Clostridia bacterium BRH_c25 | reverse complement strand
TAACTCAGTGGTAGAGTGTCACCTTGCCAAGGTGAAAGTCGCGAGTTCGAATCTCGTAACCCGCTCCATAATAGCTTATATGGCGACATAGCCAAGTGGTAAGGCAGAGGACTGCAAATCCTTTATCCCCCGGTTCAAATCCGGGTGTCGCCTCCATATAAATAATTTCAGCTTATTGGATACAATAAGTTTTTTTGTTTTTTTGTACATATGCCTGAGATAGACACCGGTCGATGGTTGTAGGGGTGCCCATCGGGCGTCTGCATATATTTCGAAGCAAAGGAGGAGTGAGTACACATGAATTTTTTAAAAACAGCATTTATCCCGGAGGGACAAGTAAGTCTTGTGGCTGTAGATTACAGAATAAATCCTGTTATTGAAGACAAGCTTAACAAAATGGGAATAGAATGCATTAAGACTGCCAAATGCAGAGAGTTATATGAAGCAGTGGACGGGCATCCGGACATGCTGATGCTGCATATGGGAGGAGACAAAATTATAGTGGCTCCAAACATATATGAACAAATGGCACCACAGCTTACGAAAAAAGGATTTGCAGTGACAAAGGGTGCAACTTGGCTGGTTAGAAACTATCCAGGCAATATCGCATATAATATATTAAGAATGGGAGATTTGGTTTTTCACAATTTAAAATATACTGATGCTGAAGTAATAAGAATGCTGGAAAAAGAAAAAGCAACATTGATAAATGTCAGCCAAGGCTATACTAAATGCTCCGTCTGCATACTCGACAGCAAAACAATTATTACCTCAGATCAGAAGCTTTCGATGACAGCAGAAAAATTTGGAATTGAGAGCCTTTTATTAAAGCCGGGGGGAATTAACCTGAAAGGTTTAAATTATGGATTTATAGGAGGCACCAGCGGTTTGCTGTCAAAGAAGCAAATTGCATTTACAGGGAAGCTTAAAGGCTTGGAAGACAGTTGCAAATTAATTGAATTTCTTGGTAGAAAAGGATTTGAATTAGTAGCCTTATGTGATGAAGAACCGGTAGATTACGGATCAATTATACCTTTAAAGTGTTCTTAAAATAATAAAAACTGGGCTCACCAAAGTATACTTCGCAAAAGTATAATTGAAACATTTACAAGTCATGCATTTTGATAACAATAACAGTACGACGAATTGAGCTACAGTCACGTTTCATGAAGCGTCACCTGCCAATTGGCTTTGAATACAAGAAATATTTACGCAAATACTATTTAATGAAAGACCATTCTTATGTGATTTCTTAAATTTTATTGGATGCTCTCATTCCTATGTAATTATCATGCAGTATCCAATAAAGAAAGGAGTTGGACAAATGTTTCTTGTTGCAATAGGTGAGTGCGAAAATGCTGAAATAATCAAGGCTGAGATATATAGACAGTTTGATGAGGCCAAAAAGGATGGTATTGACGTTGTATATGAGGATTATTATGTAGGCAGTGCGCTTTTTATAAGCTGTGGCATAAAGGATAATCTCCTTAGCAGAATTACCGACAAAAGATCTTATGAGGAATTTAAATATATACTATCAAAGGCTCTGACAGAAGTAATAATAGGACATTATGAAATGAGACTTCTAAGGAAAATTACCAAAGCCAACTTCTTTTACTTGAGTGATAGAGAAAGAGCCAGTGTTATGGACAATGCATGCAAACTCTTGAATGACGAGAAAATGATGCAGTCCGGAGGCTTCTACAAGGCTACCAGAAGAAGCAGGATTCTGAGAAGCATACTTGAGTATCTGGAGGCGGAGAACGAGTTTAATATAGATGGTTTTGTGAATTTCAGGCTTAACTTGTATATTAACGAGTTGAATGAAACAATAGAAAGAGCACTGGAAATTTTTGTAGCTGAAAGGGAATACAATGAGTTCATTAAGCTTTTGCGGTATTTTGTTGAAATACAGGAATGCAAGATTGAAGCTGTACACCTGTTTCAATCCAAGGATGGAAGATACTTGCTATATGATGAAAACAAAAACCGTATCAGCAGTGAGTATTTTGATGAGCTGCGGTCGGAAATTCTTGATGAAACCATCAATTACGATGACCTTTTAATCAGCACTATGATAACAATTTCACCTAAAAGAATAACGATACATGATATTGAAGCCTTTAAAAATAAAGAACTGATTCAGACGATAATGAATGTATTTACAGAGAGAATTACAATATGCAGTAATTGTGACATGTGCAGCGGCAAGACAGAAAGTAAAGAAACAAACAATTATAGTCTGTAATTTGCTTATGTGCTATAATGTATTATACAAAAATGTATTATACAAATGACAATCGGGGGACAGTTAAATGTATGAGGCTATTTTCCTTATAACTGTTGGAGCAATTATTGGCTGGCTTACAAATGTACTTGCAATCAAAATGCTTTTCAGACCGATAAGACCCTTTAAAATACCGCTTCTTAACATAACAATACAAGGGCTTATACCCAAGAGAAGGTATGATATTTCCAAAAGTATTGGAGAGGTTGTGGAGAAAGAGCTTGTTTCAATCCATGAGATTTTCGACAAAATGGTAACTGAAGAAAACAAACTGGAAGTCATATCCATAATCAAGGAGAAATTGCTCAAGGTTATAGATTACAAAATTCCTTCCATAATTCCATACTCTATAAAAACCAAGATTATTGATTACTTTGAAGAGCAGATAAATAAAGATGCCATGGCTATTCTTGACAGCTCCATCGATGGTATAATCAGCAATACGATACATAAAATCAAGATAGGCGAGATGGTGGAAGATAAAATCGATGAGCTGGAGCTTGAAAGTATGGAAAGGCTGATACTTAGTCTTACATCCAGAGAATTGAAGTATATTGAGCTGCTTGGAGGGCTTCTGGGAGGAATAATAGGGCTGTTTCAGTCTATTATTATACGGATTATGTAATTGACTTCCTATGGTGAATAATGTATAATTTTAAAGAAATAATAATGCTTAATTGCAGTGATGAGGACGAGTAAAGCAAATACTTTCACAAGAGATGGAATGTCATTGGCTGGGAACATTCCTTGAACAGTATGTTTGAAAACCACCTCGGAGCAGCGGGTTGAAAAGGCTTTTGCGTTAGTAGGCCATGCCGTTGATTACGTTACAGTCAAGAGCTCAAATCAGGGTGGAACCGCGGGAACTTTTCCCGCCCCTTTCGGGGCGGGAGTTTTTGTTTTTTGCTATTAAAATATGGTGTTTTGGAAAAAGATATTCTATAGGTTCAACTTTTCATGTTGCCTTGCCGACTGCAGAAAAGTGTATCTGATTTCAAATTCATCTACAAGGAGGAATATCTATGATAAAAGTAACTTTAAAGGACGGTTCGATTAAGGAATATCAGAAGGATACCACAGTTGAGGAAATTGTTGCTTCAATAGGAAGCGGGCTTCTAAAAGCGGCTATAGCTGCCAAGCTGAACGGAAATGTAGTTGATTTGAGCACACCTGTAAAGGATGATTGCAGTCTCGAGGTTCTGACTTTTGATGATGATGAGGGGAAATGGGCGTTAAGGCATACTTCTTCCCATATATTGGCTCAGGCGGTAAAAATACTATATCCGGGAGTTAAGCTTGCAATAGGTCCCGCAATAGATACAGGTTTCTATTATGATTTTGATTCGGAAAAACCCTTCTCGGATGAGGATCTTGCGGCCATAGAAAAAGAAATGGAGAAGATCGTAAAAGAGGATTTGAAGCTTGAAAGATTTGAGCTTCCAAGAAAAGAAGCTCTGGAGATGATGAGCAAGCTTGGTGAAAGCTATAAGGTCGAGCTTATTGAAGATCTTCCTGAAGATGAAGTAATATCCTTCTACAAGCAGGGAGACTTTGTTGATTTATGTGCGGGGCCTCATGCACCATCAACCGGCAAAGCTAAAGCTCTCAAGCTTTTAAATGTAGCAGGAGCCTACTGGAGAGGCAGCGAGAAAAACAAGATGCTGCAAAGAATCTACGGTACTGTTTTTGTGAAGAAAAGCCAGCTGGAGGAATACCTTAATATGCTGGAGGAAGCCAAGAAGAGAGATCACAGGAAGCTGGGAAGGGAGCTTGATTTGTTCAGCATCCATGAAGAAGGTCCCGGATTTCCTTTCTTCCACCCCAAGGGCATGATAATAAGAAATGTTCTGGAGGACTTCTGGAGAAGAGAGCACAGAAAGAACGGATATTTGGAAGTCAAGACTCCGATAATATTAAATGAAGAACTATGGCATAGGTCCGGACATTGGGACAAATATAAAGAGAATATGTATTTTACTAATATTGATGAAGGCAACTATGCAGTAAAGCCTATGAACTGCCCTGGCGGCATGCTGATGTACATGAGACAGATGCACAGTTATAAAGAGCTTCCTATAAAAATGGGAGAATTAGGCCTTGTCCATAGACATGAACTGGCAGGGGCCTTGCATGGACTTATGCGTGTGAGATGCTTTACACAGGATGATGCGCATATATTCATGATGCCTGCGCAAATAAAGGAAGAGATCATAGGCGTAGCAAAAATGATTGATTCATTCTACCGCTTGTTTGGTTTTGAATATAATATGGAGCTTTCTACAAGGCCGGAAAAATTCATCGGTACAATCGAGTCCTGGGATATAGCTACAGAAGCATTGAGAGACGCTCTGGATTCACTTGGAAAGCCTTATAAGATAAACGAAGGGGATGGCGCCTTCTATGGACCGAAAATCGATTTTCACCTGAAAGACAGTATAGGACGTACTTGGCAGTGCGGCACTATTCAGTTGGATATGCAGATGCCTGAACGGTTTGACCTGACCTATATAGGTGCAGACGGGGAAAAGCATAGACCGGCTATGATACACAGAGTAATTTTCGGCAGTATAGAAAGGTTTATTGCCATACTGACAGAGCACTATGCCGGTGCATTCCCTACCTGGCTGGCTCCGGTGCAAGTAATAATACTTCCGGTATCTGAAAAGCAGAAGGATTATGCAGGGAAGCTTAAGGATAGGCTTGAGATGATGGAAATCCGTGCTGAAGCTGACCTTAGAAATGAAAAGGTAGGCTATAAGATCAGGGAAGCTCAGCTTCAGAAAATCCCATACATGCTTGTAGTCGGAGATAAGGAAATGGAATCGGACTCTGTAGCGGTTAGAGACAGAAAAGAAGGGGATAAGGGAGTAATGAAGGTTGAGGACTTTCTGTCCCATATTACAAATGAGATAAATAATAAAACAAACAAGTAAAATATTTTTTTTCTTGCAGAAAGGCAGGTAAAGTATTATCCGATTGTGATATTTTTATCTGCCTTTGATTTTTAAACATTTTGATTTTTTCGGGGTTTTAGGCTAAAATCATATTAATGGACATGCCGGAAAAGATCATTTACGGAGGTGAAGACATGAGTAAGAGATACAAATTTATTATAGTTTTTTTTATAATTATAATTATTATCGCTATCATGTTTGGATCTGCAAATGAAATTACCAGAGGAGAATGGGACTATGCAAATTCCGTCAACTCTTACAATACAGTAAAAAGGCTGATAATAGGACGTGCTAATGATTCTGTCACACTGGACCCGGCTTGTACGACGGAAATGGGCTCCTTTAAAGTGACGGTTAATATATTGGAGACCTTGGTTAAATGTGAAAAGGAGGGGGATGAAATTATCCCCTGTCTGGCTGAAAGCTGGAAATCCAGCGAAGACGGATTGACTTGGGTTTTCAAACTGCGTCAGGGCATCCGGTTTCATGACGGTACAGTCTTCAATGCCGATGCTGTTGTCTTCAATTTTCATCGCTGGATGTACGAGAACAATTCACACCATAAGGGTTCCTTCAACTATTGGAATAGTGTTTTCGGTGGTTTCCCCGGGTTTGTAAGAAGTGTGACAGCACTTTCGAATTATTCTGTGGAAATAAAACTGAACAAACCATATGCACCGTTTTTAAATGCCCTGGCCATGCCGGTATTTGGAATAGCAAGCCCTGAAGCAATAGTCAAGTATAAAGGGGATTTATACAAACATCCCGTTGGAACCGGACCTTTCATGTTAAAGGAATGGGAACGCAATAACAGCATTGTTCTAATTCGCAATGAAAAATACTGGAAGGCTGTTGCCAAGGTGAACGAAGTGGAATTCAGAGTTATTCCTTCAAGCCAAGTCAGATTGGAGGAATTAAGGCAGGGCTCGATCCACATAGCAGATCATTTGAGCCCGGAAGATATTGCTGATATCAAGTATGATCCCAATCTGTACCTGCATTTGAGACCCAGCTTTAATGTAGGGTATATGGCTATGAACAATGATAAACCTCCTTTTAACATACGCGAGGTAAGAGTTGCCATAAACCATGCCATCGACAAGGAAAAGCTGATTAATGATGTGTTTGATAATATGGCGAAGCCTGCAAACACATTAATCCCTCCTTATCTTTGGGGATATAATGAAAATCTGGAGCCTTATCAATACGATATTGAAAAGTCAAAGCAGCTATTGGCAGAGGCAGGATTCCCCAATGGTTTCAAAACGACCTTGTGGGTGATGGATGCAGCAAGGGACTACTTCCCAAAACCAATGGAGGTGGCTCAGTTCCTTAAAGAGAATCTGCAGCTGGTAAATATTGATGCGGAAATAAAGGTCTTCAACTGGGATAAATATTTGACAAAAATTCATAATGGAGAACACGAGATAGCTTTGATCGGTTGGACGGGGGATTATGCTGATCCGGACAATTTTCTATATACCATGCTGGCTTCTGAGAATGCCAAGCCGGGACTGGCAGATAATTACTCCTTCTATAAGAATAAAGAGACAGACCAGTTGTTGGCACAGGCAAGGCAAACTACCAATATGGTTTTCCGGAGGAGCCTGTATAGAAGTCTGCAGGAAATAGTGAATTACAATGCACCTTCAGTACCGTTGGTACATACGATGCCTGTATTGGCGTCTCGCTTGTCGGTCAAGGGATATACACCCCATATGACCGGCGTTGAGTCGTTGGAGAATGTAGACATTGATATAGAATAGTGAAAGGGCAGAGGGTAAAAGCATATGAAACAGATGGTTTTTAGAACTATACTACTGACATTCCTTATCATTTTACTAATTATTACAAACATGCCCTTCAAGGATAAAAACGATTCGGTAATTTTCACATTACCCGGTCTGCCTCGTCCAATAGCCAAGACTCCGGTTGTTATCACTTCTGCAGGGCAAAGTACCGACACATATATAATCCGTGACATTTCAAACCAGCAAATGATCAGGAGTTTTTTCATGCCTCAGGCAAGAGCTGCCGATTTGAAGGATATAGACGCAATAGTGTTTGTTGTGGGTTATAGTTCTTTAGGCACCAAGCTTCAGAATATAAGCTATGAAGAAGAAAAAAACCGCATAGAAAAGCTTCTTGAAAAGAGTAAGAATAATGGGTTAATGGTACTTACCATTGCCATAGGTGGTGAGCATCCTCATGACAATAAGACTGAGGAGCTATTGAGGCTTATAGGCACTCAAACTGATTATTTTATAGGGCTGCGGGGTTCAAGCAACAGCAGTATACTGACTGAATTGGCAAAAGAAAGGAATATTCCTTTGACATTAGTTGGAGGTGTAAAGGATATTTCCGAGCCTTTTGCGTCAGCTTTCCGGTAATTGGCAGCCCTTGCATTAGTGAATAAGGGGTAAATGGAAGAGGTCTTATTATGATGGCAAGTGAAATAAAAATGAGTAAAATAAAGCATCCAAAGATATTTCTGACGACCGGTATTTTCCTGATCGGTCTTGGCTTGCTATTTCCTGTTTTTTCGCAGTTTGTCTGGTTCAATATAATTAGAACACTTCGGGAAGCTATAAATACCGGAGACAGTGGTCATCTAATCCTGGCTTCCGCAACAATAAATTTTCTATATGCAATTCAAAGCACATTAATTTTCATGGGAACAATGCTTGTAATTTTTCATTCGAAGCTTAGAAGCAGCTTAAAGCAATTTGATATTTTTCTTGTATCCCTGACTTCAATTATTTTTTTACATTGGACAAACTCTCTGATATTCGAACTGCCTTGGGAGCCTATATCAACAATATTAGCTCTGCTTATCACATTATTTCTATTTGAGAAACTGTTTGGAGAAACCAACAGCTTTATTCAGGTTTTCATTGTATCCATACAGGTTTTTTTTGCTTTTCATTGGCTGAACATAATGCCCCTTTTTTCATCATACCGGTTCGGACAAAGTGATTTGCATTATAGTATTAAAATTGCAGGAATATATCTAAATGCAGTTGCAGTTTTGAACTTTACAGGATTCGCATTCTTTCTGCCGTTTATTATATCAGCCTTTATAACAGCGACTCTCTTCATTAGCTACTCCAGAAATATTCATATGATGCGTGAAAACTATGAAAAGGAAGGCGAAATAAGGGATATGAGAATGAAGGCCTTGGAGGACCGTGTATATCAGGAGGTGAAGTCCCTGGTTCATGATTTGAAGACACCACTGGTCACTATTCGCGGCTTGAACTCACTGATGTTTTCTGCAAACGGACAAGGGAAATTGGAGGAATACAGTGAGCGTATTGAGAACTCAGTTGCGAAAATGAGTGAAATGATTTCAAGCTTTCTATATGAGTCTTCGCGTCAGAAGCTGAAAGCTTCTGAACTGATCAGCTATATAAGGGCACAGCTTCCATTGGAGGATGAAAGGATAAGGTTTGTCATCAGTGTAGATGAGGAGCTTCCAGATATATACGTAAACAAAATACGAACTGCAAGAGCTGTGATCAACATATTGGAAAATGCAATAATAGTACCCTGCAGGCACTCGTATAAATTGATAAACGTGTCGGTAAAGCCTGCTGAAAAGGGTATTGAAATTATTGTTCAGGACAACGGCATTGGCATCAAGGAATCTGATCTCCAGAGAATATGGGAGGTAGGTTATTCAACAAACAATACATCCGGCCTGGGATTGCCTTTTGCAAGAAATATCATAGAAGACAATGAAGGAACAATAGATATAAAAAGCCGGGAGAATGTAGGAACGACTGTAACTATTTTCTTTCCAAAGGCTGATTCATTGAAGCTTCAGACCATAGAATCCAGAGAATTGAGGTGATTAAACTGAAAAGAATGATTACACCCAAGATTGTAATAATTGACGATGAACCGGATATCCTTTATACGTTAAAAGAGATATGTCTGCACGGAGGCTGGGAAGCTGTCACGGTGTCCAACGGCAGGAAGGGTTATGAGCTATGTAAGGTACATAAACCAAACCTTGCCATAGTGGATTATCACATGCCGGATTGGGATGGACTGACGACTGTGAAAAAGATACGGCAATTGGACAATGCCGTATCCATCCTGGTATTGACTGTTGATGAACGGCAGGAGACTGCTGAGAAGTTTATTGCTGCAGGAGCAACAGACTTTGCTATAAAGCCTATTAAATCACCGGATCTGATTTCACGTATAAAAATGAATTTAAGAATAAATGAGATTCAGAAGAAATATATTGAAGATAAGCATCAGGTATACCTTGATAAAGGGATAAGCCCTGCTACTTTGAGCATTATCTGTGATTATTTAAGGGAGCAGAGGGAAGGACTTACCATAGATGATATTACTTGTGGCCTCAATCTGGCATATCAGACAGTGCACAGATATGTACAATATCTGATTGAGGAAAAAAAGGTTGAAATCATTCCTATCTATGGACAGCTTGGCAGGCCCAAGAATAAATATAAGCTCATATGAAATAAACTTCAGAGAAATATGTTATAAAAATAGGAATAATCGGATAATTCACGTATTTAGATAATATGTTATAATTAGGATTAGTAACTGGAAGGTAACTTTTTCCAGTCTAATAAATAATCTAAATAGTGGAGGGGAAAAAATGAAAAAAGTATTAGCATTAGTTCTGGCATTTGCAATGGTTTTCAGCCTTGCAGCATGTGCAAAACCGGCACCACCGGCAGAACCGACATCAGGTTCGGAACCAGCTGCTGCTCAGCCGGAAGCAAAGAAATTTAAGATTGCCATCTACACAAACACAGTTTCACAGAATGAAGAAGAATTCAGATCTGGTGAAGCAGCCGTTAAGAAATATGGCGCAGACGTGATAGTTACTCAGACAATGCCTGATAACTTCATGAAAGAGCAGGAAGTTTTCATATCAAACGGTTTGGCATTGGCATCAGATCCTGAGGTTATGGCTCTTATAGTAAATCAGGGTGTTCAGGGCACAGCAGCCATGTTTGAAAAAGTCAGAGAACAGAGACCTGACATGCTGTTAGTAGCAGTTACTCCTGCTGAAACCGACGTAATAGGCTCCAAGGGAGACCTGCTTCTCCAGCCGGATGAACTTTCAATGGGTTACACAATTCCAGCACAGGCTCAGAAGCTTGGTGCCAAGAATTTTGTACATTATTCTTTCCCAAGACATATGTCATATCCGATGCTTGCTCAGAGAAGAGACATATTCAAGACAGAATGTGAAAAGCTTGGTATGAAATTTGTTGATGCAACAGCTCCAGACCCGACAGGAGATGCCGGCATACCAGGAGCACAGCAGTTCATACTCGAAGATGTTCCAAGAAAGGTAAAGGAACTTGGCGCAGACACTAACTTCTTCAGTACAAACTGTTCGATGCAGGAGCCCCTTATAAAGTCTTGCCTTGAAAATGGCGCAGTTAATGCACAGCAGTGCTGCCCGAGCCCATATCACGGATATCCGGGAGCACTTGGACTTCAGATTCCTGAAGACAAGGCCGGAGATGTTGACTATTTGATAGAACAGATAAAGGTAAAAGTAGCTGAAAAGAACGGCACAGGAAGATTCTCTACTTGGCCGGTACCATTCAGCATGATGTCCACAGCTGCTGCAGTTGATTATGCAATTCAGTATGCTGAAGGCAAAGTAGGAAAGAATGATGCAGAAGCATTAAAGACTGCTTACAAAAACGCTTCAGGCGGATATGATATAAAGTTCAGCAACTATGACAATCAGGATAACTTCTATCTGTTGCTTTGTGACTATATAACATTCTAATATAGCAAAACATACTATAATTTATGTAGGGTTGCCGGACTTCCGGCAACCTTATATATAGTGCCTCGTAAAGTATATCACTTCTAGAGCAGGCGAGGCACCAAACAGATGAAGTGCCTTTTTAACACTTGAATACAAGAAATCAGTTGTGTTAAAAAGCACTAGTACAGGAGTATTCCCTGGAAGGAGGATGCAAATGGAAAAAAAGATTGTACTGAAACTAAACAATATCGAAAAAGAATATTTCGGTAATAAAGTTCTGAAGGGTGTAAACCTGACGGTCAAAGCCGGAGAAATACATGCTCTGGTCGGAGAGAACGGTGCAGGAAAATCCACACTGATGAATATTATTTTCGGAATGCCTGTGATTCATAGTACCGGAGGTTTTAACGGGGAAATTGAAATTGACGGAAACCAAATCGAAGTAAAATCACCAAAGGATGCAATGGATCTGGGAATCGGTATGGTACATCAGGAATTTATGTTATTACCGGGTTTTACTATTACAGAGAATATAAAACTGAACAGGGAAATAACAAAGCATAATGCTTTGAGCAAGATACTTGGTCCTAGTTTGAAATCACTGGATATAGAGGCTATGAGGAAGGATTCTAAAAAGGCATTGGACCAGCTGGGAATGACTGTTGATGATTGGCTGCCTATTGCAGGTCTTCCGGTAGGCTACATGCAGTTTGTAGAGATTGCAAGAGAAATAGACAAGAAAAACATGAAGCTGCTGGTATTTGACGAGCCTACCGCAGTGCTTACGGAAAGTGAAGCGGATAAACTGCTGGAGGCAATGAAGAAGCTCGCCGGGCAAGGTATAGGCATTCTTTTCATAACTCACAGACTGGATGAGGTGCTGGCTGTTGCCGACAATATTACTGTTTTGAGAGATGGGGAACAAGTCGGAGCCTTAACTCATGAAGATGCTACCGTAGAAAAAATTGCTCAGCTTATGGTAGGTAGAAAGGTTGAGAGAATTGAGCATGAGATAATGCAGCAGAATGAATCTGATGAAATAATCATGTCAGTTAAGAACCTTAGAGTAGACATGCCAGGAGAAATGGTAAGGGATATAAGCTTCGAAATAAAAAAGGGTGAAATTTTAGGCATTGGCGGTTTGGCCGGACAAGGCAAGATAGGAATTGCCAATGGCATCATGGGTTTATACAGAGCTACCGGTGACGTTTTGATGAATGGAAAAAAAATAGAGCTTAATAATCCCAAAAGAGCAATAGAAGACAAGCTTGCCTTCGTTTCCGAGGACAGAAGAGGTGTAGGCTTGCTTCTGGATACTTCAATTGAGATGAATGTGGTTATGACCAGCATGCAGATACAAGACAAGTATTTAAAGCCGCTGCTTGGATTGAAGTTCTTCTCGATGCAGGATGTTAAAGGCATCAGAGAATGGGGAAACAAGATGATCAAGGATCTTGACATCAGATGTACAGGGCCTGCACAATATACAAGAAGACTCAGCGGTGGAAATCAGCAGAAGGTCTGCATTGCACGGGCACTTACACTGGAACCCGAAATATTGTTCGTATCCGAACCTACAAGAGGTATCGATATAGG
>LOES01000045.1 GCA_001515955.1 Clostridia bacterium BRH_c25 | reverse complement strand
TCAATAGATACCGTAAGAATTGCTTCAGGTGAAATATCCGATATAATGGTTGAGCTTGAGAAATCAGCACGTGAGATAAATCAGGCAGTAGAGCTTATTACCAGCATATCGGAGCAGACCAACCTTCTCAGCCTTAATGCGGCTATCGAAGCTGCAAGAGCGGGGGAACAGGGCCGGGGCTTTGCAGTGGTGGCGGATGAGGTCCGTACCTTGGCAGAGCAAAGCAAAGAAGCATCAAAGCGTATTGAGCATATGGTCAAAACAATTCAGACAAACTGTGCCCAAGCCAGAGAAAAGACCCTTAACTCCGATAAGCTCATAAAGAACAGCTACACTGCTGCAAGTGAAACAAGCAGCTACATAATGAACATAATAGAAAAAATCAATACAATTGTTGTACAGATAAATGAAATAGCCGATACGGCAGTTCAACAGTCTCAAATGACTAAAGAGATATCTTCCTCTATTGATTCAATGGCAGAAAATGTTGAAGTACAAGCAAGCAGTTCCGAACAAATCAGCGCAACTACACAGCAGCAGGCAAGTGCAATAGAGGAAGTTGGAGCTACGGCAGAGGAGCTGGCCGGTATGGCAGCCAACCTGAACAGTATTGTATCAAGATTTAAGGCATAGATGTTTTATAATTACTAGCAATAGGCAATAATAATACCGCAAACATATGAGGACTTCATGCTTAAGAAGCTCAACGCTTGATAAGAGACAGCCCTCAATATAATAAGGAGGTATTGGCCCTGTCTATAAATGACACTGCCACCGGCAGAAATGTAAATAAATTCTTGAGGATCCTGGCAGCACTGCAGCCAAAAAAGGTCTGCCCCGTTAACTGGCAGCAGGGAGACGCTACAATAGGATAAAGTATAGAAATAAGAGTGGATATTGCTCATAGCAGCATCCACTCTTATCTTTTGACTTTAACCTATCGGTATACATTTTCTAATCCGCTTCTTTTATAGAAACCTCTTGCTCCCCCTTGATACTGGCTCTCCATGTTGTAATCCATATATACATAAAGCCGAATAACAATGATGTGATTAAGCGTCCCGCCAATATAACAGCTCCATTTGCGCCAATAGCAGTAAAGAGAATGGTTTCCTCTATCACCGCATGACATATTCCTATAAACACAAACATTATATTTATTTGAGTCCTGGTCATTTTTACTTCTTCAGTTATCTTCATTATAACTCCCGATCCCAGAACCACACCTATAAAGAGGCCTACTATCAACCCTAAAGCTGCTTCACCCGGCAGTCTTAAAAACCTGGTGACTCCCTGGAACCTTAGGGATATCTTCTCCAGCCACCCCATGTCCTTCAGGCATTCAATAGCTATCAACAAAGGAATAATAATAAATATCATCTTTAATATTGTTGAATAGCTTACATAGAAGGTCTCCAACAGAACTTTAGTCCAGTCCATGATTCAAACCCCCGGAATAATTAAATTAAGTACCAGGCATGCCATAACAGCGGCAATAAACCTCAAGCTCATAATCAGCAGCCCGTTTCCGCCGCCCTTGCTTATAACTATTGTCTCTACAGCAAAGGAATGGTATATGGAAATAAAGGTACTCATAATGGTAAGCTGTTTTACTGTCAGTCCTAATGTCACCATAGCAGCAATTGCACTATAAATTGAAACCTGGCCCAGCAAAATAACCAGGGCGCCTTCCCCGGGCATACCCATATAAGCCATATAGGGAGCAAAAAAATCCGCAATCCTGATCAGCCAGCCTGAGTGTTCCAGTACCTTCAGCACAAAGATTGCAGGTATAATATATTTCATCAGGTTTATAATCACCTTGACAGCACTTCTGCTGCCACGGGAAATAGTCTGTCTTGTAACCATAGTACACTTCCTTTACAGCTTTATACCTTCTCAGCTTCACCTACAGTATATACGTTTTTCACCCCAATACTCAAATGACAAAATAATATCCGGTCTATTTCTCTGCTTTTCGCTTCTCAAACTCCTGCCTTGTTATGGCAAGCATGTTTATATCCCTATACTCTCCCCGGCTGAATATAGCTGTTCTTAAAGTACCTTCAAATATATACCCGCATTTTTCTGCAGCCTTGCGGCTTCCTGATGAATCCATCCTTTCAGGTGCAATCACCTATAATTTCCATAGATTCAATCCTGAATATTCATCAAAAGCTCTTCCGATTTCCCCCTCAACTATGTCTATGACCAACTCGCAGGTTCCTGATATCCAGCATTCATTCAGGTGACCGCCATAAGCTTTATACTCTTCATCACCCAGGGTAATGTGAAGGTGAAGATATACTTCTCCATCCTTTGTAGTTATATTCCCGGTCAGATTCGTGATCTCATACTCCCCTGCAAGCTCCCTGTTATGATATTCCTTGGTAATGGTGTTAAAAAGCCCTATTGTGACTCTGTCTGCCGCTCCCAGACCAACAATTGATCCCAGCTTCAGCCCGTTATCCATACAAAATTCCTTTAGCAAAGAAACCACTTCTTCACCCTTGTCAATTCTTACAAAATACTTGTTTCCAATTTTTGCAGACTTCATAATTTCACTCCTTCTGGTGTCCTGCACCAAATCTTTATAATTTATCTATAGCTGAACGAGTTTACTGCAGTAAATAAAACACCCTGTCATGATAATTTTAACATAACAGGACATTTAATTTTAGCAATTCTAAAAAAGTTTGCTAATAGTTTTATCAACCACAGGGCAACAGTGCTATCAGTATTGAATTCCCTCAATTGTAATAGTTTGATTCTCCATGAGATCTACATCCTTGTATTCAAAGCCGTCACTTGTTTTCTTGATGATACTGATAAGAGGCCTCAGGGGCATATCAGAGGGTACCTTTCGTACTACCGCTGCCTGTCCGTCTTTTAGCTTCACCAGACTTCCTACGGGATATGGATTTATCTTTCTGATAAACGCTTTTATTATATCCATGCTATAGTGCTTATCAGCAACCGACATGATATACTCAAGAGCTTCATTGGCAGGCAGTGCCTGACGGTGTGGCCTGTCAGAGGTCATCGCATCATATATATCTGCAATTCCTACTATCTGTGTTAATAGGTGAATCTCTCCTCCACTTTTCCTATTTGGGTAGCCGGAACCGTCAACATGCTCATGGTGCCCCAAGGTTATAGCCCTTACATATGAGCTTAAGAATCTTTTATCCTTGAGATAATCATAGCCCTTTAAAGGGTGGTACAGTACCATACGCTTATCTTCCATTGTAAGAGCCCCTTTTTTATACAATACTTCCTTGGGCATCATGGACATTCCTATATCATGAAATATCCCTCCCATGAAGAGCTGACTTATCATTTCGTTGTTCAAGCCCATTTCCCATCCGATGAGCACTGATAACAGTGCAACATTTACCGCTGAGCTGTACAAATAACTGTTTACATTTTTAATATCTATATACTCCAGCTGCTTCTCTTTAAATCCGGTCATTTCATAGATTATATCATCCATTAGCGCCGAAAGCTCAGGCATCATACCCAGTATCGGCATGGGTGCCGGGGTGCCGTCGGATTTCGTATTGCCTGCAGCAACAAAGATCCTTTTTACCAAATTGTAGCCTTTCTGTCTGAGTAAAGGGTTAACCAGACGTTCAATCTCGCCTGTACTATGCTGATCCTTGATATATACAGAATAAATATTGTTCTTATTGATTCTTTCCACTAGTTTGGCTGTAAGCCGGGTTCCCGCTTTGACAAGTATCTGGCCGTCATCATTATAAAGTGCCTCTGATAAAACCGCATCTCCTGGAACAAATTTTGTTGGAACAATTCTCATATAAATCACATGCCTCTCATCGTAAAAATTGTTATATATATAACATAGATAAAGACTATCGCGACAAATGCCGAAATAGTCCCTTCAATCAATATATGCAGTAAACATCTTCGGCAACCCGGCTGCCATTGCTTGAAGCTTTAGGCCCGTGGCTTTGCGCCTCAATCTTTCGATAGATTTGCTATTTTCGTTTGCTATTCTATAAGATAGTCATGGTTTTCATTATACAATAATCATTTCTGAAATAAAACAAAAGTCTGAGCAAGCAGGGCTCTAGCACTACATAATTAGGTCTCAGGTCTCAACTTTATTTGCTTAATATCTGATTACTTGAAAAACGAGTATTTCTTTTTTTACTCTTGTAATAAATGCAAATCGCATACAAAACTAAAGCCAATAATGTAATATCCAAATATACTTTAAAAACGAAAACTCCTATCACTGCATATATAATTCCCATTGCTGTTGTAACTGCGTATTGAACCCTATTAACTTTCGGAAAAATTAACGTCAGCAGCCCTAATGCTACAAGAAGAGTAGGACATGGGATTATTCCTGCAGGTGAAACAAATAGAAGCAACAAGAGATTTTTATTCACAAATTCAGGATACCATAAGCCTATGAATACAAATAGAAATCCAATAACAACATTCCATATGTTTGTTGATATCCGAATAGCATTCTTCCCTTTAAATAATTCCACTAACGAAGTTATTGCCAGTATTCCAAATGTAGCAGCATGAAAAGGATTACCGAAAAGAAGTGCATTTATTGTCACGGATAAAAACAGGGTACTTACTGCAGACTGGAATATGAGTCTTTTTACAATATCTTTTTTTACTATGAATACTGCTGCCAATGCTATTAAAGCCACAATATGCATTGATGAATTTACCAATAGGTTATTGTTTGCTACCATCTCAAGATAATTTAATACTGTTTGTGCATTCACTATAAAGTCCTCCCTGCATTATTTCCCATAAAATAATTTTTAACTTTGGGTAAAACCGATACAGATTTCTTTTTATATAACCAGTCTACCATTACCATCCCCATGATTGTAAGACCAATGACAAGTGCAAATCCGTATGTTGCTTCAAAGGGTATCCTCAGACCATCCTGTACGGTTGTAAATACTGCTCCCGAAGGAGTAAGCAGCGGATACAGAATAAAGACATTGCTGGTTACTCTAAAGATCATCGAATATACTATCCCTATCACAAAAAGTGTTATCATCTCCTCGGTCGGCATACCATACCCAATATGATACAGCGAGTAGATAATGGCACTTAGCGCTATAGAAGGTATTATTCCAAAGTATTCCTCCATTCTTAACTGTACCCATCCACGGTAAAACAAATTTTCATAAAATCCGCATGCTACTGCCATTGTAACCAGCGGCAATAATTCATTGAATACCGGTAATTCGATGTTCTTGATTGTCATCATATACTGGGCAATAGCTAAAGCAGCGCCCAGTACGATACTAACAAGCAAGTTCCGCTTTGTAATACCGATTACCGCCAAAGGCCTTTTCATTATCAATGTATTCCATACTGCCGGAACCATTACACCGCATAGGGTTATACCGATAATACCAAAGGTAATGAAGTTTGCGGCAACCCTTTGTGTTGTAAACACCTGAAATGCCGAATAAAATGCAGATACTACCATCACCCATGATAACAATACTATCCATATTTCCTTTGTTGGTTGAAATTTAAACCATTTTGATTGTGTCACACTAAACCCTCCTGTTTAATATTAATCTTACCTCATATTTAATCAAGCTTCCCAAGATACTTGATCGTCGCTTCCAAAAGAATACTCCTGAATTCTATCATTAGTTGCGCTGCTTCATCCCCTACCCATTTAGGATGTAATTCTCTAGGCAACATTGCGTCCTCTGATGCTATATAAAAGAACTCATGACCAAGAGCACGTAATAATGGCAGTGAGTGTCCTCCCTCTATGAACCATTCTTCTTTATATATTTTTTTAGTCTCTTCAAGCTTTTCTTTAAATGTCTCTATAAAGCTTTCATAGGATTTTTTCAGTTTCTTAAGATGAAAAACGTTTTCTACAAAATATTGTATATCTTGATAAACAGTCATCTCTCCATACATTTCAATTACTTCTGTATTCATATCAAACTCAGATAGCATCTTTTGAATTTGATTGCTTAGGTAATAAGGGGTAATCCATGTATTTGTACTTAAGACACCAAATCCATTTTGCTGCAGCCTCCCTAATATAACAGTTCTGTTCTCTTTATGCTCTTCTCTAAATTCCAGATTAATTAAATACCATTTTTTATCCCATGTTTTATTTCTTAAAGCGTACCTTCCCCAGAACTGATTTATCCCTTCATTCCATATACCGATAGCCTCTTTACCGCTTGGAGCCAAACTATAATACACTTCGCTATTGTCATTCTGATTGATAAGGATGCCTGCTTTCACAGTTCTTGATAATGACATTCTTGTGGCAGTTTCACTTTTCCCAAAAACCTTCATAATTTCTAGAAGAACAGATAACTTTATAGTATCTTTGTTATATAGGTTGAGATAATTGTTATAAAGAAAAAGCAACAAACTGGTTGCACTATCATTCTTTCGTAATATCACTTTCATAAAATGCCTCCTAAATAAGTTGTATAACATATATTGTTTATATTTTTATTATATGTTATAACATTAAATATTGTCAATAGTATAATTATAGTATTAATTATATTCAAAAACTATAAAAAAGACTTCTATTGAAGCATTTTAACGACCAAGGAAGCCTTTTTTGAAACTCATTCAGGTCAAGTGGTACACTAAGGAAATTTATACTTTCCTATTCGTTATAAAAATGCCTGCTGTGGCAGTTATACCACATCAGGCATTTTATCTGTTGAGAATCAGATTATTCCCACTCAGTTTGAACATATATCCCTTTTTATAAATGCTGCCCCACCAAGTACAGTTAATAGTGCGGCTACCAACGTCAACGCAACTAGTGGCAACGCGGTGATTTCGTTTGTCGGATAAACATGTGCGAATGGTGAGATGGCAAAAATAGTGTCGGAAAGCGCCTGCTGCTCCCAGAAAAACTCGATGAGCATGAATATTCCAAGTACTGCGAAGCTCAGTCCGGTAATAATCCGAGGAACGACCCCGAACAACAGTGCAGATATACCGGCAATCACCCATACCGCCGGAAGCTTTACTATTGTCTCCCCAAAAAGACGAAGAAATTCTCCTGAGTCTCCTGTAGACAGTGCTGCTCCTATGCCAACGGTCAAGCCCACGATAGTGATAATTGCCGCTGATCCGGCAAAGGAAACAAGCATATGACTCAAGAAGAAACGCAATCTGGAAACCGGCAAAGCCAGTACTGTCTCAGCATGCATGTATGCTTCCTCAGAACGCATACGCTGAGTTGATAGTACAGAATATATGCTAATGACCATGCAAATAATGTATATCATTAGTGACATAAAAGCGCGGTCTGCACCGCCAAGGCGCTCTACAAATTCTGCAAAACCCGGAGCTGTAGAGGTAATATTGGCCATTGTTTGAGATACCGCACCTAGCGCAAGGCCAATAAAACCGAAGAAGCACGCCCAGGAGACAAACATCCCCTTCTGAATGCGCCAGGATAGTGCTTGCGGTGTTTTGAAGCCTGGCTTTGCAGCCATGGGTCCCTTCCGATCAGGAATGAGACCTGATCCTACATCCCGCTTAGACGATAACTTAAATGAAAGCAATACAAGCAATGTGATAATAACAATAGCTATAAGTAAGACTACAAAGTTTTCTCCTGCAAAAGAGCGTATTAAAAGCGGCCACTCCAGCGGCGAAAGGAACATTAACCCACCCATTTTGCCACTGAGGTTCCATCCAATGTGAACAACCATAAGAAACGCAAGCAGTACAACCGACAGATTGGTAGCCGTGCGTGCACCTGTAAAAAACTGTGCAAATACTCCCGCTGCAGCTGCAAAAAAGCATCCACTGGCGCCTATTGCCAAGGCGTGAGCAAGGGAGCCTGTGAAACCCAGCCCGGTTGACAGCATACCAACCAATATTAATGCAGACATAGCTATATTCATACCCATTGCAGTTATAAGCGCAGCCGTAAGTGGTGCATGTTTTCCGACGCAGACTGCTCCAAGAAGCTCACGCCTGCCGTCTTCCTCCTCACGACGAGTGTGACGGATTACCATTATAAAGCTGAATATTGAAGCAAGTACACTGCACATCACCTTTGTACGCCATGCTGTGTATCCGGCAATACTAATGTCAAGCACTCTGCCGTGCATAGCGATGACTATCGGGTCATCCAGAGTAGTCTTAATCTCCAAAAGTGACTCCGCAGTAGGAAACATAGCTATAGTTGTAAATGCCGTTGCCGTAACCATCAGTACCGGAAGCAAAAGCCATACAGCCAGGAACACCCGGTGCTGCCGCAGGTTAAGCCTGATAAGCCTTCCTGTTGCACGAAAATCCTTTATAATCACTGGTCTCCCTCCTTACTTGTTGGAATAGTGGCGTATGAAAAGCTCTTCAAGGGTAGGTGGTGCACTTTGCAGTGCAGTTACACTGAAGCTTGTCAAATAGTTGATCACCGTACTCAGCTGTTTGCTGTCCACGCTAAAGCGCACACGCCTTCCGTCCTGCTCCAGGCCGTGAATACCTGGAAATGCTTGCAAACCCTCCACCGGACTTGATGTTTCTGCAATTATTGTCGTATTTGTAAGATGGCGAAGTTCAGATAATGTACCCTGCTCAACAATCTTTCCCTCTTTTATTATACTGACACGGTCACACAGTGTTTCTACCTCAGCCAGGATATGGCTGGACAGGAAAACCGTCTTCCCTGAATTCTTAGCCTCACGTACACATTGCTGGAATACAGCTTCCATCAGCGGATCAAGCCCTGATGTAGGCTCATCAAGCATTAGCAGCTCCACATCCGAGACAAGGGCCGAGATAAGTGCCACCTTTTGACGGTTTCCCTTTGAATAAGTCCGGCATTTCTTGGAAGGATCGAGATTAAACCTATCAAGCAGTTCCTTACGTCGTTCTACACTGTAGCTGCCGCGCAGACGGCCCAATAAGTCTATAACCTCTCCGCCTGTAAGATTAGGCCATAGACTCACATCGCTGGGCACATATGCAAGGCGTTTATGAAGCTCCACCGAATCCCTCCATGGGTCTCCACCAAGGAGCTTAACCTTTCCACTGTTTTTTCCCAGGAGGCCAAGCAGAATCCGTATAGTGGTCGATTTACCGGCACCATTTGGTCCGATGAAGCCATATACCTCACCCTGCGGTACTTCCAAGTCGATGCCTTTCAGTGCCTGAACTTTTCCATAGCTTTTCTCAAGTTTATTTATTCTGATGACAGACATAGCAAATCCCTCCTTACTTGTATAAGCACCTGCGAAGCAGGCTGATATATTCATCAACCTCTTTAAGATAACGGTCGTATTCCGGCTCATAGTCCTCCAGCTTCATACCGGGTCTAGCCTCCTTATTTGCGTAGCCTTCCATAGTAAATATAATTACTTCAATAGCCTTTTCCGGATCAATATCATCTCTGAACAGTGAGCTGTCAATTCCCTGGAACAGCTTTGGATAAACATCCTCTTTAAAAGAATTCTTCCGGTTGTTCAATTCGTCAGCAGCCTCACCTTTTTCGCTCATATACGCTGCAGTTATAAAGGCAAAAATAGCCGGATGCTTGTGCACAAGGTCAATTTTTAGCAGCGCTATCTGACGCCACCGTTCCAGGATATCACGCTGCTTAAGATTAATAAGACTGAAGAATTCCGACAGCACCTTCTCCAGTGCATATTCATGCAAGAATAAGAAAAGGTCCTTTTTAGTACCGAAGTAATGGAACAGCAAGCCTTTTGAGATACCTGCCTCCCGGACAATCGCATCAGTCGAGGCGTTCTGATAGCCCTTTGCGAACTCTTCCATTGCGGCATTTAATATGCGGTTACGCTTATCTTCATCCAATGACATTATCTTATGAGCTTCCAAAGGATTGCCTTTTGTATTCAAAGCTAATCACTCCATTCAAATCTATTGACTAATTGAGTCAATTTTATTTTATATCTATTGACTCAATTAGTCAATAGATATAAAACAAAAAACATGAAGTCTTAGATAACGGACTTCATGTTTTTTAACATCATGACCCGGAGCTTATTTTTTTGCAACCCGCCCAGATAAATTCCTGCCTGCCAGACATACGTAGCTGCAAATGCCGCAGCTGATACACCTGCGGGCATTATAGGTTTGCGCTTCCATCAATCTCCCTTTATCCACCAGGTCGGCTATTTTGTTGACGTCCAACCCCATAGGGCAGCAAAGCCTGCACAGACCGCAGTTTATACACTGGGTTGACTCCTTGTATTTCGGCAGCATCCCGACAGCTATAAAGTTAGTTGTCTTGCCGACAATCTCGGCATCCTCTGCGGGATGAGCCTGCATAATGCCGCCGCCCACAAAGGTTATGCCCTTACTTTCAACTGTCTTGTCCACAATGTCATCAACCCGGTCTCCCAGCTTCACTTTGACAACCTTGCCGGTACCCATGAACAAATCCGCAACTGTAATAAACCTCTCGTCTGCTCTTTTATTCCGGCATACCGCCTCATAGACCGCAAGCACCGTCTGCACATTCAAGACCAGAACCCCGTATTGTGCAGGATTTGAATCTGCAGGTACATTGATTCCCAGAAGCTTCTCCAGGAAGACTCTCTCTGCACCATAAGGATACCGGTCAGGCATCCGGTACATTTTGACCGGTTCCGGCAAGCTCAGGCTCCGGATATCCTTGGTGATACAGTATATGCTCTTAAATGCAGCAACCTTGCTGAGTACCGCAATTCCTTTGGTGATCTCAGCTTGACGGTTATGTATCAACCACTTGTCATGTAAGAGTCCGGGATCACACTCCATTGCATTTATAATCAGATACTTCTCATTTGCTCCCGACTTTATAACTGCTTCCAGCTTGCTGATTGTTGGAAATCCTGCTCCACCCATACCAAAAACATCATTCCGGACTATACTCTTCAGTATATCTTCAGATTTCATGTTTCCCACATTACATTCCGTACAGAACTGTTCTTCAGTCAGATCCACAGCTTCCATATCGGCCTTGACTGCTGCAATTGGTGCTTTTATCCTTATACCGGTTAAGAAAGTCCCTTTCATTCTGCCGGAATACCGGCCCAGTATGAATGATACACCGTTAAAAAGCAGCAGGGCAAGTGCTAGCACAAGCAAAGACGGCTTGAAATACATAGGCAGAAAGCCTGCCATGAATCCCAGCAGAAGCCCGGCTACAGGCTTGTCCGTTGCTGTAGCAGGATCTGTAATGACAACGCAGCTCCAGAATATTACCCCATAGGCCATTATATTGGAAAAATCCAGATTATTGCTGAAAAAAAGCACAGAGAGCATTCCCACCATGAAGCCTATTCCGGGGAATACTCTGATAGCGATAAACGGCAGTGATAAAACCAGTGCCGGCAGCAATAGATATGATGGCTCAAAAAGAGGAAGCTTAAAGGGAAATATAATACTCAAAATGAACATTGCTGTTACTGCGGGATTAAATATGTTTTTACCTGTCCCCCCCCAGATATGCTTGCCCACAATCAGTGCAGCCACAATTCCAAGCAATCCTGCCCACCCGGGCAGGTCCTTGATGACGGGATACAATACAGCTGCTGTTACTGCAGAAGAAACTGCACAAACCGGCTTCTTGTACCTGATGTAATTAATAGCTGCATCCACTGTCAAAGCTGCAATTATGATAAGTAAATATCTCATTATTGACACTGTTGAACCGACCCAATCCGGCAGCTGATAGAGAGACACGGCAAAAAAGAGCACCGCAAGCAAGTGCTCGTTCGACCATCGATTCCTGATCAGCGGATAGGTGTTCATCTCTTAACTCCTGCAAAGAACCCGTGAATCCTGTGCAACCCTGATCCGAAAAGCATCATGGGGCAGCCTGCTGCCGTTTCGATACCCATCTGCCTGCATTGTTCCAGCACGGCTTGATCCGCAATTTTTTCATTTTGAAACAATATCCTCTTTACCCCGTTTTCCTTAAGAGGGCCAATGATATTTCTGACATTTTCGCTTTTTAAAAGAATATATGCGGTATCCGGCACTTTAGGAAGCTCCGCAAAATCCTGATATACCTTGACATCAAACCCATCCTTTGTCTTGGTATTCATGGGATAAACCTTAATCCCATTCTTTACAAAGGCATTCATAATGCTGCTGCAGAACGCTTTATTCCTGCTTGAATATCCAACGAACAAAATATCATTGTCTTTGAAGAAATCCTTGTTGATCTTTTCCATAATAATGCACCCCTTGTCCAAATTTATATATCCCACTATATATACTGCCCAACCTGCAAAAATGTTTCATTATTTTTACCATTTTATCACACTTTTCCTCAAATGCCATACCTTAATCGCCAAGTGCTTTCGCATCAGTAGAATAATGCGCCCTAGCGTGCGCAGATGCGAGATACGAGATGCGAGATACGGGGATGTCTGGGTATTGCTTAAGGGTCAAAGATCCTTCGCGTTGCTCAGGATGACATATATGATTGTATATAGCTATAATGTCAATATAATTTTCGCCGTGTCCTTCCGTGTTACACGTACCTGGACCCATAAGGAATACCCGAGCTTTCCTCGCATCTCGAATCTCGTATCTCGCATCTTTAGTAATATTTCAACATATATAACTACAAAAAACGACTTTTTTAGTGTATAATAATTAAGTAATTCTAATTAGTTGGAGGATATTATGATTAAGGTTGATAATAATACAGTAAAGTTCGAAGGCTATGAATTGGAAAATTTAGTGGTATTGCTGGAGCAGGTAGTAGGCAATTCGATTATAGATACAGATAGCCGGGAATTCGCAATTTCCTTCTTAAGGGCTTTTATAACATGTTTTGGAGATAATATAACCAAGGGACCTATGGCAGAGAAGAAATAGCTATTGAAAATGCCGGGAAGATATAGCTCCCCGGCATTTACATTTTTCACCTAACCTACAAAACCTTCGCCTACAACTCCTATACTTTCATTGATATACATGAAACATAGCGGATCCAGCGCTTTTACATATTCTTTAAGTATAATCAGCTCTGAGTTACTTACAAGCGTCTTGATAAGCATCTTTTCCTGTTGGTTATAAGTACCGGTTCCCTTTATAAATGTGGCTCCTCTCTTTAAATCCTTATGTATGAACTCAGTTATCTCTACATACTTGTCGGATATGACGGTTACTTCATAGTCCCGTCTGAAGCCTGCAACAATGAAGTCGGTGACTCTGCCGCTTATGTAAATTGATACCATTGAGTACAATATACTGTTTAAAGTTGTATTGGGAAGCAGCAAAGAAGATGAGACAATTGCAGTGTTCAGTACTGTGAAGAATGCCCCCAGAGAAATCCCATGCTTCTCCTTTAAGTGCATTCCAACAAGAGCTTCCGGCCCATTTGCAACACCTAACCGAAGCACAATACCACCTGATATTCCGAATAACACTCCCGAAAACAGTGCCGCCAACACTGCATCAATATGAAGTGCGGGAAATGCTTTTACGGCACCTATAAGCACAGTAAACAACGTAAAACAAGTAAATGCATACACAATTTGCTTGAACCCGTATGTAATGTATGCCCAAATCAATATAGGAAGACACAATATTGCCAATGCCAGCTGGATGTTAATTCCGCTCCACCTTGTGATTATTGTTGCAATACCGCCAAGACCTCCGGCTATTAAATTGCTTGGCAGCAACACATTATTAAAAGAGTATGCCCCTATAAGCGCACCCATAAATAAGAATGAGATTATTTTTATACTTTTTTTCATTATATACCCCTCTCGCTCCAATAACGAGCAAAATTCAAAAGCATCTACTATGGAATAATACCATAGCAATGGCTTTTGTTCAATTCTACAAATTTAATTTCGTATTTGGTTTGGTCCATTCACGATTGGAGGATATATAAATATTATAATTGGAGGATTTAACCGGAGAAATGATCTGATATAATCATAATTGGAGGAAGCCATTTTCTAAGTTCATTATTAAGTAGAAAAGAGTGATATGATGCGCATCAATATCAACCGAAACTCCGATACCCCGGTTTATTTGCAGATAAAGAATCAGATCCGGGACATGATTATATCCGGTGAACTACCCTCCGGCTACGTACTTCCCTCCGAAAGGAGTTTATGCGGGCAGCTGAATGTCAACCGTACTACCGTGGTAAAGGCATATCTTGAGTTGAAGTCTGATGGTTTGGCGGAGGGACATGTCGGAAAAGGGACAATTGTTACTGCCAAGCCTTTCAAAGGACGTTTCAATAACATTCGGCAGTTCAATCCTATTCCCTGGTACCAATTCTTCAGTGAAAGCCTTGATCTAGGGGACAACCATATTATAAGCGATATTATGGATATCAATTGTACCGAAGACATAATTTCATTTTCAGGTGGTTTTCCCGCTCCAGAGCTTTATCCCTTGGAGGATTTCGAGAGGATTCAAGAAAAATTATTCAGAACTTGCGGCAGGCAGCTTTTGCTTCATAGTCCTGTTGAAGGGCTGCAGTCTTTAAGGGCAGGTATCAGCAGTCTAATGAAATCAAGAAATGCAGATGTCAGTACTAAAGATGTGATGATAGTCTCAGGCTCCCAACAGGCACTGGACTATATTGCCCGGGTTTTTATAAAGCCTGGGGATACCGTCATCTTGGAGGAGCCATCCTTCTTTGGGGCAATCCAGATTTTTCGCTCTGCCGGTGCAAAGGTTATCGGTGTGCCTGTAGACAGTCAGGGCATGAAAACAGACATCCTGGAGTCTCTGATACAAAGGTATAAACCAAAATTTATATATACACTTCCTACCTTTCAAAATCCTTCGGGAATAGTGATGAGTCTGGAACGCAGATACGAGCTGCTGGACTTATCCTACAAGTACCATATACCGATTGTAGAGGATGATCCCTACAGCGACCTTCGGTATGCCGGAAAAGCGCTTCCTTCCTTGAAAGCATTGGATCCCTATGAACATGTTATTTATCTGAGTACCTTTTCAAAGGCTCTGTCCCTTGGGCTTCGTGTCGGCTGGGTCGTCGCTCCTCAGCAGGTCATCAGAAAATTTGCTTACTTGAAGCAAATGACGGATATGCATGTCAATACACCAGGGCAATATATACTCAGTGAATTCCTTTCACAAGGGTGCTATGATAAGCATCTGAGTAAAATTCTGAAGGACTACAGTAAGAAAAGGGATTTAATGAATGATGCACTGAAGAGCTGCAAAATACCCGGGGTATTTTGTGAAAAGCCGGAAGGTGGTTTTTATATATGGTGCCGACTGCCGGAATACATAACAAACAACAGACTGGTTTCAAAGGCTGCGGAAAAGGGAGTCGTTTACCTGCCGGGAGAGATCTTCTATCCTGACGGTACACAAGGAGAAAACTTCATGCGGCTTAACTTCACTTTTACAGATACAGGTAAAATAGCCGAAGGTATCAAAAGACTTATGAATGCCCTAACCGAGGTTGCCGCAATGAATTCAGCCAATACAAGAGATATAAGCTATTCCAGACGCCCTATAGTATAGTAATAGCTTTATGCCTAAGATTGATTTAGGAGGTTTTATCATGGAAATTAGAATCAAGCAGATTGATGCATTTACAGATGTGCCTTTTGGAGGTAATCCAGCCGGCGTTGTCACTGATGCCGACGATTTGAGCGATGAGCAGAAACAAAAAATAGCCAGGGAAATGAATCTTTCAGAAACGGCTTTTATATCAAAGTCCGATAAAGCAGATTTCAAGGTTCAGTTTTTTACCCCAAGCGCTGAGGTGGATCTTTGCGGGCATGCAACAATTGCCTCCTTCCATGGGCTTCATGAGGGTGGAAGGTTGGGTCATGACAGGGGAGTATTTTGTCAGGAGACCAAGGCAGGAGTGCTGCCTGTGGAAGTATGCCGGATAAACGGCAATCAGGTATTTATGATGACTCAGGCGGTGCCGCGCTTTGAAAATCTCGGAGTAACCAGGGAGGAAATTGCAGCTATGTTCCACCTGGAGCCTGATAATCTTCTGGATCTGCCTGTAATGAATGTGTCCACAGGAATATGGTGGCTGGTTTTCGGAGTAAAAAAGCTGGATAAATTGATGAAAATGGCGCCAAATATAGCTGCGATAAAGGATTTCAGCAGAAAGCACAAGCTTGTCGGCATCATCCCTTTCTGCATGGAAACCATGAATCCGGAATGTCACTACCATATCCGAGCCTTTGCCCCATATGTCGGTGTCGATGAAGATCCCGTCTGTGGCACCTGCAACGGTTGTGCAGCTTCTTACATGGCACTGCACAATCTCATAAAGTTTGAAAGTGAAACTGATCTTATAGGTGAAGAAGGAGCTGAAGTAAAGAGGCCGGGTAAAGTCTATGTCCATGTTGAGAAGAAGGACGGACAGGTCTCAAAAGTGAAGGTGGGGGGTATGGCCTTTACTGTATTGGAGGGAATAATGAAAGTCACAAAGTGAAAAAGGGAGGATTGAAAATGAAAACTATAGGAATGATCGGCGGCACAAGTTGGGAGTCATCTATTGAGTACTACAGGATCTTGAATGAAACTGTAAAGGAAAAGCTGGGCGGACTGCATTCCGCCAAATGCTTCATGTATTCTGTTGATTTTCAGAATGTAGTAGATCTTATGCAGGTTGACGATTGGGAGGCTGTATCAGTCCTTATGCAAGAAGCTGCCGGTATTGTAAAGTCTGGCGGTGCAGACTTCCTGGTCATATGTTCAAACACCTTGAACAAGACTGCTCCCGATATCGAGAAGAACATTGGCATACCTGTTCATAGCATCGCTGATGCCGCAGCACAGAAAATAAAGAGTATGCATATAAAAAAAGCAGGCCTTCTCGGTACAAAATATGCAATGGAAGGTAATTACTACAAAAATACATTGCTTAAGTACGGCATTGAGCCTGTAATACCGGAGGAAAAGGATAGAGAGCTTGTAAATACCATAATTTTCAAGGAGCTTTGTCTAGGAATAATAAAGCAGTCTTCCAGGGACATCTTTAAAGCTATCATAAGCAAGCTTCAATTGCGAGGTGCTGAAGGCATAATCCTAGGGTGTACGGAAATCCCGCTACTCATAAAACAGGAAGATGTAAGCATTCCGGTATTTGATACCATGATGATTCATGCAGTTACTGCAGTCGAGTTGGCACTTGGCTGAAAAAAATGCCGGGGAGAATGAACTCCCCGGCATTTATATTTTCTTGCTAAGAAGCAATTTATAAAAATAGTTTATAATATCACTTCTTTTGATGATGCCTATAAATATATCATGGTCATCAACTACTGGAATAAAGTTCTGGTTGACCGAAAGAAGGATCAGGTCTTCGATATGTGAGTCAATGGATACCGGCTTGTTGTGCTGGTGCTTGGGTATGTCTCTGACCAGTATCTTGTTGCTGTCCTTAAAGCTCAAATCCGGGGCATGCTTTAAACACCAGAGTATGTCCCCTTCTGTAATAGTACCTGCATATTTGCCTTCATTATCTACGAGGGGCATTGCAGTATACCTGTGATATTCCATCTTCTCAATTGCTTGTCTCATTGTAGAGTCTGCCGATATCCAGATTACTTCTTCTTTTGGTGTAAGAAAAAAGGCTATATTCATTTAATTCCTCCTGGCTTATTTGACTAATCTTATATCGTCGACTCTATTATATCTGTTTTTCCCATAGAAGTGAACTATATTTTATTACTTTTATTTTATTACAGCAGCCTTACAATACCATTAAGCCCATCCATTTCTACCATTTGCCCATCCTTTAAAATCGAGACTGCATCTTCTATCCCTGAAACGCAAGGCTTTCCATATTCCCTCGCTACCAGCGCCCCATGCTGGAGCACACCGCCTACCTCCAGTATAACTCCTGCAGCATTGATAAACAGAGGAGTCCACCCCGGATCCGTAGCTCTTGCTACCAGTATTTCACCCGGCAATACAGGCTTTTCCTCCGGGCTTCTGAGAACCTTCACCTTTCCCCTTATAATTCCCGGTGAAATAGGCTCCCCGGCCAGTTCACCGGTCACGGCTTTCTTCTTGGGAGGGTAGAGTATCCTGCCTCTGGAATCTATAACTCTTGGAAACTCATGTATATTAGCTAACTTCTTGAGGAAGGCCGTATTCCTTGAAATCATCGCCCCTATGTCGACAGACTGGTCGGTAATAGCCCTTTCCAAATCTTCTATTTTAAGGTCAAACACCTGATCTACATGTTCAAGGCGGCCTGATAACTTCAGAGCTTCAGCAGCTTCCAGAACTTTTTTTCTCAGGACATCAACTGTCATTATCCAGTAGTATTTAGGTGCCTCCCTATAACCCAGGAATCTTACCAGCATCTTATAATATTTGGTGAATTTCTTTGCCTTGGATTTTCCTTTACTCCCGGCCTCCCGCAGCAGCTCTTTATATTCTTTTTCCCTCTCAGCTCTTGCACTATCGAAGATTGCCTGGGGATTATGCTCTGCATCCGTATTTCCCGCCATTCCTTTCAGCTGCCCGTAGAGCATCTCCAGCTGTTCATAGTAGCGGGGTGTTGCTATGTCAAGCTCCCTGGGACACCTGAAGCCATATCTCTCTATGAAGCTTCCCCATGGGTTCATAAAATCTCCGGAGAAAGCTTTTGATTCAAGCTTCTCCTTAAATTCCTCAAAAGACCGGCATTTGCTGATTTCCTCAAAGCGGGAAAGCCGGTACATGCTAAGGCCCATTTCTGTAGTGACATTGTTGGGCATAGCCTTCTCAAGATAAGTCACCTTGCTTCTTATTTCCTCGCCGCTATCCTTGAAAATCTTCTCTATTCCTGCTTTTGCAACTGCTATAACCACCAGAAGCGGAAGAGAGAAAACAAAAAAGGATACAAACCTGTCTGTGACAGAGTTCGCAAATTTCATAACGGATTGACCGCTGTCAAGCTCCTTTCTCATATCTGCAATAAACAGCTCTGCCTGTTCAATAAGCTTTTTCTCATAACCTTCAGGGTCTTTAAGTGCTTTAAAGACATTGACCATCATACCCAGACTGTTCTGCAATGTTCCCCATATAACCCCACGCAGCTTCAGCGGAAGGGCCTTTGGTACATATTCCTCCGCATCCATATGCTCAATGATTTCAGCAGAAGGCTTGTCAATGGAGCGGTAGGTATTTATCAGCTTCTTCTTGCCGTAAAGCTTGATGTTGTTGGATATATTCAGGTACATCCTGCCTTCCAGGGAGCCTGAAATTCCATCAGCTACATCCGGAACACTCCTGCCTGTCATGGCTTTTTCTATTTTTTCCCCGAAAAAAGAGAGAAGATCAGTGCCCATGACCGACAGAGGCTCATGGATTCCCTGTTTGGCGAGAGTTTGGTCAAGGTACAGGAGTTTTTGCCTGCCCGGAACCGTTTGCAGCTCTTCAGGCAGCGGTATATATGCAGTAATGGGGCGGGCCTGAAGCAGATACAGCCTGCCTTCCGCAAATGCCCACTCTATATCAACCGGTTTCTTGTAGTAGTTCTCCACGGTAATAAGCATGTTCATCAAAGTGTTGATATTGTCATCACTCAAGGATAGGCTCTGCTGTGAAGGTGACGGCTTCTCATATGTTCCTCCGTCAGCGGCAAGCCATATGGAAGTCTCCTTCCTTCCGGCCTTTTTCTCAAGTATTTTACCTGAGACCTTGTCAACAATGAAGGTATCCGGGGAAACTGATCCTGACACAACAGTCTCACCCAAACCAAAGTTGGCATTAATTACTGCTTCATCGTAGCAGTTGTTTACAGGGTTTAACGAAAAAGCCACACCGGCAGTATCCGACGGAATCTGAACCTGCACGATGACTGCGATTTTGGGATCATCCATCCGAAAACCATGTTCCTTCTTATATACGAAAACACGCTCATCAAGACTCGATACAAAGGAATGCAGCAAGGCAGCTTCGGCTTTTTCCTTTTTCACCCCAAGGGTGGTTTCATATCCTCCCGCAAAGGAAGCCCCCTCCAGGTCTTCTTCCGGAGAAGAGGATCTTACTGCAAACAGAAGCTCTCTACTGCCTGTTTTAATTGAATCCAGCGCTTCAGTCAGGCTTTTCCTGCGCACCTCGTCCAACCTCAAGCTCTCACATGCCTTTTTCAGAGCATTGGTATGCATTTTGAGCTCCTGTGGGGATGAGTTGACAACCCTCTGCCATTCAGGTGTCTCCTTGAGTTGATCATACCAAGGCTTGAAGAACTCCACAGACAGTACAAAGCCCGTGGGAACCGGCAGTCCGTGCCTGGTCATCAATATGAGAGAATTTGCCTTGCCTCCGACCTTTGCAAGCTCGGAAGCCTCATTGGTGTCAAACCTATAAATTAATTCCATAGCTTATACCTCCTTATCAGCTGATCCCTTTCTTCAGCCTATAATAATCTATCGAATACTCCAATTACCTCCGAAAGGTCGATTGAGCCTTTCTCAGTGCCCAGAAGCCTTTCAACCGCTTCTCCGAAGGCATATATCTTACGTTGGATAACTTCAATATTGCCCGGCTTTTCTTTGCTGCCGGCAGCCAGCCTTGTTACTTTTGAATTCAGATTAATAGACATGTTTATTACCAGCTCTGCTGTTTCTTCAAGAAAGGAGATGTCAAAGGCACTTTCCCTGACGCCTTGCTCCATCACTGCCCTATAAGGTACTTGAAGTGCCCTGATTTTATTTTCAGCAATTTTACGCAAAAATCTGATATTTCCTTCGTGCTCGAATAATCTGGAAATTTCTTGACGCTTCTCCATATTGTGTAGTTTTTGCATCAATACAATGTTGATTATACTGTTTATCTTCTCAATTGCCTTCAAGCCACTGTCTTCTGCTATCTCCTGAGTAGTAGTGATTTCTTCTTCAATATGCTGCTGCGCCACCGCCTCCAGCACATCTTCCTTTGACTCGAAGTAATGATAGAATCCTCCTTTTGATGCATTCAGCCTGCCAATTATATCGTTGACAGTGGTTTCATCATATCCTTTCTCATGGAACAAATCCAAAGCTGTATCCAGGAATTCCTGTTTTCTTGTCCGCTCACGCATATTATTATCCATCCTTCCAGAACATAATATAAACAGACCGACGGTCGGTCTGTTTATATTATACTCCGAACTTTTTAAAAAGTCCATATTTTTTAATTTAGTATCTGCACAACCCCATGTCCGCCGTCTACCAAGACTCTGTCTCCTGTCTTCAGTCTTATGGTGGCATTTGTGCATCCTACAACAGCAGGTATACCCAGCTCTCTTGCAACTATGGCCGCATGGGACAGGGGTGCTCCTATATCTGTAATAATTGCAGCGGCTTTGGGGAAAAGAGGTGTCCACCCTATGTTGGTAGTTACCGCAACCAGAATTTCACCCGTCTGAAGCTTTTCTCCCTCTTCCGGATTTGTCAGAATACGTACAACTCCTTCTATCCTGCCTGCAGCTCCGGCATTTTTCTTTCTTATTTCATTCAAGGCTTCCTTATTCAGTTTCTCATCCTGAAAAGCCGAAGGCAAAACAACAAACCCATCCGGCACAGGATACCCGCTCTGGTACATCCTGGCCAGCATACCGCCTTTTCCCCCGGCAAAAGTCTGATGCTCAGGAGTCAACTCTTTAAAGCTTCTTATCATGTTTGACATATCAATCACCCCTTAACTATATTCATCATCCATATATTTCGATTTTCTCGTTTTCTATTCCCAAGGTCCTGACCATTATTGCTTCCAGAGAAGCCTTATACTGTAATGATCTGCTTTTGTCCTCCAAATAATCGCCAAAGAACACACTTTGCGGGACAGAAGTTACTGCTCTTAATAAAATATCTGCTGTTTCACGGGGGAATTCAACTTTAAAGATTCCTTCTTCTGCTCCCTGCTCAATAATACGGGCAAAGGGTTCAACATACTTCTGAGTAATTGCCATATTGTATTTATAAAAAGTAAAATCCGACTTCATTAACATAAGCAGGTATTTTATAAGCTCTTTTTTTGACTTTTGGGAAGCCGACTTTTTTTCCATAAACCGTTTCAGCTTTTCCAAAGCATTAAGTCCCTGATCCTCGATTATAGGGTCAAGCTCTTTTAACAGATCTTCTGCAAATTTATTGATGCTTTCCGCCAACACCTCATCCTTGGACTTGAAGTAATGATAAAAGCCACCCTTTGAAAGTCCCGAAGCATCCAGAATATCATCGACACTTGTTTCTTCATAGCCCTTTTCCAAAAACAACTTTTCTGCAATCTCTACCAGTTCATCTTTTTTCGCATTGTGGTTTTTTGCCGTTTTGGCCATATTAACACCTCCCATTAACCGACCGACGTCGGTTTGTTTTTAGTTTATACTTTTTTTTTGGTTTTGTCAAGGGAGCAAAGACATGAGAAAGACACGGGGACGGTTTCTTTCGGAAGAAACCGTCCCCGTGTCTTTTTTACTTTATGAATTTTAATATAACTTCACTTTTTTCAAATATTCAATCAATCCACCATATTCAACAATTGCCATGATATGCTCCGGAATTTTATTGCATTTATAGGTTTCATTTTTTGTTTTGTTATAAATGATCCCTTGCAAATAATCTACACTTATAATGTCACCCTTGGATATCTTATTGGTTTCACTGCATTCAATCACCAATATCCCTACATTGATACAATTTCTATAAAATATGCGCGCATAATCCATTGCAATTACCGTTCTTACACCTAATTCTTTCAGCATCAATGGTGCAGTCTCCCTGCTGGAACCTGATCCCAAATTATGTTCTGCCACAAAAATATCTCCGGGTTTATAGTTTGGTGCAAATTCTGTATCTACTGTAGCCATCGTATATTTTGCTGCTTCAGCCATATCCAGTTCAAGATACGCCGGAGGAGAAATAATATCCGTATTAATATTATCCTTGTATTTCCACACTTTCCCTTCAATCATTTCCTTACCTCCTATATTGTCCTTGGATCTGTAATATGCCCTGTGATGGCAGCTGCTGCAACTGAAACAGGTGATGCCAGGTATACTTCCGATGTTTTGCTTCCCATTCTTCCCAGGAAATTTCTGTTAGTTGTAGAAATACATACCTCGCCTCCAGCCAATACTCCCGAATGAATTCCCAAGCAAGCACCACAACTGGAAGCTAAAATCGTAGCTCCGGAATCTGCGAAAATTTCCAAAATTCCTTCTTTCAAGCAGCGTCCGTATATTTCTTTTGATGCAGGGGATACCAGCAAGCGGATTCCTTTTGCTATTTTATGTCCTTTCAATATTTCTGCAGCTAGTTTTAAGTCGTGATATCTTCCGCCCGTACATGATCCAATATATGCCTGATGAATTTTCCCAGGTTCGACTTCTGATATATCAAAAACATTATCCACCTCATGGGGGCAGGCAATTTGAGGCACTAAATCCGAAGCTGAAAATTCGTATACCTCACAATATTCGGCATTCTCATCAGAATTCACATGATCATAGTTTTTCGTTATACCAAGCTTCGCTAAATACTCAGCTGTTATCCGGTCATATCCGATAAGCCCGGCCTTCGCTCCTGCTTCAACCGCCATATTGGATAAACAGAAACGCTCATCCATAGGTAAAGCACAAATCGCTTCTCCACAATACTCAATTGTTTTATAAGTAGCTCCTGAATGGCCAATAGCACCAATACTTTTTAATGAAATATCCTTTGCCATTACATGGTCAGGCAGCTTTCCTGTCCAATGTACTTTTACAGTCTTGGGCACCTTCATCCAGGTCTGTCCCGTAGCTAAAACACCTGCCATTTCTGTGGAACCTACACCGGTAGCAAAAGAAGCCAGTGCTCCATACATACAAGTATGAGAATCGGTACCTACAATAATCCCCCCCGGTAAAACATGCCCCTTTTCAACCATTACTTGGTGGCATGGGCCATCGAATTCATAATAATTAGTGATTTTATTTTCTTCTGACCAGTCACGTGTAAATTTTACAATATCCGCCTGAGCTACATTCGCTGATGGTGTATAATGATCGGAGATTATTACCACTCTGCTTTTATCCCAAACTTCTACATTCATTTCTTTTAATATATCCGCAATTTCCAGTCTTGGCCCTAGAACATCGTCCATCATTGCTTTATCAATATTTACCCATAAAATATCATCTGCATGAACCTCTTTTTTCCCAGATGCAGCTGCCATAATTTTTTCGGACATTGTATACCCCATAATATATCTCCCCTATATAAATAATGTATAGATTCCTGTCATACTAAGCAACGCAATTACAAATACTCCTCCGATTGAAACAGCAAATAATTCAACAAACAGCTTGGAACGCTCTTCTTCCGTCGGATTTGCAATTTGAGAATACGCAGCGAGTCCCATAGAACCTCCGGTTGAAATAGGGCTCATCCCTGCTGCACTTGCAGTATTAGTAATTGCAGAAATTAAAGCTAAGGTAGAAACACCGCCACCGACTTGCGCGGCTACATCTGTTACGGTAGGGATCAAAGTCGGCATTACGACACCTGATGTGGAGCTGAACCAAGACATTATACCTGCTGTAAGTCCCATAACTCCGGTTGCGGTAGCAGGGCTCATTAATTTTGATAAACCGGCTGCCAACAAATTAATGCCATCAAGTTGAATGACCAATGACATCAGCATATTAATACCACCTATCATCAATAACGTTCCCCACGGAATAGAAGCAACTGCCTTTTTTTCATCCGCGACCTTAAGCAATAATAAAAACATGGCAATAGTAAAGGATGTTAACCCTACATCATAACCAAAGAAAATAACTGCAACAATTAATACCAGCATACCAAGCAGTGTTATTTTCTGATTATTATTAAAAGATTCTTTTACACTATTGGACATGTCAATTGCAGACTTCATTTTGTAACCCTTTAATACAATATAGATAATAATAAAATATACCGTCATAGCAATAACCATATTCATTGCATATGGAAATTCAATTCCTGTAATACCTTGTTTTTCAGCAAGAGCTAATCCAAGAATTCCGGTTGGTGCAATTGGTGTTAACCCTCCGGCCGCCGCACCCAATACGGAAGTCGCTGAAAGCAATATAGGAGAGACACGCATCTCTGCTGCCAATGAACAAGTAAAAACCGCCATCAGACTCATAACAGGTACTGTTCCAGGTCCCACACCGGCTAAAACCGCAGAAAATACAAATACAATAATCGGTATCAAATTTGTTCTGTTACCGGCAAGAGACACGATTTTGCGTGCTAATAGTTCAAGGGTTTTATTTTCCTGGGCCATACTGAATAAAAACATAACTCCTAAAAGTGTTACAAATAAATTTGTCGGGAATCCGGCTAACACAGCTTTTGCCTTAATACCTGCAATTGTTGCCAGAATTAAAGCAAACCCAAATGCAACAAGTCCCATATTCACCTTTCTAAAAAAACCCAATGCGATTGCACCAATCAGAACTACTAATGATAATAATGCAAAATTCATATATTTTTCCTCCTATTATATAATTATGTGCGCACGCCTTAATATACAGCAAGTTTTGTGCCAAGGTAAATTTTTATAGAAACTCCTGCCAAAAGTCAATTTACTTCCATAAAAAAATGTTTCAAAACAATTTGTTGCATCATTTTGAAACATTTCTATTTTTTATGATATATTAAATTTATTCATCAGACGCCATAATGTACTGCGTGAAATTCCAAGAGCTTCAGCGGTTTTTCCCTTTTGATATGAATTCTCTTTCAAAGCAATAATAATATCATTTTTATGCAATTGTTCTATTGCAAGGTTTTCTGCATGTAAAGAGCTGTAATCAATGTTCTCTAAAATCATACTTGTATCTATCTCCATTGAAAAATTGTTTTCCAACAATATTGCGATTCTTTCGGCAATACCAAGTAATTCCCTGACATTCCCCGGCCATGCATACCCCATTATTTTTGGATATACGGTTTCCATATATTCTTTTATATTTCTATAGTTTTCTTTACGGAATTGTTGTAAAAAATGATCTGCAATTAACGGAATATCTTCCTCACGCTCTCTTAAAGGAGGTATTGTCAGCTTTAGTACATTGATTCTATAAAACAGGTCCATCCTGAAACGATTTTCTTTTACCTCTTTTGCCAAATCTCTATTTGTTGCACAAATAACTCTTACATCCACCGGGATTACTTTATCACTGCTTAATCTTCTGACTTCCTTCTCCTGTAAAATGCGAAGCAATTGCATCTGGGTCTCCTTGGGAATTTCTCCAATTTCATCGAGAAAAATCGTCCCCCCATGGGCGATTTCAAAAATTCCGGCTTTCCCACCCTTTACAGCCCCTGTAAAAGCACCTTCTTCATAACCGAATAATTCGCTGCTGAGCAAATCCTTCGGTAATGAAGCACAGTTAATAGCAACAAAGGGCCCGTTTTTTCTCGGACTATTATTATGAATGCTTTGAGCAAACAATTCTTTCCCTGTTCCCGTTTCTCCTATAATCAAAATTGAAGATGTCGAATTTGCATAATTTCTTGCAATATCTTTAGCCCGCTTAATACTTAAACTGTTTCCAATAATATCAGCGAAATCATATTTTGCTATGTGTCCCTTTTTATATAGCTGTAAACGGATCTTTTCTTCACTCTTTTGAATATCCTTGATATTCTGAATCATATAAACAGCGCCCTCAAAGCCTCCATTTACAGTAATGGGAATCTTATTAACGGATATCAGGGTTTCATTAATTTTAATAATTTTGTTTATTTCCCTCTGCTTTTCTTTTTTCAAGGAATCGAATTCCAAAGCAGGAGCCACTTTCATAATCTCTTTCCCAACACAGCTATCCGTTAATTGCAGTATTTTAAGTGCTTCTGTATTTACAACAGCAATAATGCCTTTTTCGTCGACACTGATAATAGCATCATGTGCATAATTAACTACTGTCGAATACTTTTCCAACTGTATCTTGTAATGTTTTTTCTCTTCTTCCTCGCGTTTATGCACTCTTAACAATTGTTGAGCAGCATCTAAAGCTAAGTTGACAGATTCTCTGGTATTTTCAACAACTGTATATGGAATACCCAGCTTTTTCGCTTCTTCCGGAAGCTGAGCACCTCCACCCATTAAAATACTGGCATCACTATTAAGAGCTTTTTCCACACAACATATATATTCGTCAGCATTGCCATAGCCATAAATATATGTGTCCTCTACTCCTAAATATCTGCAAAGCTTTTCCAACTCCGGTACAAATTCCGTATATTCAACAATCGCAATTTTCCCCGTATGATGTTTCATTAAATTCAGATGCCGTAGATAATCATTCAATGTAGTACTTATATGTGCAACGGTGTAACCCTTTTTGCTGATTAAAGCCGCCGTTCCTTTCCGGCTCACAAAGATTTTTGCTCCCTGTTCTGATAGTTCATCAGCTATTTTCGTTCCTTCATCCAAAACGCCTACATAAATCCCAATATTCTCTCCTCTTTTTTTTGCCAGGGAAGCGGTCAAATCTGCCAATGCTTGAGAAGGAGCAATCAAACATATTTCCGGAACCTTGTGTATCATTTCTCTCTTTTCCATCATATTTTCTCCTTACTTTAATTCTACAGTAACTGTATTATATCATAAAAGACATGGGGACGGTTTGAAGTGGCCCCATGTCTGCTTTAAAGTGCCTCTTTGCACTTCATTTCCATTAATTTCATTTCTTTTTTTACCAGTATTAAAGTAATAATCGTAGAAAAGAAATCCGCTATCGGTACAGCCATCCAAATCCCCAGAAGACCCAGTCCGGAAATTCTTGGCAAGATCAGTACCAGAGGAATCAACAGAAGTACCTGGCGAGAGAGAGTTAACAACAGTGAAGGAACAGCTTTTCCAATGGATTGGAATAGTGACGCTCCAATGATCTGTACTCCCACAATAGGAATCAATGAAATAGTTATTCTCAAGGCATATATTCCATTTCTGATAAGCTCCGAATCCTCATTGAATACTCCTATTATCTGGCCCGGAAAAAGCTCGCCAAATAAAGTGGCTATTGATGCATATATAGTTGTAACTATTATTGATAATTTCACTACTTCCTTTACTCTGCCAAATTTCTTTGCTCCGTAATTGAACCCCGCAATCGGCTGCATTCCTTGAACAACACCAAACATTGGCATAAACAGGAACATTGTCACTCTATTGAGAACTCCATATATGGATATGGCCAGCTCTCCACCGTAAAAAGCAAGGGAATTGTTCATGATTATCGCAATTATACTGCCTGATGCCTGTCTTGCAAAAGAGGGAAAGCCAACTGTGATGATTTCACTAATAATTTGCCAATCCGGCTTTAAATGATGAAGCTTTACTTTTAAGCTGCTATGCCCTCCGTAAATATAAAACAATATATATATTACCGAAGCTAGCTGTGACAGGATTGTGGCCAGCGCAGCCCCCCGGATTCCCATATCCAGCGGAAAAATAAATATATAGTCCAGCATGATATTCAAAATGGTGCCAATCAACATTGAAAACATTGCAGCTTTAGCATTTCCTTCTGCTCGGATCAGATTATTTCCAGAAACTGCAAAAGGAAAATAAATACTTCCGACTAAAATAACCTGCAAATACTCTTTGGCGTAGGGCAGCAATATATCAGTGGCACCAAAAATTTTCAGCAGCGGATCTATAAAGGCCAGTCCAAAAATGCATATGAAAACCCCCAGGATTCCAACTGACAAAAAAGAATTCCCTGCCGCATGATCAGCCCTCTCAACATCTTTAGCACCAAGGCTCCGTGAAATTATAGATGCCGCTCCAATTCCTATCATTTGTGCAATAGCCATTACCATCATCTGAACCGGAAATGCAATAGTCAATCCGCCTATTGCAAGATATCCCACGCCTCTTCCGATAAAAATTGTATCTACAATATTGTACATTGCATTCACAATCATTGCTATAGTGGCAGGCACGGATAAATTCATCAATAATTTGGTCATTTTTTCATTTTCAAGTTTATTATTTCTGTCGCTCATATTTACCTCTTTCTATGCTGCAGTGCTGTTGCATAATATTGCTGTCGATCTTGCTTCATATGGCACATTATACTATTAACTATTATAACACAATACTCACAATTCCCTGTCCACCATCAACCATAACCCTGTCACCCGTCTCACTTTTGAATTCCATATCGGATCATATCAAAAAAACTGTTCCGCTCATCAAGAAAGCTTTGGAAGTATGTCTCATCCAAATCGTTATTATCTATCATTTCAGATAAATACTTGTTATCGAAATAATCCATAGTAAGCATGACCAGCTTGAATGCCTGTCCCCGGTCAACACCCTCCCTGAGAAGAACTTTTTCGAACAACCGCTCCCGGATCTTGTTCTTGCTGGCAATCATTTCTCCATACTTTTCTTCAATTTCCTCCCTCAATTCATCCGGTGTCGAGTGAATTACTACCACTTATAGAAGTAGTAGCTTCATAAGACCGGCTGTGATTCAGGCAGCTATCCTTATGGGGTTATCCACTAACCCATTATCCCTCGCTTGTTTTACAAGCTCTGGGACTACATTTTTATATTTGCGTAGTATATTCAGACTACCGTTTATATCTGCATTTATTAGTATTCCTGCATTACTTTTGAATAAGCCTCTGGCTATTCTGCGATTCTTATTGTAATACTCTTTATTTACCGGCTCCAGGTCTATAGCCGATACTCCCGAGGTATAGCTTTCATTTTGCAGTATTACCTTCATACCCACTAGTTCCACTTTATACTTTATTTGCTCTACAAGTCTCTGAATGGGTATTTGTACAAAGCCTTTTATGGGAGACTCCTGCTTGATACCTGATATGTCTCCTGCTACTATAGTTGAACAGTTATGCAGCAAGGCTAGATCTATAAGCTTCCTGCTGGCTTTATGCAGGCAGTCTTGTATGCAGTCGTTCCGTTGCTTTTGAAGCTTTCTTATTCGTGCTGTGCGTTTGAATCTGGTACTTCCTGATTTCTTCATTTCCAATGAGGTATAATATGCTATTTGCTTATTGAAGTAGGAGTTCTTTGCTTGTTGTATGCTATCCAAATTCATAAGCTTTTGAAGTTTATCTGAAACTTCAAAGTTTAAGCTCTCCGCTCCGAATTTGGTTTGTACTTCTTTAGCCAGTGAAAACATTAGTATATTATTCTTAAATCTGACTGCTAGATTTGTGAATATTATATGGTTCTTATGATTTTCCACATTCTTGTATTTTGGCGGCATAGGCATTGCTTTGTACTTATGTGGGTTGTTTTTATAATCAGCTGCAGCGGCAAAATAGCTTTTCCAGTCCTGTTCCAACAGCTTAAGGCATTGCTGGTATGTATGGGAATGCAGAAAAGCTTTATGCCAATTAGTTGTATGAAGCTTCTCCATCTCGTAATAGGACTTATACCCCTCGGTAATACATTCGTAGTTAGCAATATTATAGAGCTTGGTAGTATGGTAACATAGCTCCTCAAGTATATCCAACTGCAGAAACGTAAGTTCAGGAAAGAATTTGAAGCTTAATTTCATTATGGTTACACCTCCTTCCACACTATGGTATATGAATATTGTACCAAACATATGTTCGCCATGCAACCATATTCTGGAAGGATGCTTTCATGCTGCTAGAATGAAAAAGTAAATTCCAGTTGCAAGAGTAAATTCCATGTATCTAGAATTTAATTGTGCACAAGCTTATTCCGTTGATAAACAATATTCTTTAGTTGTGATGTAACTATTTGCTATAATATAGTTAATGTGTTAGTTCACATTCGTATAATATTGCGAAGTAAACTTAAGATTAGGGGGTGTATTTTATATGGAAATAACAGTTATAAAGGGAAGTATAAATTATATAGATGATTGCGAGGATGCATTAGTAAATTCAGAACTGGGGAAAAGATATTTTTCAGAAAAGGGAAGTGCTCGAAAATCATTAGAAGAAGGATTTAATGAAAACGATATATATGTCGCAATAGACAATAATAACAACTGTAAGGGATTTGTATGGGTTATATTAAATGGAATCTTTCATTCGTTTCCTTATATACATATTATTGCTGTCAAAAGTGAAAGTCGTGGTCAGGGGATAGGAAAAATACTCTTAAAATTTATTGAGGATGTTTATTATAAAAAATATTCAAAACTATTTTTAGTAGTAGCCGATTTTAATCCAGATGCAAAAAGATTGTACAAAGATATAGGATATTCAATAATTGGTGATATACCTAACTTATACAGAAAAGGTATAACGGAATGTTTGATGATGAAGTCAAAAGAATAATGATTCGCAAACTTTATATATTATTCACTAAATATAGATCGTATAGCATATAAACTTCGTTGTGATGAATTTAATAGTGCACTTAGGTAACTGGAATTTAGTTTTGCATGCTATTTTTAGTTGCCCACTTAGTAGAGACTGTAAATAATTTTGTGTAAACCTTTTGGATTAATGATAAAATACCTTGGTTTACATAGCAAATTTTTTAGAAATATTGTTGTATGTATTTTTACACATGATGAGAACTCTGTCAACAGGTAGTTGGCAGAGTTCATTTTTTTATACTTAATCTATATCTGCCAGGGTAATCCTACCCTCGAAATAAATACATAGCTGCTCTAAAATCTTACCCCAATCCCAAGGTTTGCCGTTCCACTTCTTCGTGATGTCCACCATTGAAAGGTACAGCATTTTGAAAAGGGCGTCGTCAGTTGGGAAAATAGTCTTAGATTTAGTAACCTTCCTGAGCTGCCGATTGAAGTTTTCGATGGAATTGGTCGTGTATATGATTTTCCGGAGTTCCGGCGGATATTTGAAGTAGGTAGCCAGCTGCGACCAGTTATTCCGCCAGGATGCTATGGAGCTCGGATATCT
>LOES01000044.1 GCA_001515955.1 Clostridia bacterium BRH_c25 | reverse complement strand
TGCGGTTTTTGTACCGTACTTTTTGCTTCAGGCTTAACCGTCTTTTTACCCAACTGCCCCTTTATTGCAGTAATATCACTGTCCTCTAAGGTGCTCATGTGGTTGTGTACGTCAATTTTAAGCCCCTGTGCTATTGTAACAAGCTCTTTGCTCTGTACTCCAAGTTCCTTGGCCAATTCATATATTCTTACTTTATTCAAGTAAATCACCCCCAGGTTTTTCTTTATTAATACCTTCCAACTCAAGCTTTTCTTCTAAGCTCTTGCTGAAGTTATCATCGGTAATTCCCAATACCGATCTTTCATTCTTCCCTATACAGCTTCCCAGCTCTTCTTTCAAACCCCATGTCATTATTGCTGTATTATAGAACGCTGCTGAATTGATGAAGCGTTTTTTTGTATTGTCCGAGGCATCCTCAGCAACTATTGCAAGCTTTACCTTTCCGCTTCTTATCGAATTTCTGACAGCATCCTCGCCTGAAACCAACTTACCGGCTTTGTTGGCAAGGCTTATCATGGAATATGCTTTTTTATTCATCAGAAAGCTGCTCTCTCAATTTATTAAACACCTCTGCATCTACCGGTGCTTCCAGCGCTCTTTCCACTCTCTTTGCTTTAATCGCAGCTTCAAGACATTGTATGCTTGGGCATATATAGCATCCTCTGCCGGGTGCCTTTCCTACTTTGTCCATATCAACCTTTCCTTCGGGGCTTCTTACTATCCTTATTAGCTCCTTTTTAGGTTTCATCTCGTTACAGCCAAGACACTTCCTGAGAGGCACTTTCCTTTTTTTGAGCATAGAATCTACCTCCTTTAACTACCAGAAACCTGTGATTGACTCTTTATATCAATTTTCCATCCTGTAAGCTTCGCTGCCAGTCTTGCATTCTGTCCTTCCTTGCCTATGGCAAGTGAAAGCTGAGTATCTCCTACTATAACCCGCGCTGCATTAATTTCTTTATTTGTTTCAACAGCTATGACCTTTGCAGGGCTCAATGCACTGCCAACAAATATAACAGGGTCATCATTCCACTCGATGATGTCAATCTTCTCTCCCTTAAGCTCATCAACTATAACTTGAACCCTCTGACCTCTCTGCCCTACACACGCTCCCACCGGATCAATGTTTTCATCGTGGGATTGAACGGCTATTTTTGTCCTTGAACCTGCTTCTCTGGCAATACTTTTTATTTCAACTATTCCGCTTTGTATCTCCGGAACCTCAAGCTCGAACAATCTCTTTACCAATCCCGGATGAGTTCTGGACAATACTATCTGAGGGCCTTTGGTAGTTTTCTTTACTTCAACTATAAAGGTTTTAATCCTGTCACCTATGTTGTATTCTTCATTGGGAGTTTGTTCCCCAGGGCCTAAAACTGCTTCGGTCTTACCCAGGTCAATGAATACACTATTCTTCTCTTTTCTTTGTACAAGCCCGGTAACTATTTCGTTCTCCCTGCTTATGTACTCATCAAATATTATACCTCTTTCTGCCTCGCGGATTCTCTGAACAACCACCTGCTTTGCAGTCTGAGCAGCTATTCTCCCGAAATTCCTGGGTGTAACCTTAATTTCGACTATATCGCCTATTTCATGATTCTTGTTTAAGGCCTTGGCATCCTGCAGACTTATATGCAGAAGGTCATTTTCAACCTCTTCCACTACTGTTTTAACTGCGTAAACATCAACTTCACCTGTTTCTCTGCTTATTGTTACTTTAACATTCTGCGAAGTTCCGAAATTTTTCTTGAAAGCGGTGACCAACGCAACATCAATTGCATCAATCAATAGTTCTTTAGAAATCCCCTTTTCTTTTGCTATCTGCTCCAAAGCCTGGAGAAACTCTCCATTCATTTAATACTCCCTCCCATACAATTATTCATTAAAACTTTATTACAGGCCTTATCAAGGCAACAGAGCCCTTTTCTATACACATCATGTTTCCGTCAACTTCAATTTCAACTTTTTCTGCGGTATGTCCCTTGAGAATACCCTCAATAGCCTTTTTGCCGTTCAATGGTGAAAAAAACCTTATCTCAATCAGTTTGCCATTGTTCTTTTCATAGTCCCTGTCGGTCTTTAGAGGTCTGTCTATCCCAGGGGAAGAGACTTCAAATATATATGACTGCTCGATAGGATCGGCCTCGTCAAGCAGATCGCTCATCTCCACACTGACAGACTGACATTCATTTACTGTTATTCCGCCTTCCTTGTCTATGTACAGCCTAAGATACCAGTCCGAGCCTTCCTTCTTGAACTCTACTTCCACTAGCTCGAAATTGTATCTGTCTGTTATAGGCTTTGCCATTTCGTAAACTATATCTTCAACCTTTCTTTTAGCCATATTTGATTCTCCTTTTATCTGATATTTTTGCTTATTTTGTTCATATTAATACGAAAGAGTGGGATTGCCCACTCTAATCTTAAAAGTCATTTGACAAGCGCTGCATATTGCAGTCTCATCTTTTTCTGTAATGTAAGAAAACAAATTTTTCCTACCTACCAAAAAATTATAGCACTCTTTAATACTACATGCAAGTTTAATGTTTCTCATATTCAGCATCTAAGCTTCCAGTCCGCCGCCATCTGAAAACAAACTTAACTGGTTGCTTTCAGGAAGTCCCTTCAGACAGCCATGGTTTTTCAGTATTTCTATCACTGTCTTGGAAACCTTGGCTCTTTCTCTGAGATCGTCCATTGAAATGAAGCTGGATCCTTGTCTTGTATTTACTATATTCTGTGCAGCACTTGCACCAACCCCCTGCAGTGAACCCAAAGGAGGAAGTATCCCTTTTTCGGTAACAAGGAATTTGTCTGCATCAGATTGATAAAGGTCTACGGGCAAGAGCTTGATGCCTCTGGTATACATTTCATAAACCGACTCCAGAAGGGTCATCAGGTTTTTCTCCTTTGTAGTTGCATTATTCCCCAATCTATCGATTTCTATCCATTTTGCCTTAACTGAATCAATACCTTTTGTCAGCAAATCCGCATCGAAATCATCCAGCTTTACGGTAAAGTAAGTGGCATAGAAGGCTTCAGGATAATATACCTTGTAGTACGCTATTCTGAAAGACATCATTACGTATGCAGTGGCATGGGCTTTAGGGAACAGATACTTTACCGTTTTACAGGACTGTATATACCATTCTGGAATGCTCTGCTCCCTCATGGCTTCTTCATACTCGGGGGTAAGGCCTTTACCCTTTCTTACATTCTCTGCTATTTTGAATGAAGTCTTTGGCTGTACTCCCTTGTATATAAGAAAGAGCATTATATCATCTCTTGTGGATATTACTTCCTTAAGTGTTGCAGTGCCGCTCCTTATCAAATCCTGGGCATTGTTCAGCCACACATCGGTACCGTGAGAGAGCCCTGATATTCTCACAAGCTCTGCAAAGGTTTTGGGCTGTGTATCCATAAGCATCTGTCTTACGAACTTGGTACCAAATTCAGGTATTCCAAGACTTCCGACCTTGCAATCTATCTCATCCAGGTTTACATTCAAAGCTTCTGTTGACGTGAACAGACTCATAGTCTTCGGATCATCCAAGGGTATGTTGTTTACGCCAAAGCCGGTGATGTCTTCCAGCATTCTGATAATTGATGGTACGTCATGACCCAGTATATCAAGCTTTAGCAATCTTCCACTTATAGAATGATAATCAAAATGTGTAGTTGTTATGCTGGAGCCCGTATCATCAGCAGGCCGCTGAATAGGTGTAAAATTATATATGTCTGTATAGTTGGGTACTATCATGACCCCCCCTGGGTGTTGTCCGGTTGTTCTCTTGATTCCGGTGCAGCCCTGAATCAGTCTGTTCATTTCTGCGCTGTTGACCTTTATACCCTTTGCTTCATAGTATTTCTTTATAAATCCATATGCAGTCTTATCTGCAATGGTACCAATGGTACCTGCCCTGAATACATAACCCTTTCCAAAAAGCTCTTCTGTGTATTTATGAGCCTCAGGCTGGTATTCTCCTGCGAAGTTCAGGTCAATATCAGGCTCCTTGTCTCCGTCAAAGCCCAAAAACATCTCAAAGGGTATGTCATGCCCTTCCTTCCTAAGTGCAGTACCACATTCAGGACAGTTCTTTTCTGAAAGGTCTGCTCCCGATTCTATAGAACCATCAAGGATAAAGTGAGAGTATTTGCAGCTTGGGCACAGATAATGCGGTGGAAGCGGATTAACCTCGGTAATGTCGCACATGGTTGCAACAAATGAGGAACCTACAGAACCTCTGGAGCCTACAAGATATCCATCGCTTAAAGACTTCGCAACGAGCTTTTGTGCTATAAGATACAAAACTGCATAACCATTGTTAATTATAGAATTCAGTTCCTTTTCAAGTCTTTTTTCCACAACCTCGGGAAGCTTTTCTCCATATAGCTCATACACCTTCTTCATAGTCATTTCCCTTATTTGTTCTTCAGCCCCTTCAATCTTTGGGGGATAGGTCTCTTCGGGTATAGGAACTATATCGCCAATCTGCTCAAGTATTCTGTTTGAATTTCGTACTACCACATCGTAGGCAGTTGTCTTGCCTAAATATTTGAATTCCTCAAGCATCTCCCCGGTAGATTTGAAATACAGGGGCGCCTGTTCATCAGCATCGGAATATCCCTGCCCTGCCATTATAATACGCCTGTATACCTCATCCTCCGGCTCAAGGAAGTGCACATCACCTGTAGCAACCACCAATTTATTCAGTTTTCTCCCCAGCTCAACAATTTTCCTGTTTATTGCTTCGAGCATATCTTTATTTGGCAGCTTTCCGTTTCTAAGAAGAAATTCATTGTTGCCGTTGGGCTGTATTTCCAGATAATCATAAAATCTTGCAATATCAGTAATTGTATTATCATCCGAATTGTTCAATATGCTTCGGTATAATTCCCCGGCCTCACAGGCAGAGCCTATGATCAGTCCCTCACGGTATTGCATGAGCAGGCTCTTGGGTATTCTTGGCTTTTTATAAAAAAAGTCAAGATGAGCCATTGATATTAGTTTGTAAAGATTCCTGAGACCTGTCATGTTCTTGACCAGCAGTATAATATGAAAGGATTCATGGGTTTTGTAGCTTCCTTCTGCTGCGGAAAGATTGTTCATTTCAAGGATGTCTTTTATTCCCTTTTCTTTCATTATTTCTATAAATTTAAGCATCATCTCAGCAGTTGCTTCTGCGTCATCCGATGCTCTATGGTGATTTTCAAGATTTATTCCCAGGTATTCACAAACAAGGTTGAGTTTATGTCTCTTTAGCTGCGGCAGCAGTGTTCTCGACAGCTGCAGTGTATCTATTATTATATTGCTGATTTCAAGTCCAAGCTCCCTGGCCTTCGCTCTTATAAACCCGCAGTCAAAGCTTGCATTATGTGCAATCAGTGGGGAATCACCCGCAAACTCAAGGAATTTGGGCAGTATATCCTTTATTGTACCCTTGTCTTTAACCATTGCATTTGTGATACCGGTAAGCTTTGTAATATTATCAGGTATAAGCATTTCAGGATTTATAAGCTCTGAAAACTTGTCAACCAGCTGTCCCTGTCTTATTCTAACTGCACCTATTTCGGTAATCCTGTCATTAATAGAAGAAAGTCCTGTTGTTTCTATATCAAATACTATAAATTCATCATCAAAGCTTCTGCTGCCGTAATTATATACTATCGGGACTCCATCATTGACGAAATATGCTTCGACTCCATATATGACCTTTACTCCATGCTTTTTCGAGGCCTCATAAGCTTCCGGATATGCTTGCACTACTCCGTGGTCTGTTATGGCAATGGCTTTGTGTCCCCAGGTCTTAGCCCTCATAATGAGGTCAGTCGCTGAACATATTCCATCCATACTGCTCATACCGGTATGGGCATGAAGCTCTATTCTCTTCTCCTCGGAGTCATCAAGGCGGACTGTCTTTTCAGCTTCCAGAATATTGTTTGGGAATATGACCAGCTCCTTTATGTACTGGTCATATTGTATGTCGCCTTTTATTCTTACGTATCTGCCGTTGGTTATATTTTCAACCAGCTTTGCTGTATCGTTTTCTTCCTTGATAAAAATCTTCGCAGTAATAGAATTTGTATTATCTGTGATGTTGAATATTATGATTGTTTTACCGTTATTAAGCACCTTTACTTCCGTGTTGAAAATGCTGCCCTGTATTGTGACTCTTCCCGAATCCTCAGCAATGGTAGCAATACTTATGGGAATGTCATTAAATGGTCTGCCCATTATAACAGCATCTTTTCTTTCTTTTGCTTTGTTTTTACCACTATCATTTTTGCATGTTTTCATGGCTTCAGCCACCATCTTGGTCTCTTCCTCAAAATAGCATTTCAAATACTCCTCGCTGCACAGCTTCTCTTCCTCATTGAAGCATATAAGTACCTGGGAATCGATGTTAAAGTAGTCTTTAATGTACTGAGACACAATACCATGACACTTTTTTGATATCAAATAGCCTTCTGCTTCCTTTGAAGTAACCATAAGCTTTATTTTGTCGTTATCCAGTTGAATCAGAGAATCCATAAGAAAACCCGTAAAAGACGGGTTGTTTGTGACTATTACTTTTTTTAAATCCTCCCAGTGCGATTTTACGAATTCATCTGCGCCCATTCTCACAGAAGACTCTTCAATAACTATACGTACCTTTTTCAAGCCGTAGTGCTTCGATAGCTGCTCTTCAATTTTGTTCAGTTCAAATATCGAAATAAGCCCCTTCAGGCTTATAATCAGTTCCCACTCCTTGGCTTTTTTCATTACTCTGATCTTTTTCAATTCGAACTTGTCCTTATATTCAAGAAAAATTTCCGAATCCAACTTTGTACCGCTTTGCATAATTGACCTCCGATATATATCGGGCAATGGGCACTAGGCTATGGGCAATGGGCTTGAGTAATGCTCCGAAGCTTTACTTACACCTATTGCCTATCGCCTATCGCCTATTGCCTAACCTATTTCGATTCCTTTTTCTTATTGTTGCTGCTTAATATTTTCACAATGTCCCAGTACATTTTGATACGTGCTTGCACTCCCTTTATAAGACCCAGTTTTTCTTCCTTTGTCACGTGGGTCATATCCGGCAGGTCAACTTCCTGAACTCGTACGGAGAACTTATCAACATATTTTGTAAGTGCTACTTCAACACCGTATCTTGTTATATCTATGTTTGGTATTTTGTCGATAACAGATTTTTTGATGGCCCGCTGTCCTGACAGATAAGGAGTAACTTTCTGAGCCAAGTCTGTAACCATTCTGCCGTTCCTGAATATTCCGACAGTCATATCGGCTTTGTTATTAATTACCGGTTCAATAAGATCCAGTACATGCTGTTCGTTCAAACCTATGAGATCTGCATCAAGGAATAGTATTATTTCCGTTCCGCATTCATTAACTCCTGCCTTGATAGCTCCACCTTTGCCAACATTTTCGGCAAGCTCAATAACCTCAGCACCGCATTCTCTTGCTATATCTGCAGTCCTGTCAACAGAACCATCGCTTACGACTATTACCTTTTTAATTTTATCAACCTTTTTTATACAATTTACTACGCCTGCGATGGTCGGTTCTTCGTTATAAGCAGGAATTATTGCTGTTACATTCATAGTTGTTTCCTCCTCTTTGGGCTTTAGTACTATGATAGTATGATGGCATAGCTTGCTAAAATTATACAGATTGGTAAGCTTTTATTTCTTTAATCAATTCCTCTATCGCATTTTCCTGAGATATTTTTTTTACTATATTTCCCTTTACGAATAAAAGAAACTCACCTTGACCTCCCGCAATTCCCAAGTCTGCTTCCTTTGCCTCCCCAGGACCGTTTACTGCACAGCCCATTACCGCCAGCTTCATCGGTTTTGTGACTTTTATATCTTTAATACGGGCTTCTACTTCTTCCGCAACCCTTATAAGATCCACATTTGTCCTTCCGCAGGTAGGGCACGATATAATCTCGATACCGCTTTTCATAAGCTTCAAACTCTTAAGTATTTCCCTTGCTGCATATACTTCTTCTACCGGATCCCCTGTCAGTGACACTCTTATTGTATCTCCAATATTGTTATACAGCAGTATTCCCAGACCAACGGAGGATTTTATAGAGCCTGCAAGCACCGTTCCTGCTTCGGTAATACCTAAATGCAGAGGATGGTCTATTGCCTTTGAAGCTTTGATATAGCTTTCAACAGTAAGCAGAACATCAGAGGATTTGATGGATATTACTATATCTTCGAAGTTCATAGACTCTATAAGCCTGATATTGTTCAAGGCGCTTTCCACCAATGCATCTGCTGTAGGGTGCCCATGTTTTTCAAGCACTTCCTTTTCCAAGGAGCCTGAATTGATGCCAATTCTAATCGGTACTTCCCTTTCCTTCGCCGCCGCAACAACTTGTCTGACTCTTTTTGTATCTCCTATATTCCCCGGATTAATTCTTATCTTGTCAGCACCATTGATAATTGCCTGTATAGCAAGTCTGTAGTCAAAATGTATATCTGCTACCAATGGTAAGGAAATATGACGTTTTATATATTTTACAGCCTCGGCAGCTTCCATATCAGGCACTGCAACTCTTACAATATCACAGCCTGCTTCCTGCAGTCTTTTTATCTGCTCTACTGTTGCAGCCTCATCCTGAGTCTTGGTATTTGTCATAGACTGAATCAGGATTGGTTCACCGCCTCCGATATATCTATCGCCAATTCTTATTTTTCTCGTATTACTGCTCATTTTACGCCCTACCTGAATATATTTATTAAATTGAATTTTATTATATCTCTGTACATAAGAAATATTGAGAGCACCATAAGTGCCATGAGTCCTACAAAGTGTACCATGCCTTCCTTTTCAGCAGGTACAGGCTTTCTCCTGATAAGCTCAACAAACAGGAACAACAGTCTGCCCCCATCAAGGGCTGGTATCGGCAGCAGATTAAGTATTGCAAGGTTCAAGCTTATAATGGCTGTCAGGTAAAGCACGCTTAAAAGACCCGTCTTTGCTGCCTCATTCATATATACGAGGATTGATATGGGTCCGCTTACTTCATTGGTATCTGCTTTACCCATTACCAGCTGTCCCAGGAAGCTTAGCATCATTTTAGTTATAGTGCCGGTAGTCTTTATACCATTTGTCAGGGAAAAACCACCCAGCTTCACCTTCTGAGCCACCCCGATTATAACATCCTCAGTATTTGGATTCTTGATGGGTGTAAGCTGTACATCCCTTTGAACGCCGTTTTTCTCAAGGGTAACAGTTATTAGCTCACCTTCATACTTGCTTATTTCCGGCTTCATCTCCTGCCAGCTTGAAATTTTTACATCGTTTATATCAACAATTATATCACCGGCAGTTATTCCGGCCTTTTCTGCAGGCATCCCCGGTGTTACCTGTCCGATCAACGGAGTATCAACCGGTGCTATTACCAGAGAATAAATCAATACTGCAACCAATAAGTTGACTAATGGACCTGAGACAATAGCAGCTATTTTAGTTGTTATAGGACTATTGTTGAAAGCACCGGGATCATTCTTTTCCTCATCCTCTCCGAGCATCATGCAGGACCCGCCAATAGGAAGCATTCTTAAGGAGTAGATTGTTTCTCCAATTTTTTTGCCAATAATCTTCGGTCCCATCCCCAGTGAAAATTCTACAACCTTTATTCCTCCGAGGCGTGCAGCTATAAAATGCCCTGCTTCGTGGAAAAATACAATTGCATTGAATACCAGTATCGCAATAATTATCGTCATTACTTCATACACCCCACTTGATACAGATTATATAATGTCTCTCTCGACCACTGATCAAGAGCCACCACATTATCTATATTCATATTATTAATCACTTCATGCTTATCTAAAGTTTTTTCAATCAGCTTGCCTATGTCCAGGAATTTTATTTTTCCATCTAGGAATAATCGTACTGCCTCCTCATTGGCTCCGTTAAGAACAACACATGCACTGTCTCCCATGGAAAGAGCCCTGAATGCCAACCCCAGACATTTAAACTTCACCATATCAGGCTCATGGAAAGTAAGACTGCCAATAGAAGTCAAGCTGAGCTTTTTCCCGCTCATGGGAAGTCTTTCAGGATATGTCAGAGCATATTGAATAGGGAGCTTCATATCAGGAAGCCCCAACTGTGCAATCACGGAGCCATCAACAAATTCCACTGCGGAATGTACAATGCTTTGGGGATGAATGCATACCTCTATTTTATCAGGCATTATGTCAAAAAGCCATCTGGCTTCAATTACTTCAAGCCCCTTGTTCATCAGAGTAGCCGAATCTACAGTTATCTTCCTGCCCATAGACCAGTTCGGATGCTTCAATGCGTCCTGCACCGTAACCTTCTCCAGTTCCTCCGGTGATTTGCTCCTGAATGGTCCCCCCGAAGCTGTCAAAATCAATTTGGATACTTCGCCATGCTTGCTGCCGCCTAAGCTCTGGAATATTGCAGAATGCTCACTGTCAACAGGAAGCATCTCAACCTTGTTCTTTTTCACTTCTTCAGTAATGATTCTGCCGGCCGTAACAAGAGTCTCCTTATTCGCAAGTGCTACATTCTTTCCTGATTTTATGGCATTATATGTGGGAATAAGTCCGGCTATACCAACAATTGCCGATATAACAGTATCACTGCCCTCAGCTGTTGCTGCTTCCACCACACCTTCCAGGCCTGCAGTGATATGGGTCAAGCCATTTACCCTTTTTTTCAGTTCTCCGTATTTTTTTTTATCTCCGACAGCTGTTATTACAGGTCTGAATTCCCTTACCTGTGCTTCCAGAAGATCAATGCTTGAGTTGGCAGCCAACGCTTCCACTTTAAACATATTTTTATTTTCCCTTACTATTTCCAAGGCCTGTGTGCCAACCGAACCGGTAGACCCCAGTATCGAAAGTCTCTTCATTATTTTCTCCTAATCTTTAACCCCAAATTCCATTTAGACGGCCGATGGCCGCCCCTACACCCCGTACCCATTGCCTATCGCCCTTTATACTCCAAAGCCCAGCCCCGCAATCTCGTATCTCGTATCTCGAATCTCGTATCTGTTTTATATCATATCTCCTATAAGCACGAAGTAATAATAGATTATTGGTGCAGTAAAGAGAATACTATCGAATCTGTCCAATATTCCCCCGTGCCCGGGAATCAAATTACCAAAATCCTTTATGCCTGTATACCTTTTTATATATGAAGCGGCCAGATCACCAATTTCTGATGCAATACCGCATAGAAATCCTGTAATTACAAAATGTATTATTTTAATGTCTACCCCAAGCATGTTCATAATAAAGCCTGTAAGTATGCTAAGAGCTACTGAGCCTATAATACCGCCTATAGCACCTTCAACAGTCTTTTTGGGACTGATTCCGGGACATAGCTTTACTCTTCCCATATATACTCCCACGAAATATGCGAAGGTATCGGTAAACCATGCAGTCAGGAAAGGCAGCCATAATATTATATTTCCATATTTCAACTTTTCTATGAATAGAAGGTGGCTGAATAGAAATGGTATATAGACAATTCCCAGAATATTTATGGATATCTCCGGAATACCATGCTTCTGTGTAACTATTTCATATGTGAATAATGTCATAACTGATATTGCTATAAGGAGTCCCGGTCTTTGAAAATTAATGGGCAGCAGAAACATAATATAGTAAACAATGACTGAAATATAACCAAGCATTTTGTTTGTATGCATATTTATATTGCTCATTGCCCTATAATACTCAAAAAGACCTACCAAAGAGACTGCTGCTATGAAAAAGTAAAGATACAGCCCCCTAAAATATAAAACAAATAATATAAGTGGTATCCCAAGCAACGCACTTAATACCCTTATCCTTAACATTTCTACCTCCACTACTTCAATGCGCCAAAACGTCTGTCCCTGCTTTGATATTCAAGTATTGCCGAAAGAAGTACCTTTTCATTAAAGTCCGGCCAAAGCTGGTTAACAAACACCAGCTCACTGTATGCTCCCTGCCATAGCAGAAAGTTGCTTATTCTCTGTTCTCCGCTTGTTCTGATTATTATATCAGGATCAGGATCGCTGCCTGTATACAGATAATTGGGGAAGGATGCTTCATCAACAGCATCCATGTCTATGGTTCCAGCCCTTATGCCTTGAGCAATTTTCCTACATGCATTCAATATCTCAGTCCTGCCGCCGTAGTTCAATGCTATATTAAACTGCAGCCCCTCATTATTCCCTGTAAGGCTCAAAGCCTCTTCAATTTCTTTTCTTGTCTGGGCTGGCAGTATATCCATCTCTCCAAGTACTTTTATTTTTACTTTATTATTATGCAGCGCATACACTTCTTTTCTCATGTACTCTACAAGCAGGTTCATCAGATAGCTTACTTCATCCTGGGGACGTCTCCAGTTCTCTGTAGAAAAGGCATAAACCGTCAGTATTTTTATACCCAGGTCACTGCAAGCCTTTACTGTTTTCTTTATAGCTTCCATGCCGGCCTTATGACCCATTACTCTGGGCAAACCCTTCTTTTGTGCCCAACGTCCATTTCCATCCATAATAATGGCTATATGCTTAGGAAGCTTCTCTAAATCAATTTTTCCAAGCATCCAAGAACCTCCTTTGTAATGAGCATTTAAAAAAATAACCCTCAAAATGAGGGAAGTTATTTGAAAAGACTTGTCGTAAGTTTAATTTCGTCCTCTTCAGCTTTTTGTCTGACAACAATAGGCGTATTTCCCCGTCTTTCTTCTTTTTTATCCTCGTAGGGTGTCATAGTTGAATCAATTATGATTTTGTGCCCTTCACCTATCAGCTGCAGTGCTTTATCCAGCTTGTAGCCTATAACCAGCGGTATTTCAGCCAAGTGCATCAGACCTCCATTATTTCCTTTTCTTTTAATTCTACAGCCTTATCAGTTTCTTTGATGAACTTGTCCGTTATTTTCTGAGTATCTTCTTCCGATTTCTTAAGTCCATCCTCAGTTATTTCTCCATCTTTTTTAAGCTTCTTAAGATGATCATTTGCATCACGTCGTATATTTCTTGTAGCGACCTTTGCATCTTCACCAAGCTTCTTAATTACTTTTACAAGCTCTTTCCTTCTTTCCTCAGTAAGCTGAGGTACCACCAATCTTATCATTTTTCCGTCATTTGAGGGATTGATGCCCAGGTCTGACTTTAAAATAGCTTTTTCTATTACAGGAATTGACTTGACATCCCATGGACTTATAGTAAGTACCCTAGGTTCCGGCGCAGCTATATTTGCCAGCTGGTTCAACGGTGTAACCGCTCCATAGTATTCAACTGAAATACGATCCAAAAGACTGGGATTTGCTCTTCCCGCCTTCAGTGTAGAAAGCTCGTGCTTAAGTACGCTAAGGGTCTTCTCCATTTTCTCCTGCATGTTCTTTTCGATATCCTTAATCATTCTGTTAATCCTCCTTTACTAATGTACCAATTTCTTCTCCCATTACCGCTCTAATAATATTATCAGGGTTTTTCAAGTCAAATACAAGTATGGGAATTTTATTATCACGACATAAGGATGCTGCTGTGGAATCCATTACGCCTAATCCCTTGTTGATTACTTCAATATAAGATAGTATATCATATTTTCTGGCATTTTTGTTTTTGACAGGATCACAGTCATATACGCCGTCGACCTTCTTTGCCATAAGTATTATATCAGCTTCAATTTCCGCAGCTCTAAGGGCAGCGGTGGTATCAGTGGAAAAATATGCATTTCCGATGCCGGAAGCAAATATAACTACTCTGCCTTTCTCCAAATGTCTGATGGCTTTTCTCCTTATATAAGGTTCTGCAATCTGTCTCATCTCGATGGCTGTTTGTACACGTGTCGCTACATCAATACCTTCCAATGCATCCTGAAGTGCCAGTGCGTTGATTACAGTTGCAAGCATTCCCATATGGTCGGCTGTTGTCCTGTCCATACCCTCTCCGCTTCTGCCTCTCCAGAAATTGCCTCCGCCAACTACTATTGCCACTTCCACCTGAAGCTCTCTCAACTGCTTTACCCTATGCGCAATACTCAGAAGAGTGTCATGATTCAAGCCGGAGCTCTTATCCCCGGCTAATGCCTCACCGCTTATTTTCAGTATCACTCTTTTATACTTTGTGTCACCCATTTATATTATACCTCCAATTAAGCATAAAATTTCTACAAAATCTAAAAAAATCCTTCTTGTTTTCAAAAAAAAGAGAACACCAAGTGTTCCCTTATTTTTTCATCTGGCTCATTACTTCCTCAACAAAGTTGTCTTCTTTCTTTGCAAGGCCTTCGCCTTTTTCAAATCTTACAAATCTTCTTATAGAAAGGTTTTCGCCAATTTTCGCGATCAATGCTGAAAGCACATCCTGTACTGTCTTGTCTGTGTCTTTTATAAAGGGCTGCTCAATCAGGCATATTTCCTTATAGTACTTTTCAATTCTGCCTTCAACCATTTTATCAACGATCTTTTCCGGTTTCCCTTCATTTAAAGCCTGTGCTCTGAATATTTCCCGTTCCTTTGCTATAACTTGTGGGTCTACCTCTTCCCTTTTAACGTATAGAGGATTTGTAGCAGCAACCTGCATTGCCATGTCTTTTACAAACTGTCTGAATTCTTCATTCTTAGCAACAAAATCTGTTTCTGAGTTAACTTCAATAAGAACTCCTATTCTTCCGCCGCCGTGTATGTACGAATCAACTATTCCTTCACTTGCAATTCTGATCAACTATTCCTTCACTTGCAATTCTACCTGCTTTTTTAGCTGCGGCAGCAAGTCCCTTTTCCCTAAGTATTTCAATGGCCTTTTCCATGTCTCCGTTGCTTTCTGTAAGAGCTTTTTTGCAGTCCATCATTCCAGCACCGGTTCTTTCTCTTAATTCCTTAACAGCTGAAGCTTCAACCATTTTTTTCGCCTCCTATGTATTATATGCTTCGCACTAAATCCATTCAATGTGATCTTCTTTGTGAGATTTATATATGCATATTATGAAAAAGGCGGCACACGCCGCCTTTTAAATACTTACCAAGCAGTTACTCAGCAAGCTGTTCGCCTTGTCTCGCTTCAATAACAGCATCTGCAACCTTTGAAGTAAGAAGTTTTACGGCTCTTATAGCATCGTCGTTACCAGGTATCGGATAGTCTATTTCCTCCGGATCGCAATTTGTATCAACTATTGCGACTATGGGAATACCAAGAATGTGTGCTTCCTGTATAGCTATTTTTTCCTTCCTCGGGTCTACGACGAAGAGAGCGCCTGGTGCACCATTCATGTTCTTTATACCGCCCAGATTCTTCTCAAGCTTATCTTTTTCTGCCCTAAGCTTAATAACTTCTTTCTTTGGAAGTACTTCAAAAGTTCCGTCTTCTTCCATCTTCTCAAGTTCATTCAATCTTTCGATTCTTTTCCTGATTGTCTTGAAGTTAGTGAGCATTCCGCCGAGCCATCTCTGATTAACATAGAACATGTTTGCTCTGATAGCTTCCGACTCGATTGACTCCTGAGCCTGTTTCTTTGTACCTACGAAAAGTATGTCCTTACCCGAAGCAGAAACTTGTTTTATGAAGTTATATGCTTCTTCAACCTTCTTCACAGTTTTCTGAAGGTCGATGATGTATATGCCGTTTCTTTCCGTAAAAATGTACTCTGCCATCTTCGGGTTCCATCTTCTTGTCTGGTGTCCGAAGTGCACGCCAGCTTCCAATAGCTGTTTCATTGATATTACTGACATATCATTTCACCTCCTATGGTTTTTCCTCCATGATCATCATGTCCCCAACGGACTCATTGAGCACCCCGCAAAGGATCAGACCATGTGTGTTTTTCACCTTAAATAGTTTACCATATAACAAATTTATTGGCAATATATATTTTGTTACGCGTTACGCGTATTAGAGTGATTCTTCGAAGCCCCACTATAATACTCGCAACTCGCAACCAATGCCCAAATGGAATACCATCAATATCTCTTATAGTTTTATTATCTTGCAAAATATTATACTTTATTTTTCCTATAAATTAAAAATTCCTAAGTGTATCACTTAGAAATTTATCTGGTCAGTATCATGATTATATCATCGTAGCTGGAGCCTTTTGGTATCTCAAAGCTGCCGATTTTAAGCTTGTCATCCTTTTCAACCTCTGCAAGTCTCTTTAAGAAAGCCTTTGTGTCATTAATAATACCACTTTCCTTCAGTAGGTTCGCAATACTCTCAGAACTCATTCCGCTTTCCACATTCACAGTAATTTTGCCTTCATTAACCGATGGTGTTGCTGCAGGTACCGGAGTTGTCTGAGATGGTTCAACAGCTTCAGGTGTCTGATTGCTCAGAATCTCCTCTTTGGTAAGCACTATAAGGTTATGCTTTAATGCTTCTTTTTTTATTTCTTCCGCCGTCAGTTCACTGTTTCCCATATTTATATTTATCATGGATGAAAATACCAGGCCTATTCCTATACCCAGCATTATATTCTTAAGACTATAATTTCCCATTACTCTACCTCATTTTTCAAGGACAATATCAGCATTACCTCTCCCTGCCCAATGTTCAGTTTTTTTGCAATATCAGTAATGCTCATTCCCTGTGAAGCATAATCGAATACCTCCTGTTGCTTCAAGTTGAGCTTACCGTCAAATGGACTTTCCTTTTCCACATTGTCATTTGTTATCTTTTTCTTTTTACTTGCTGCAATAACTACCGGCATTGCAGCTTTCGTATTATCCTTTTTTTCAACTTCAGGAGCACTCACAGCTGTATTACTGATATCCTTGATATCTTTCCGCAAACTACTCAGCTTTTCCTCAATTTCTTTAACTACCATTTCAGAGGTGTAATTAAGCTCGGATATTATTTCATCTGCGTCTTCAATTACTTTTTTAATTTCCTGTTCCTTAACATCCATATTGAAATATATGTCCTCACCCTTTAATTTATCAAGAAATATGAGTATTGTGGCAGCCAATATCGCAAATATTCCAAAAGCCAATAATACGTAGTTTATCATGAGAGCACCTCATTTATATTCTAATATCAATTCTTGTCAGAGATTCCCCTTTTGCTTTCTTACCTTTTCTTTCTTTTTCTTCAGCAAGGCCATCCTTCTCTTCCTTTTGCTGCTTATCCTGCTTATTCTTCTGCTTTTCTTCCCTGTCTATCCGTTTTCCTTGAGCCTTCTTTGCCTCAACTACTTGCTTTGAATTCTTCTCTTGCTGCTGCTGTTCTTTGTGGATATTGATGTTAAGGTTGTTCTTTTCAATGTTGTTCTCAGCACTTCTCGCTTTCTGCACTTCCGGAAGTTTTGGTATCATTGTCTGCAGATCTACAGGTCTTATGGTCATGACAATCACTCCCTAAAACTTATTAGACATCGTCATATGATCCCATTTTTATTTCAGCATTAGCTCTATAGAAGGAAACGAATTTTATAGAGTCTTTAATGTGCATTAAGCTGCTGCCGATAATAATTCTGCTGCCTGGGTATATAATATCATATACCTTAACTTTTCCTTTTGAAAGATCCTCAAAATATGCTTCCAGTTCATTCTGTTCATTACGGACCTGTTCCTGGCTCTGCTGAAGCTGCAGCTTCAGTTTTACAGATTTTGAGAGAAGAAGCTTTTTATCCATAGGCAATTCCATGTTTTTACTCATTTTAGTGAGAAGATCAACAGCTTTAGTAGTTTTATCCAGATTTTCGGTTATCTGCTTAAGCTCGTTTTTAATACCCTCGTACTTATTTCTCATGTCCGGATTTACACCAACTTCAAGCTCAGTAATGGTTGCCATTGGAGATCCTATGACCTTGGCCCTGATCTCTTCTCCCACCTTAAAGGAGCCTCCGACCAGAAGACCTTTCCTTCCGTTGGCTTCCAGCTTCTTTCCACAGGTAACCTGACTATGCATTATTGCATCACTCTGTATGCTTCCTTTTGCTTCAATTTTACTGTTCTCTATAAACTTTGCTATGAGATCCCCTTCACAATAAAGCTCGCCCCTGTTCATTCCCTGTATACCTCTGTGAAGTATTATGTTGCCGTTTGATTTTATCAGTGCTCCCTCAACAACGCCATAAACTTCAACGTCTCCTTCAGCTTCTATTACAAAGCCTGTGAGTACGTTGCCCATTACAATAACCTTCCCGTTGAATCTTATATTTCCTGTGGAATTATCTACATTATGCTTTACTTCGTATACCGAGAATACATTTACTTTTCCATCTATTATTTTTACCTCGCCGTCAACTGTCGCTGCAAGCTCCAGTCCGTCCTCACTTGCGTCCACATTCTTCCCTCTAGGCAAAGCAAGCTTCTTTCCATCCCTGCCTGGAACCTCTTTACCCAATACATTCTTACCCGGGATGCCCGGGGTGTGAGGTATCAAGGTTAGCAATTTCTGTCCTGCTGTAACGTTTTTTATTAAGGAAAGCTCATGGTAATCAATCTTTCCATCCTTGTCAATATTAATTGATCTTTCGCCGGATACATCAAAGTGGTAATCAATTATCGCATCTTGTCCGTCTTGCGGTTCAACACCTTCTGCAATAAGTATCTCTTTGTCGTATATTTTATTATCTGCTGCGTTCTTTACTACACTTCCCTTTATATTGAATACAACCTCATTCAGCTTAAGTGCTTCGAGTATTTCTTTCTCAGTTATGTCAGCCCCCCCGATAGGTTTGGTTATAGTAATGTAAGCTTTCATTTTGTCTTTTGATACCTTGACTATACACTCACTGTCTATTTTTTTCTCCTCTTGATGTTCAGCTATTTTTGTCCAGTTATCATAGCTTCCTATTTCCAATAGCTGTTTTACTTTGGTCAAGTCTACACTCAGAATTCTTTTAATGTCGATTTTAGTTACAATGTCTACCATTGTAACTCCTTTTTCGATTTTTATATAAACTCCGTCTTCTCTGAAATCCAGTTCTATGCCCTTTCCCTTTGAATTCTGATTTTCACTAAGGATGCTGTCAATACTATTCTCAATGATCTCAAGAGTTTTATTATCCCCAGTCGAAACCTTAAGCTTGTAGTAAGAAGAGAACAGATTCTTCTTGCTTTCAAGTACTTCTATATGGAGATCCTCTTTCTTGGCACTAAGACGTCTCATGCCTTCTGCTATCAATCTGTCATAATCCTTGCCCTCAAGAATAATGAACTCATTCCCCATTTAAAACACCATCCCATCATTCAAATGCAACTCTGAACTTATTCTTAAGCCTGATAATAGCTTTTGTATGCAGCTGTGAAACTCTCGATTCTGATATATTTAGAAGCTTCCCTATCTCTTTATAGGTTAGCTCTTCATAATAATAAAGAGATACTACCTTTTTCTCCTTTTCAGGTAAAGTGCTTACTGCATCAACCAGTATTTCCTTAGTTTCCGTATTTTCAATTACACTTTCAGGTGTCTCTATTTGCTTATCTTCCTCGCTGCTTGTAACTTCCCTTTTCTGCTCAAGTAAATCATCCAAAGAAACTATTGAATATGTTGTAATATTCTGTATTTTCTTTTGAAACTCCTCTACCGGCATCCCGAAGCTTTCCGCCATTTCTTCATCGGTAGCGGGTCTGCCAAGCCTGTTCTCAATCTCAAAATATGCTTTTTCCAATTCCTTTGATTTTTGTCTTACTGAACGGGGAAGCCAATCTATCTCTCTCAATTGGTCAATAATAGCTCCTCGGATTCTGAGCTGCGCATAGGTCTCAAATTTTACACCTCTGGCAAGATCATATTTATCAATGGCATCAATCAATCCAAAAACTCCGTAGCTGACAAGATCATCGAACTCAACGTTATTCCCGTAACTGGCATAAAGCCGGCCAGCTACAAATTTTACAAGATATATATATTTAAGTATAAGCTCTTCTCGAATACCTGCTGCCTTTGTTTTGGAATATGTTTCCCAAAGATTTGTCAGATCCATGTTATACCTCCGTTTAGTATGTAATGCTAATCCTGTTCATTTTGTTTGTAATCATTCATTTGAACAGGGTTCACCTCAACAAATCCATTATCGCTGTCACTGTTCACATCCATAAATTCTTCATCGTCCAGAGGAGGTACTTTAATATCCAAAGTCGATTTATCCTTGTTGAGACTCTCTGACATTTTTAATGTTCCGTCACTATTGTGTGTAAGCGTGCTTAAATTACTGCATTCTATTGCTTTCTTGACCGTTTCTGTCAACATATGTCCAAATACGGCAAATACTATAGTTACAACAATGCATCTGATCATCAATGCTGAAAAGTTTATGCTGTTGTTTACTCCAATAGCAATATTTATCAATAACGCTGCAACAACAATGACTATTGGCATGTTATCCATAATCTTCATCTCAGAAAACTCCAATCGATGCTATATTGAACGCACCTAAGGTATTACATTCGGGTATAGTGCGAATTCAATGAAATCAAGGAAACATTTACGCGAAATTTGAATTAGCAATGTAAAATGTTTTTCGCGAAATATATAATTCATTATTAAAGTTGTTTCATTCCATAGCCAATTGTTTTAATTAATAATATACCAGTTTCCGAATATAATTCAATAGTACGCCCGTAATTTCCTCCTGTGTCTTCTGCTACCAGTGGTATATTAAGCAGTTTGAGTGTTTCTTTTGAAGCTGTGACATTCCTTGCACCGATTCTCATAATATCACTTGCATCGCTAAAATTGAACATTTGTGATCCACCTGCTATTTTGCTGACAACTTTACTACGCTTTGCACCCATTCTTATCATATCGTCCATTAGCTTGGCTATACCTGTATCTGCAAATTTTGCCACGTTGCTGTTATTCTTTATTTGTGTACTATTGGGAAGCATAACATGTACCATCCCGGAAATTTTTGTTGAGGTGTCATACAGGCAGATTCCCACACATGAGCCAAGTCCAAGTGTAGTTAATACTCCAGGGCTATACGCAGTATTCATATCAGCCATCCCAACCTTTATTAAATCTGCCATTCTAAATTACTCCCAAACTTCTAAGTAGTATTTCAAAAGAGTCCTCATCAGGTATTAAGAAAAAGTTGCCCTTTACATGGTTTGTACCCTCACTGAAGTCTGTTTCAATAAGCATTACTTTATCTCCAACCTGTCCGAATAGTATTACCGGAACACTTAATATTGCTCCTGCCATGTCCATCGCAAGAGAAGGTACAGATACAGCGAGGTTCAGACCGGTTAAGGTTGCCAGAGAAGAAAGATAAGAGCCTGAAAGTATATTCCCTACCTCCTGCAACGCAGAAAAGTCCATTTCATCCAAGGAATCTCCTTCATCTATCCTGCTCATCAGTAAGTTTGTCAGCAGTTTTGCAGATTTCTTGTCCAGCAGGAACATTATGCTGCCGGTTATATCTCCATTTACCTTAAAGTATATGCCTATTACCTCAACTTCAGGTCCGCCTACCAGTTCAGCTACGTTCCTGAATTCAAGTATATTAACCTTGGGAACGTCCATGTCAATTCTCTTTGATATCATCTTGGACAAGGCTGTTGCGGCATTGCCTGCCCCAATATTTCCTATTTCCCTCATAACATCAATTTGAAGACTGTTTAAGTCGTCTAATGAGATTCCCACTATACCACATCCTTCTCCTAAATGCTTTTACACTGCGAAATTGGTTACTATTTTAACTATATCCAATAATATGATTAATCTTTCCCCTACCTTGCCTATACCGTAAATAAATCCCTGATCAACATTTCCAACGACCTCAGGTGCACCTTCTATTGCGCTATTACTAATTTCTATTACCTCTGAGGAGGTGTCTACAACCAATCCGACAGTAATATCATCAACTGCTACTATAATGATCCTGGTATTGTTGTTTTCTTCCCCATCAGGCAGGTTAAACTTTTTACGAAGGTCAATTACAGGTATGATTTCTCCTCTGAGGTTTATGACTCCGCATACAAAATGAGCTGCTTTGGGAACCCGCGTCATTCTCATCATTTCCTTGATTTCTTTAACCCTCAGGATGTCAATTCCGTATTCCTCATTCTCAAGTCTGAATATGACGAATTGCTTTGTATATACTGCTGCTTCCATTATTAGCACCTCCCTATATTAAAGAATTTGTGTCTATGATAAGTGCTACCTGTCCATCTCCAAGAATGGTTGCACCTGCTATGTATTTAATGCCTGACAGGAACTTTCCAAGGGTCTTTATAACTATTTCCTGCTGTCCGATAAGGCTGTCCACAATAAAGGCTGCATTTTTATCGCCCTTTTTCACAACAACAGCAGTAAGCTCTTCACTTCCATCACTTTCAACATTTTTTACGTCCAGCATCCTTCCCAATCTTACAATAGGAAGCACACTGTTTCGGTTCAGTACAACATCCTGACCATGTACATTTCTTATTGTTGATGCGTTTATGGTATTGATATCCCTTATTACATTAAGTGGTATTGCGTATTTCTCATCACCGATTGTAACAAGCAGTGCCTGTATAATAGCAAGGGTCAGCGGCAGTCTGATTATGAATTTACTCCCTTTTCCTTTTGAATTCTCTACTTCTACTATACCGTTAAGTGATTCGATCTTGGTTTTTACAACATCAAGACCCACTCCTCTTCCTGAAAGATCGGAAACCTTGTCTGCAGTACTGAAGCCGGGCTTAAAGAGTAATTCAACGGCATTCTTCTCATCCAACTCATTAGCATCGCTCTGAGAAATAATGCCTTTTTCTATTGCCTTTTTCTTAACCCTTTCTATGTCTATGCCTTTTCCGTCATCTTCCACTTCTATAACTACACTGTTTCCATCCTGGTATGCTCTAAGATTAACTGTACCGTTTGCTGACTTCTTATTCTTAACTCTCTCTTCCTTTTCCTCAATTCCATGATCAATAGCATTTCTTATCAGATGGATAAGAGGATCGCCAATTTCATCTATTACCGTTCTGTCCAGCTCTGTCTCTTCACCTGACATGTAGAGTGATATATCCTTGGAAAGATCCTTGGAAAGGTCTCTTACCATTCTTGGGAATCTGTTGAATACTCTTTCTATCGGAACCATCCTTACTTTCATAACCGCATCATGGAGGCTTGTAGTAATCCGCTCCAAGTACTCGACTGCTTCCGTCATATCCTGATTATTAGAATCGCTTCCGACGCCTTCAAGCCTTGTCTTTATTATTATCAGCTCACTTACAAGGTTCATAAGGTTGTCCAGCCTGTCAATATCCACCCTTACTGTTTTACCCATTTTAGCCTTCTTGCCTTGTGAATCTCCACTATTATCCTTTTCTTCATTGGAAGGCTTTAATGAATTATCTTCCTGCAGTTCTTGATCTTCAACATCAATGTTGGTATTCTCTTCTTCGGCTGATACTTCTATCTTGTCAAACCTTACTTCGATTATTTCAGAGATTGATTCCAGCTCTTTCTTTATTAGTGCTTCAGGCTCTTTAGTGATTAAAGCAATTGTAAACTCATTATCAAACTTCTCATCTTCTATATCCTCAACCTTGGGTATTGCCTTGAATATTTCCCCATATCTTTCAGCAGTCTGAAAAACTATAAAGGCTCTGGCTGATTTCAGCATGCAGTCATTAACAAGCATGACTTTTACCTTGTAAACTCCCATGCCTTGCTGTACAGCCTTTCTTACAATATTTTCCTCATATTGGTTAAGCTTCATTATTTCATTCTTGCTGTCATTATTAATAACAGGCTGTTCTACTTCTGCTGCGGGCTTTTTCAGAAGTACTCCGTTAAGGCTTGCAATAATTGAATCCGCTTTATTGCTGCTTTCCTGGCCAGTATTGGCTATTGAGCTTATAGAGTTGTCCAAATAATCCAGGCACTCAAACAATATATCTACAATTGACGTATTTACTTCAACCTTGCCGTTCCTTATTGCATCCAGCACATTTTCCATCTGGTGAGTGAGACTCGTAACTCCTGTATAGCCCATTGTTCCTGCCATACCCTTCAATGTATGCGCAACTCTGAATATTTCGTTCAGTATCTTCATATCCTTAGGATTTGTTTCCAGTCCTAACAAGCTTTGGTTTAACCCTTGCAAATGCTCTTGGGATTCTTCAATGAATATTTCCAGGTATTGATTCATGTCCATAGTATTACACCCCCATATTTTTTAATATTTCTGCTGCTATATTATTTAAAGGAGCTATAATGTCGATAGCGCCAATTTTCACTGCCGATTTTGGCATTCCATATACTACACAGGTGCTCTCGTCCTGTGCTATGGTTTTCCCACCTGCATCTCTTATCTTCAATATGCCATCACTGCCGTCATTTCCCATCCCTGTCATTATAACAGCAATTATATTTTTATGTCCGGATTCTGCTACTGATTTCATCATAACATTTACTGATGGTCTGTGTCCAGTTACTGGAGATTCCTTATTGATTGATATTCTATATTCATCATTAATATATCTGTTTATAACCATATGAAAATCACCCGGAGCGATATAAGCCCACCCTTGCTTTAGCACGTCCCCTTCCTCAGCTTCCTTGACGTTTATCTGAGATAAACTGTCCAATCTATCAGAAAGTGATTTTGTAAAGCCAGGAGGCATGTGCTGCACAACAAGCACTGATGCCGGTATATCATGGGGAAGCTTCGTCAATACCTCCTGCAGTGCTCTCGGCCCTCCTGTGGAGGTTCCAATTGCAATTATGTACTTCAGGCTTCCACCCGTGTAACTCCTTAAAGTAGTTTTTTCCTTTTTTATAGATTTACTACTGCCAGCTGATTGTATTTGCGGGGGATAAGTCACTGCTGATTTTCTGATGGATTTTATTTTTTGAATAAGCTCATCCCTTACGTGTTCAGCATTAAACTTTATTATTGAAGCAGTAGGTTTTGCGACAAAATCCAAAGCACCAAGCTCAAGAGCTTTTATAGTAGCTTCGCCGCCTTCAAAAGTCAAGCTGGATAGCATTATTACCTTTGGAGCAGGCTTCAGCTTCATAAGCTCCACAAGAGTCTCAAGACCATTCATAACCGGCATTTCAACATCCAGTGTTATTATATCAGGCTTTAAGGCTATTGCCTTTTCCAATCCCTCCTTGCCGTTTCTTGCTGTAGCCGCTACTTCTATATTTGCATCGCTTTTTAGCATGTCAGCTATTATTCTTCTCATAAATGCTGAATCATCTACAATAAGTACTCTTACCTTTTTTTCTACTGTGGTAAACATTTCTAAATTAACCCCTTTTTTATCAGCCTGCGCTGTTCCTCAAAAATATACCTGTTAATCTCATTTCTTTCAAATTCGCTCATTCTATCATATTTAACTCCGTAATGATATTGTGTTTTGGAGTTAGCTGCCAGAGTGCGCCGGACTATTATGCCAAATATGATAAGCTTCTTGCCGTTGAGATCAAGCTTGAACTCCAGCATAGCATCCTTCTCAAGCTGCTTGTTGGAACTGAACAGCAGCCCTCCTGCACTGATGTCATGCAGGTTGCCTTTTAGTACCTCTCCATACTTTCTGGTTTTAAGGTCCTCTACAAGTCTGATCTCTGCATCTTTCATAAGCTTTAGCCTGTAATAGTCCCTTCTTTGTATTTTGTTAATATCGGGAAATACTTTTAGTCTTAATAGTGGTATCACCCCGAAAAGCTTTTCATGCAATAACGCCTTGAACTCATATACCGCTCCTTCTTTTTGTACCACCAGCTTTACAATAGCATTCTGCTCCAGGTACACATTCTCATTCTTATATATTGGTATCAGGATATCCATCATCTCATTGTCATGTATCTCAATCACCTGGCTTGTGAATTCCTGAAGACACCCTCTTTTATTTATATAATCCATCTGTATTTTTTCTGCAATTGTGAAATATTTCTTCAAATCCAACATAACAATCTCCTTATGAGTGACTGGAAAACTTTAAAATTATGCCGCTTAATTGAATAAGTTGGTAAGCTTGTTAATGAACATTTTTATCCCGGATACTGAATTTGAATTCAATTCCTTATTGTCCATAAGTGTCAATGCTATATCATTCAAATTTTTGGAAGCTTCACTTCTCTTGAAGCTTACCACAAAAGGCTGCTGAATCTTCACTGCCTTTGATACACAGACATCATTCAGTATGTAGCCAAGCTTCTGAAGCTTGACCCCAAGGAACTTTTGCGTTACAACATTTAGCTTATCCAATATATTGAAGGCCTCAGCCGCATTGTCAGCCCTATTAATTACAACCTTTATAATTTTTGTTTTGTCTTTGTGGGTAATGGTTTTTATAAGAGCATAAGCATCTGTTATTGAAGTAGGCTCAGGTGTAGTCACTAATATCACTTCCCTTGCCGCATGTACAAAGCTTATGACATTTTCTGAAAGTCCCGCTCCTGTGTCTATTAATATTATATCCGCTTCCTCATCCAACTTACCAAGCTTCATCAAAAGATCCACCAGCTGTGTTTTATTCAGCTTTACAAGCTCCTGAACCCCTGATCCTCCTGATACAAATTTAACTCCCTCAGGGCCCTCCTCAAGTATTTCGAGTATATCCTTATTGCTGTTTATAACATCCGACAGATTGTACTTGGACATCTTCCCCATTACTACATCAACGTTTGCCAAACCAAGGTCAGCATCAATTATTACTACTCTGAGTCCCATTTGTGAAAATTTAATACCAAGGTTTACGGTAAAATTGGTCTTGCCTACACCGCCTTTTCCGCTTGTTATTGCTATTACTCTAGATCCCGGCTTATCAGTCAAGCTGCCTGTGCTTATCTCGTCATCCTTATAATTCTTAATGCTGCTTATAATTTCCCTTAATCTCTCAGCTTGGTCTTTCATATAGCTTATCTCCCAACAAACAGTTTATTATCTTGCCGTTATCTGCGATTTCGATATCATCGGGCACACTTTGTCCGGTAGTAATATATGAAATAGGCTTTTTTGTAATGTAAGCAACATTTAGAATCACACCAAAGGCAGAAGTTTCATCCAGCTTTGTAAAAAGCAGCTTATAGTCGTCTAGAAAACTGTAGCTTTTAATTATTTCTATACAGTCAGAAAATTTAGTTGTGGCACTCATTACCAAGTATACTTCATAGTCAATACTGGATTTTATCAGAGTCTTCAACTCCATAAGCTGATACTTGTCCTTATGGCTTCTGCCTGCAGTATCAACAAGTATCAGCTCTTTTTCCTTGTAATTCTCTATGGCATTAAGTATCTCTCCCGGTGTGTATATTATAGATAAAGGCACCCCTATTATCTCGCTGTAAGTCTTAAGCTGCTCAACAGCCGCTATTCTATAGGTATCTGAGGTAATAAGCCCTACTTTCTTTTTTTCCGTCAGCACCATATTTGCCGCAAGCTTGGCAATGGTTGTTGTCTTTCCTACCCCTGTAGGCCCTATGACAATTATAACCTTCTTATCCTTTGTAAAAGTAAACGGCTCAGGCTCTTTCATATACTTGCCCAGTACATTATATATAGTGTTCCTTACAATTGCATCGCTTTGCTGTTTCTCACCATCTAAAGTCTCGATCAGCTTTTCTTTTATCTCATTTACTATTACCTTGTCAACTTCATAGTCCTCCAGTGTTTTCAGATATTTCTTGACAATATCTGAAAGCTTGATATTCTCATAATCCACCTTTACAGCGTCATAAACCTTGCTGATCATGTTCTTAAGCTCCATAAAGTCCTGCTGAATAAGCTCTTTATCCTCATTATGATTCTGCTGCTTTGCATTATCCTTTGATGTATTCTTATGTACCTGCATATTTTCGTTCAGTTCTTTTATAAAATTGTTTCCTACATTGTCATATTCATCTCTGACATGCTGTGCTGAAGGTTTTATGTCTTGAAGCTTATTCGATTTCCCATTTAAAGAAATGTCACTGTCTATAGTTGCAACCACTTCAATAAGAGGTTTGTGCAACCACTTCAATAAGAGGTTTTGCAAAAAAACCCATCAAACCCTTTTTTCTGATTTTTCTGGTATTCAATATTATTGCATCCCTGCCCAGGTCTGATTTTACTTTTTGCAGTGCCTCCTGAGCTGTTTCTCCTACATATCTTTTTACTTTCACTATATATTCACCACCCCTACTGATTGTACCTCAACCGATGGATCCAACTCATTATATGACAATACTACAAGCCCCGGTGCAACCTGCTCGGTCATTCTCTTAAAATAGAGCCTTACTACGGGAGATGCAAGTATTATGGGCTGTTCTCCCATGGAAGCCAGCTTCTGTACCTCTTTGAGCAGATTGTTGATTATACGCTGTGCTGTATTAGGTTCTATATTCAGAAAAGAGCCATATTCCGTCTGCTGCACCGAATCCATTATGATCTGTTCAATACCTGCATCCAGAGTTATTACTTTTGCCTGACTGTCAAAAATAAACCGTTTGGTGATGTTTCTGCGCATTGATTGCCTGACATATTCGGTAAGCAGGTCACTGTCTTTTGTCATGGGTGCATAATCTGCAAGGGTCTCTATTATTGTGACCATATCTCTAATGGATACACCTTCCTTAAGCAAGTTGGCAAGCACCTTCTGCACATCTCCTATACCCAACATCTTAGGTATTACTTCATCTACAAGTGTCGGATAATTCTCTTTTATATTATCAATAAGTCTCTGCACATCCTGTCTGCCAAGCAGCTCGTGGGCATGATTCTTGATAATCTCGGTAAGATGTGTAGCGATGACAGAGGGTGGATCCACTACAGTATAGCCCATCATCTCAGCTCTCTCCTTCTGGCTCTCATTAATCCAAACCGCAGGAAGTCCAAAGGCCGGCTCCGTAGTTTTTATGCCATCCAGTTCACCATCAGCAGTACCGGGGTTCATCGCAAGGAAGTTGTCAAACATCAATTCCCCTGTAGCTATTTCAATACCCTTTATCTTTATTATATATTCATTGGGTCTGAGCTGTATATTATCTCTAAGCCTTATTACCGGAACAATCATTCCCAGGTCAAGGGCACACTGCCTTCTTATCATTACAACTCTATCCAGCAAATCTCCGCCTTGTCCGGCATCGGCTAAAGGTATAATCCCGTATCCGAACTCCAGTTCAATAGGGTCTACCTGAAGCAGTGTCATGACATTTTCAGGTTTTCTAATTTCATCGACTTCAATGTCTTGAGCTTTGGCTTCCTCTTCTTTCTCTGCATCCTTTATTGTCCGTTGCAGTGAATAGCCCATAAACGCCAGGAATACTGCGAGAATTATATTCGGCACCAATGGAAGCCCTGTGAATGCCAGTACCAGCAATGCTCCTGCTGCAATATAAAGTACCTTTGGCTCTCCAAGCAGCTGTGATACAATTTCATTTCCAAGGTCTGATTCTGATGCCGCTCTTGTTACAACCATACCCGCGGCTATTGAAATAAAAAGTGCCGGAATCTGACTCACCAGACCATCACCAATAGTCAGCAAGGTGAATTTTGACAGAGCCTCTGCAAAACCCATATCCATCTGGAGCATACCAATGGCAAAACCGCCTATAATGTTTATAAGTGTAATTATTATACCCGCTATTGCATCTCCTTTTACAAACTTGCTTGCTCCATCCATGGCCCCATAAAAATCAGCTTCACGCTGGATCTTTCTTCTTCTGTCCTTGGCCTCCAATTCATTTATCAAGCCGGAGTTCAAATCCGCATCTATAGCCATCTGCTTCCCTGGCATTGCATCAAGGGTAAATCTGGCAGAAACCTCAGCAACCCTCTCGGAGCCTTTTGTGATAACCATAAACTGTACAACTATAAGAATTAAAAACATTATAAAACCAACAATAGGATTACTACCGGTTACAAAATTACCAAAAGCATCTATAACTTCTCCGGCATAGCCCTTTCCAAGAATCAGCCTGGTTGTTGAAAAGTTCAGCGACAGACGGTATAATGTTGTAATCAGAAGCATTGTCGGAAATATGGAAAACTGCAGAGGTTCCTTAATATACATTGATAATAGGAATATCACCAGTGACAAGGAAATATTCAATGTCAGAAGTATATCTACTGCAAATGTAGGTAATGGTATTATTATAAGCATTATTACAGCCATGATTGCAATTGCTATTATATCGCCATATCTGCCCATGTATTAGTCTCCTTCTATTTTTCTCTCAAGCTGTATACAAATGCCAGGACCTCCGCCACAGCCTTATATAGCTCAACAGGAATCTTCTCGCCAATATCAACACTTTTATACAAGGCCTGGGCAAGGGGCTTATTCTCAACAACAGGAACTTTGTTCTCCTTTGCTGTATCCTTGATTTTCTGTGCAATAAGATCCTTGCCTTTTGCAACTACCATAGGTGCCTCAACTGAGGCGCCTGCGTCATATTTCACAGCAACTGCATAGTGAGTAGGATTTGTGATTATTACATCTGCATTGGGTACCTCAGCCATCATCCTTCTTAAGGAAAGCTGCCTTTGCTTCTCCCTGATCTTGGATTTGATCTGTGGATTACCCTCTGTCATTTTATACTCATCCTTAACTTCCTGCTTGGACATTTTTATGCTTTTCTCATAATCCCATATCTGGAATCCATAATCAAAAAACGAAAGAATGAGAAGTACAACAGCAGCTCTTATACCAACATTAATAACTGTGTTTCCGATGAATATGGTTGTACTTTCAACATTCATATTCAACAGCTCAGGGACTATACTGTAGTTATCCGTTAAGTAGTCATAAACTACATATCCTATAATTCCTATTTTCAATATGGATTTTATTAACTCAACAAAAGCCTTTTTAGAGAATAGTCTCTTGAAGCCTTCTACAGGATTCAGCTTATTGAGGCTAGGCACCAAGGGCTTGACTGTAAAAACAGAGCCTACCTGCAAATAGTTTACAATTATCACTACAAGAGCAATAATAAGCAGAATCGGTGCAAGGATCTTGGCAACAATAGACAGGCACTGCAGAAACAATTTCATTATGCTCTCATTGGTAAATACGGAATCCATATCCTCCGGAAAGCTTAAAAAAGTTCTTACTGCTGTTACAAGATCCTTAACTATATAAGAGGAAAGCAGTCTCATACTCCAGAAGGAAATCAGCAGCACAAATGCTGTAACTAATTCCTTGCTTCTGGGAATCTGACCTTTCTCCCGCATCTCTTGCCTTCTCTTGGGAGTAGCGGTTTCTGTTTTTTCTGCGAAGAGCTGCAGATTTATCCTATAGTTATTATAATTACTCATCCTTTAGCCATACTCCTTATTATCAAGTAGATATAGCCGTACATCCTGTCAAAGATTACTGTCATTATCTGTATGAATATCGGCATCATTAAATATAAAGTAAAAATTCCGATGCCAAGCTTTAATGGAATTCCTACAACAAAAACGTTCATCTGCGGCACCGTCCTTGATAGTATTCCCAATGCCACCTCAGCCAGCAATACTGCTGCTATTACAGGGATGCTTATTTTGAAGCCCAATACAAATATATCTGTAAAAATTGTTGTAATATTGTTTACCATGGCCTCGGTAAATGCAAAACCGTCAATGGGTAAAACACTGTAGCTCTTAAATAAAGCTGAAAGCAATATATGATGTCCGTTTATTATCAGGAAAAACAAGGAGGTCAGTAAATATATAAAATTTCCCGTTAAAGGAACCTGGGTATTCATAGTCGGATCCAGAACGTTTATCATTCCAAAACCTATTTGCATGTCAATAATCTGTCCTGCCACGAAAAGTGCGGAAAATACGAGAAAACTCACAAAACCGATTATAATTCCAACTAAAAATTCCTTGCCTACAATAACTGCAAAGCTTAATAGATTCGAATACTGAATCTGAACATCTCCAAGCATCGGAACCATAATGTAGGAACAGAAGAATGCAAGTCCGATTTTTAAATATCTGGGCACTTCCTTTCTTCCGAATATCGGAGTAACCACAAAAAGTGAAACCATCCTCACAAAAACCAAAAGCAGTATTAGAAATTTATCGACTAAAATAACACTAATACTATCCATAATCACTTAATATACATAGGAATATTCTCAAATAGCCTTACAGTAAATCCATACATAATATTCATCATCCATGGTCCGAAAACAAGCAGCGTCAGGGAAATTGCGATTATCTTCGGTATGAATGATAAAGTAGGCTCCTGAATTTGTGTAGTTGCCTGCACTATGCTTACTATAAGACCTACAAGAAGTCCTAGTCCCAGAATCGGTGCTGAAATCATCAAAACTACTTTTATTGCTTCCTGTGCTATATCAATTACCATGCCTTGATTCATAGACAACACCTCGTTATCTTATTTCTATACTTTACCTTCTAATTCAGGTGGAGTGGAAACTCCATCCGAGTTCACTTAAATCCCATTATGAGAGATCTTATTATCAGATTCCAGCCGTCAACCATTACAAAAAGTAGTATTTTGAAAGGCATGGATATCATAATAGGCGGAAGCATCATCATACCCATGGACATAAGAGTACTGGCCACTATCATATCTATCATTAAAAACGGTATATATAAGAAAAAACCAATCTCAAAGGCTGTTTTTAGCTCGCTTATAATAAATGCGGGTATAAGCGTAGAGGTTGGTATATCACTCTTGGCCAGAGGCTGGCTTATCTGCCCCAGCTTTAAGAATAATGCAAGATCCTTTTCTCTTGTATACTTGAACATAAAAGTACGAATAGGCTCCGCAGCTTTTGTGATCGCGTCCTCCTGACTGATTTCACCATTTGTATATGGCATAAAAGCCGTTTCGTTAATTTCTGTTATTACCGGTGACATAACGAAGAAGGTTAAAAATAGAGCGAGACCTATAAGCACTTGGTTCGGTGGCATTTGCTGCGTACCCATGGCATGTCTTGTAAAAGACAGTACAATTATAATCCTTGTGAAAGAAGTAAGCATTATCAAAAGTGACGGTGCAAGTGACAATATAGTCAGCATGAATAGTATCTGCATGCTTAGTGCAACATCCTGCGGATTATCAGCTGCTTCTATATCAAGTCCTATTTTCGGTATGGGCAGCGGTTCGCACCATGCATTGAATGTTCCTGCTGCAAGTATAAAAACCAAGATTAATGCAATTTTAACAATATCCTTTTTCTCAAACATCTATCTTGTTTCCTCTAACAATAGATTTTAATTTATTCAGATTGTGCTTCACTGAGTTCATACCTGTTTTTACATCTCCATCCTTAAGCTTGTCCATGTATGATTCAATGCTTTCACCATCCAAATTGCTGTAACCTTCGCTTGCTTTGCCAATTGCCAGCTTTTCCTGTTCCAACACCGTAAGCAGGCTTATGTTCTTTTGAGTACTTCCGAGCAGCAGATACTGCTCTCCGACTTTAACAAGCAATAGACTTTTGTCAATTCCCAGAGGAACTGTTTCGATTATCTTGAGATTTTTATTGTTTGCCGGATTTAAACCTTTTCTTGCTAAATATTTGGTAACATAATAAGCAGCACCCAGTATAACGGCTGACATGAATAAAAAGTAAAAAATTCCGTATACCGTACTGTCTGCAGTCGTCACTGCGCCGGTTGAATTTGTTTGCCCTGATGCAGCTGCTGCTGCAATAAATGAAAAGGTTGACATTTGACTACCTACTCTCTACTCTCTACTATCCAAGCACCTTCTTAACAGCTTCAATAATTCTTTCTGCCTGGAAGGGCTTCACTATAAAATCCTTTGCTCCTGCCTGTATAGCTTCTATTACCATTGCTTGCTGTCCCATTGCTGAACACATTATAACCTTTGCTGTATCATCCATTTTCTTTATTTCTTTTACAGCTTGTATTCCGTCAACCTCCGGCATTGTAATGTCCATTATTACCAAGTCCGGATTGAACTCCTTGAATTTTTCTATAGCCTTTGCACCATTCTCAGCCTCACCACAGATATCAAAGCCATTCTTGGACAGCACATCCTTAATCATCATTCTCATAAAAGCCGCATCATCAACAATCAATATCCCGTTTGCCATTTAAATACTTCCTCCTTGCATGTAATAAAATAATAAAAAATGAATTATTGAATTTTACTAAGGCGCTTTGATGCGCTTACTATATCGGTTATTCTCACCCCAAAGCTTTCATCTATTACTACTACTTCACCCTTGGCAATGTATTTGCCGTTTACCAGTATATCTACCGGTTCTCCTGCCAGCTTGTCCAGTTCAAGTATTGTACCAGGTCCGAATTCCAGAATATCCTTTATGAGTTTTTTTGTACGCCCCAATTCAACAGTGATCTCAAGGGGCACATCCATAATCAGCTCAATACTTTCCTTTTCTGTACTCCATTGCTCACTTTCAAAGGTTTGGTACTGAACCGGCTGAACATTCACCATCTTCTGTTCCTCTCTTTTCACAGGCTCATTATCCTGCGCGGTATTATTTCTGTTGTTCAATATATTTTGTTTTGCCGACTGTTTCGGCTGACTGGCGGGCTTTTCGGAAGCTTCCGGCTGCACTTGCGGAGCTGCCGGCTTCTCCATCAATATGGGTTCTTCCACATTTGCCATATTATTTATAAGATTGCTTACCAGATCCTTTGCAAAATTTATGGGAATAAGCTGCATAATCTCACTGTCGATTAAATTGCCAATTTCCATCCTGAATGCAATCTTAACAACCATTTCATCCGGGTTGAACTGATCAAGCTCGCTAAAATTCTGAAAGTATAGTATGAATGCCTGTGGCGGCAATATATCTATTCTTTTGTTGAACATAGTGGATAATGATGTTGATGAGGACCCGATCATCTGGTTCATAGCTTCACCTATTGCACTGAGATGAAGGTCGCTTATTGGCTCAGAATTGTTGTCTCCCGTACCTCCCATCATAAGATCCGTAATAATCCTGACATCATCCTCTTTCATAATAAGCAGATTCGAGCCTTGCAAACCTTCTTTGTATTGCACCTGCACCGCAACATAAGGAGTAGTGTACTCTCCTGAAAGCTCATCCCATGTAACCACAGATACCTTAGGTGTAGTAATATTTACCTTGTTGTTAAGAAGTGTAAATAGTGTTGTAGCTGAGGTACCCATACTTATATTGCCTATTTCACCCAAAGCATCTATTTCTTCGCTTGTAAGAGCATTGCTCTGGTCAGCTTGAGAAGATGAATTATCTTGAGGTGCTGCTGCGCCGTCTCCCCTAAGAAGGGCGTCTATCTCTTCCTGTGAAAGCATTTCACTCATCGTAATCATCTCCTTTCTTTTCAACTCTAGTTATTTTTACTGATACTTTATTCTTTTTCAATCCGGGCTTACCATAGAATTTAAGCAAGTTGCCGACATAAATTTTCAAATCCTGATTTTCTGCAGTATTAAGTGGTATTACATCACCAATATTAAGTCCCAGGAATTCTCTTATCGTAATATCATTCCTCCCCAGCACTACTCTTACGGGAAGCAGAGTGCTCTGTATCTTCTTTTCTATAATCTTCAAATCACTGCCGGTTATTTCCTTGTTTATTCCTGAAAACCAGAATTTTGTACTGAGCTTTGGTATTACCGGTTCAATTACCAGGTGCGGTATACAAATATGTATCATTCCTTCAATATTACCAACCTTGGTATTCAGTGTGATAAGTGCAACTGTTTCATTTGGTGACATTATCTGTGCGAACTGCGGATTTGTTTCTATTTTCTTTAATCTTGGCTTCAGCTCTATGACATTTTTCCATGGGTCTCTGAAAAAGCTTATAATCTGACCCATTATTTTTTCTATCAAGCTCAGCTCTATTTCTGTAAAGCCTCTCGCCCTCTCAAAGGCGTGCCCTGTACCTCCCAGAACTCTTTCAATCATAGCAAAGGAAATAGGTGGTGTCATTTCAACTATAATTGATCCGCTAAGGGGGGAAAAGTCAACAATACCAAGCACCGACGGATTAGGCATAGAGTTGGTGAACTCATTGTATGTCAGCTGATCAACCGAAATTACTTCTATCTGCACCAAGGCTCTTAAATAACCCGAAAGATATGTCTGCAAAAGTCTGGAAAAATTTTCATGCAAAATTTGTAGAGTCCTTGTATGATCCTTTGCAAACTTATTTGGTATTTTAAAATTATAGTCTTTGACTTTTCTTTCTTCTTTTTCTTCTTTTATTTCATGTACATCTATCTCCCCGGAATTCAGTGCGCTTAACAGCGCATCTATCTCATTCTGTGAAAGAACCTCGGACACACTACGCCACCTCCTTCTCTACTGCACTATGAATTCGTCAAAGAATACGTTCCTTATTTCTTTTGAATTTATTATCTTTTGTATTGCTGCGACGATTTCCTTTTGAAGCTTCTCCTGACCTTCCTTTCCAGCCAGATCTTCTTCAGTCTTTGATCTTATCATCGCATTGATGGTGTCTCTGATTTCTGATTCCCTGTATGCAACTAATTCAGCTACTTCTTTACCAATTTCAACCTTCATTGTTAATTTACAGATTTTTTTACTGTCTTTGACATTATTCACAAATGAGTTTCCTATTGTCACCATCATAAGGTTTTTGTCGATTTTTATAGGCTCTTCCTTTACTTCCTTTGGATTGTTCAAAATCATATATATTATTATACCTGAAACAATCACCAAAAGTAAAAGTATTATAACTGCAATAAGTATGATATTCTTCTTCATTCCGTCTCCCTCCCATACCAAAATGGATCTATGGATTGGTATCGTTTTTTTCTTCTCTGAGTATTACCATGTCAACTCTTCTGTTTTTTTGTCGGCCTTCCTGTGTCGTATTATCGTCAACCGGGTGTTGATCCGAGTAACCCGAAGCAGACATTCGTTTAGACTCTATACCGTTTTCCTCAATCAAGTATTTCACTACATTAACCGCCCTTGTAGTTGAAAGCTCCCAGTTGGACGGAAATCTGAAGGTATTGATTGGTACATTGTCTGTATGGCCTTCAACTCTGACGTTTTTGTCATTCTGTCTGATAATCTCAGCAACCTTATTAATAATCTCTCTGGCTCTTGGAGTCAAATCAGCTTTACCAGAGTCAAAAAGAACATCATCCATAAATCTGACCAACAGTCCTCTCTCATCCAGCATCAATGTAATACTGTTTTCAAGGTTGTTTTCCTTTATATACTCACTCATTTCCTCATAAAGCTTCCTAAACTCCTCCACCTCTTCTGTGGGAGAATCGGCAGGAAATGTATTGACAAGAGGCTCCATGCTCAGGGTTATACCTGAATCCAGAACTCCCAGGGAACCACTCATCGATTGGGCAATTGCCTCGAATTTCTGCACATCCAGAGTGGCAAAGGAAAACAGCAATACAAAAAAGCATAATAGAAGGGTTACCATATCCCCGTATGTAGACATCCACGCGGGAGCTCCTGCCGGCGGCTGATCCACGCTTTTTTTCCTGGCCATAGCTATTCCTCTCCCTCTCTAGGTTCTTTTGCTGAATCAAGCATATTTCTAAGCTTCGGCGACATAAAGGCCTTAAGCTTTTCTTCAATTATTCTCGGGTTTTCACCTGCTTGTATCGACAGCATGCCTTCCAGCATTACTTCCTTCATGAGAGATTCCTGCGAGCTTCTAAGCTTGAGTTTGTTTACTACGGGGTTGCAGAAAACATTTGCAATAATTGAACCGTATAAAGTAGTTACTATAGCAACCGCCATATTTGGACCGACTGTAGACGGGTCTGACAGGTTGGCAAGCATGTTTATAAGTCCTATAAGAGTTCCAAGCATTCCAAAGCCAGGGCCTGTAGCTGCCATAAACTCATAAACACCCTGGTTGCTCTTGTGCCTTTCCTCAATAAAGGACAGCTCTGTTTCAAGGATGTTCCTGACCAACTCCGGGTCGGTACCGTCAACAATAAGAAGCACGCCCTTCTGAAGGAAGTCGTCTTGAAGCTGCTGAGCTGCTTCCTCCAAAGCAAGCAGACCTTCTTTTCTCGCTATATTTGCCAGATCGATTATGGATTTGATTACATTTTCTGCATCCATTTCCTTGTAAAAGAACACATGCCTTAAGGAAGCAGCACCTTCTTTCAGCTTCTTAAGGGGAAATGCCATGACAGTCATGCATACCGTTCCGCCAAATGTACAAATTATTGAAGGTAAATGTACATAACCCGCAAGGTCACCGCTTATGAGTATTGTTACAATTAATACTGCAACTCCGCCTATTAATCCCAAAACTGACGCTAAATCCAATTATCCGCACCTCACTTTAGAAGTTCTCCTTATTAATTAGCGATGATAGGTCGAAAATCCTCTTTTTATATTCGATAATTTTTTCTAAAATCTGCTCTGAGCTTTCAGAAACCAACAATTTTTTACCATCTCTTAATGTTATTACAGTATCAGGAGTGTTTTCTATAGTTTCAATCAGCTCGCAATTGAGATAATAGCTCACTCCGTTGAGCCTTGACACCTTTATCATAAACCAACCTCCTTTTTTGATTTTTTTAATCCCTGGGCTGTTTGCCCAGGGATTATTTGGTTAGGTTATTTATCTCTTAAGATTAACCAGCTCCTGCAGCATCTCATCCGAGGTCGTTATTATTCTTGAGTTTGCCTGGAAGCCTCTCTGGGTAGTTATCATTTCTGCAAATTCTCTCGATATGTCAACATTCGACATTTCCAGTGTACCAGAGTTAAGAGACCCCAATCCGCTGGAACCCGGAAGCCCTATTATAGGATCTCCTGAGTTCGGTGTTACCTGGAACATGTTTTCCGCTGTCTTCTCCAGGCCTGCGGGGTTCTTGAATGCTGCCAGTGCAACCTGACCTATAATCTTGCTCTGCCCATTAGTAAATATACCACTTATTTCGCCGGTAGGCCCGATGCTGAAGGTATCAAGGGAACCCTGGGGGTATCCGTCTGAGCTTGTTACTGCTGCATTGGACTCATTGGCAAACTGTGTAAGTGCTGTGAAGTCTATATCTACGTCGAATGCTGCCGAGCCATTCCTTCCAGGAACATTCAAAGTTATTTTCCCATCACTAGCGGCTGTATCTAAATAACCATCTGCCTTGAATACAAGTGCATGAGTGATTGAGTCCAGATCAGCAGTAGCTCCTTCATGGTAATATTTACCTGTATCCTGATCTTTTATGAAGACACCCCACTCTGAAGAAGTTGCACCTGATGTTGTACCATCTTCATTCAAACCTCTTACGAAGGTGTATTTCAAGGTATGTTTCCCTCCCAGAGCATCATAAACTGTAGCAGTTGTCTCCCAATACTTTGTTCCTGGTGGTAATTCCAGTGTATCAGCATCATCGTCAGCACCGGCTGTAAAAACTAATGGATCACTTGTGGGAACAGTTGCTATCTGGTTGTCAAGGTTTCCTTCAAAGGTTGCATATGTGGTTGCTTTTGCAGCTACCATCTCAGCCTTTGAAATCTTAAGCCCTTCAAGCTGGCTCTTCAGAACTCCTGTGTCCGAATCCACCATATAGCCGAGGACCCTGTATCCGTTTGCAGCTACCAGGTTGCCGTCGTCATCCAGTGAGAAGTTCCCTGCTCTTGTATAGGACCTGCTCAAGTTGTCATTGGAGTTTGAAAGTATGAAGAAGCCGTCTCCGTTTACTGCAAGGTCCGTAAGGTTGTCCGTCCTCTGTACCGCACCTCTTATATGGAAGGTGTCAATAGAGGAAAGGGATATGCCCAGACCTACCTGCTGTGGATTCGTACCGCCCTTGCCTGCCTGAGGAGAGCCTGCACCTCTCAATGTCTGGTTGAATACCTCCTGAAATGTTACTCTTTGTGATTTATAGCCTACTGTATTTACATTTGCTATGTTGTTACCAATCGTATCCATTTTGAGCTGATGTGCTCTGAGCCCTGATACGCCGGAAAACATGGATCTCATCATAATTAGTGACCTCCTTCAAGTTTTTCGTGCACCTTTCTTCTGTCATTCGGAAAGGTTAAGCCTCCTTAATAAGGTCCGGCTTATATTATTACTGCACCATCGATGTTAGTGAATACGTTATTTTTCAAGTTGTCTTCTGTTGCAGCTGTTATTATAGTCTTGCTCTTCACATTTGCAATGAAGGCCGAGCTGCCCATTATTATCAGCGTTTCCTTTACACCCTTTTCCGCTGCTTTGTTCACCGCATCTCCTATTTTACTCAAATCTTCCTTGGAAAGTGTAATATTTCTTGTCTGCAATCTTTCCATTGCGTGCTTGGAGAACTTTACCTCAGATTGTTTAGAAAGCTCCTGTTGGAAAACAGCGTCAAAGCTTGTACTATTGCTGATGTTTTTGTTTTCTGCCGGTTTGGCTGAGGGTACCTGTTTGCCTATTGGCAGTATGGGCTTGTTATTGTATATGACGCTCATTTTTTCACCTCTTTAAGGGTCTATTTTACCTCTGTAATATCCTCCAGATATACTTCGTGTCCGTCAACGGTAAGATAAATTGAAGTGCCGTCCCTCCTGACCTTCTCAACTGTTCCTTCAATATCTACGTCCTTGATTCTCTTTACTCCGTCCACTGTTTCTTCCTTTTCATAAGTGCCCTTTATTGTCTTGCCTATCAGGTTATAGGCTGTAGTTATCCTCATGGACTGATTCATAAGGTATATCTGTTCCACAGAATTCTCAAGCTCTGTAACCTCATTTACATCATCCAGCTTGACATCATGCAATTCCCCTAGTGTATTCAAGGTTAGATATACATCATTATTCTTTATCAAAACCTTTTCAACAAGTCCTATAAGTTCATACGACTCTGTTGACCCTTCAGGCTTGTAGTTTGCCTTTACCAGCTTGTTCACCATATTATTCGCTGAATTCATCCTTATGGACATGTTGGTATTCTGAGCTTGCTCAAGAGCGCTGAACTGTGCCATCTGACCAATAAATTCGTTGTCCTGTGTCGGTTGGAGCGGGTCCTGGTATTTCAACTGAGTAACAAGCAATCTCAGAAATGCGTCCTTATCAAGATTACTGTTGAATTCCTTTGGCTGATCTTTGCTGTATGTAGTGTATTGTCCGCTAATACCGTTTACTGACATTTTTTCGCCTCCTATGCTTTATGATCAAATTCGCCGCTATGTATACTGTATGGATTGACTGCTCTTGCTGTCATCCCTTCGCCCTCCAGGTATCCTGCATAGCTGCCTCCTCTGTCCATTCTTTTTCCATTCAGCCTTATTGTTTCCTTCCACTGCTGGAAAGTGCTGCTGTTGTTGTACTCTTCGTTGTCCTGACTTACAGAAACACTGAAATTCTGCACTCCCAGACCCTTTTCCTGAAGCATGTCCTTTAGCTCATTGAAGTTGGATTCAATAATTTGTTTAACTTGATAGCTTTCTGCTACAAATTTTGCTGTAATCAAACCTTTTTCCACAGCTATTTTCAACGTAAGCTTGCCAAGATTCTCCGGTTCCAGCTGCATTCTCATTTCTGGCTGTGAATCAGTAATTACCAGCTCTGCTTTCTTTACAATCTGGCTTATTACTTCTGCCCTGTTCAATGTTTGCGTCTTGGGTGGTGAAGTCTGGTTCTGCACTGTTTCCAACCCATTGTCGGCTATTGTTTGCTCTTGCTTGATAACAGTGATTTCTTCATTAAATGGTTTTTGTTGTGTTGTATTCACTATTTTGGGGACCACTTCAGTTTCAGCAGCTTCTTTATTGTCTTCTGCATCCTGTCCCCTGCTTTCCTTGCCTTTTCCGGCTTCGTCAGTTACTTTTTGTACTTTGCCGTCCAGAGCAGCTTTTATATCCTCTTCTGCTGCAGGCTGTACTTGTTTGTTTGTCAACTTTTCCTCTGAAACGGAAGCTTCTGTCTTCATTTTTTCATTTTGACCTTCCGAAGCTTTCTCAGTCGTACTGCTTCCAGCCTCAGGATTATCTTTATTCTCCGAGTTCAGCACTTTGAGTTTACTAACACCTTCAACGCCTTCTACATCCTGATTGTCTGTTGCTGCATTAACCTTGCCTGTTTCCAGCCCTATAGGCAGTTCTGCAGCTTCATTTGCCTTGTGCTCTGAGACTCCTGCATATTTCTCTGATATCTCTGAAGCCATTGCTTCCAGCTGCTTTGCAAAGTCCGCCAAGGCTGTACCTTCCATGCTCCCATTGCTCTTTAGCTCCCCAAGCATGCCTTCCAATGCTCCAGCAAGCTTCAAACCCTCAGGCATCATGCTCATGTCCGCTGCTGCTGTAAGCTCAGCCAAAGCTTCCCTGATGTTTTCCAGTAATACAGTCTGCTTATCCTCAGGTATATCTCCCAGCTGCTGTAGCTTTGCAAGCTCTTCCAGCTTCGACAGTATTTCCTCCAAAGCAGCAACTATCTTGTCAGGCTTCTTCTTTTTACTTTCGGCCTCAGAAGTAACATTTTTTTCATCATTTCTCTCAGGCTTTTTCACGCTTTTAAGCTTTTCTTCAGATCTGCCGATCATTTCTTTTCTTAGAGCAATACTATCCGGCCGCCTACTCTCATCCTGACTTCCGCTTCTTACGGCTTCCTTCAGGCTGTCTCTGAAGCTGTTGGGTTTTGTTGCTGAATTGTTGGGAAAGCCTGCTGCCTTAATATTATTCTCAGGTGTATTTGCTCTGAACGCAGTTGCAAAATCGATATTATACGCCACTATTTCACCTCCTTCCCAATGGATCTTATATATTACAAAAGCGGCTGTGCCGCTTTGCAACCTTATGGATTTGCTGTTTCTTCCGATGCTTCCTTTATAGGCTCTTGCATTGATAGATCTTCAATTATCTGTGCTGCCTGGAGAGGATCCATCAGAGCCAGTATCGCAGATGCTTTTTCTTTCTTCATATTCCTCAATATCTGTACTGCTGAGGCTTTGTCGTCCATGCTCAATATTATTTGCATCGCTTTTGCGCTGTCAACTTTCTCCAGATACTGAACCTGCTCTTGTACGCTTGTGAGCTTTCCACTCAGCTTTTGAAGAGTTTCATTTATCTGCAGCTCCTTCTCGGCCAGCTCCTTTTCAATACTTTCTATTTTTTTTTCTCTTATTTCAAGTTCTTTCTTCTTTTCATTAATTTCCTCTAACTCTATTGCATTTTGAGATTTTGCCAATTCTATTTCTTCGCGAGCAAGCTGTTCAGGACTCTTGTTTTCTATCACCGGCTTCATGAGTTTCCCGATAACCGGTATTTTTGTTATCCACATTGAAGTCTCAGACCTTAGCCCTGCGAAGTTGAACATGAATATTGCACCAAAAGTCACTATGGATGCTAATATCAGTATGATCACTATCAATAAAAGGGTATTTCCCTTTCTATCTTTTCTTTCTTTCTTTTTGCCCTGCTTTGAATTAGTTTTAGTATTACTTTCCACGGCGGTTTTCTTTGGATTATCCTGCTTTACATCGTTATTTGGTGGTTGAGTCATAAGTATATCCCCCTATGAATTGTTGCTTTCTTTAAAGGAAATCAGGTCATCAACCAGCTTTTCCTCTTTTTTCTGCTCACCATATAAGTACTCGCTATAGTCTATTTCTTTAAGCTTTTCTATCATTTTTTTTTCCTGTGTTGCTTTTATAAGCTCTTCTCTACAGGTACTAAGATAATCTTCAGCCATTTTGATTTTTATTTTCTGAGCCTTTATGCCTCTTTTATAATAATCGATATAATTCGCCAATAACTTTAGTTCATTTACTGCCATTCCTTGAGAAGTTTTTTCTTTAAAAGCAATATTCATTTCATTTTGCTTCTGCTTAAGCTGCAGAAGTGTGTTTTTTTCTTCTTCAAGCCTTTTGGAAGCCATGCCCAGCTCATTCTTTTTCTCTTCTTCCATGCCTGTTTTGTAATCTAAAAGCTTTTGCAGCTTGAAACTATATGCAGCCATATGCTTCTCCCTATGATACTATATTTCTCATGGTTTCCAATACTTCTTCCATTTCAGCTTTTTCTTTAACCTCCTGCCTGAGGAAGCTGTTTATTGCATCTATCTTGTCTATCGCCCTGTCTATGCTTTTGCTGCTGCCTCTTACATATGCACCTATGTTAATCAGATCTTCCGCATCCTTATAAACCGACAATATATTTTTTAATTCGTTTGCATAGCTTTTATGCTCATCATCTATTATATTCGGCATGACCCTGCTGACACTTGACAGTACTTCAACAGGGGGATAGTGATTTCTGTTGGCCAGATCCCTTGATAACACTATATGTCCGTCAAGTATGCCTCTTACTGTGTCGGTAACAGGTTCATTCATGTCATCTCCATCTACAAGTACTGTATACATGCCTGTTATTGATCCTTTATCCGAGGTTCCCGATCTTTCCAGAAGCCTTGGCATGACTGCAAATACTGAGGGGGTATAACCTCTTGTAACCGGCGGCTCTCCAATTGCAAGTCCTATTTCTCTCTGTGCCATAGCAAAACGTGTAAGAGAATCCATCAGCAGCATAACATCTTTTCCCTGATCTCTGAAATACTCAGCTACCGAGGTAGCCAGCTGTGCAGCCTTAAGCCTGACCAGCGCAGGCTGGTCGGAAGTCGCCACGATCACTACGGAACGGGCAAGTCCTTCCTCCTGGAGATCATTTTCTATGAATTCCCTGACCTCTCTGCCTCGCTCTCCAATTAGACCGATAACATTTACGTCAGCCTTGGTATTCCTTGCAATCATTCCCATCAAAGTACTTTTTCCAACACCGCTGCCTGAAAATATACCGATTCTCTGTCCTTTACCTATGGTAATCAACCCGTCTATTGATTTTACACCGATAGAAAGTATCTCGCTTATCTTCTTTCGTGTAAGAGGATTGGGCGGGTCATTTTCCACCGGATACATAGTACAGTTGTTAATGCAGCCTTTTCCGTCAATCAAATTACCCAAGCCGTCAAATATTCTGCCGAGCATATCCTCTGATACTCCTACCGAGAGGCTTTGTCCTGTTGCTTCGATTCTGCTGCCCGGACCCACTCCGTTCATACTGCCCAAGGGCATCAGGCAAACTATACTGTCCTTAAAGCCCACAACCTCTGCTTTTATAGGCAACCCGCCCTTAAGAGGGTAAATATTGCAAAGCTCCCCTAAATTAACAGCAGGTCCATGGGACTCAATAGTGAGCCCAACAACCTGCGAAACTCTGCCGGTATACTTTATCAGATCATTGGATAATAAAGCATCCTTATATTTGTTTAAATTGATATTCATAATAAATCACTCATTTCTTAAAATGTAAGTGAATATTTTCTCTATTTCTTTAATTTGTATATCCATGCTGGAATTAATTTCACCGGAAGGAGTTTCTATAATGCAGCTCCCTTGGTCAAGTGACAGCTCCGATACAATTTCTATATCGGATATGCCTTCTACCATCATGCATATCCTGCCTTTGTTCTCCAGAATGAAGTCAAAATCCAAAGGAGAGACTTTTAAGACAAGCATTTTCTTGAAGGCGCATTTTTGAAGAGCCTTTTTCACCAAGGATAAAATTGCTTCTTTATTCTGTGTCAATTCGTCTGATATCACTTTTTTTGCTATATCCAAAACCAGCTGCACCATTTGTTCTTCAGCTTCCTCATAAATGTCATCCCTTCTGTTGTCCAGGAACTTTCTGAGCTCTGCAGCTTCATCAATCACAGACTGAGCTTCCCTTCTGCCTTCAAGATAACCGGCTTCAAAGCCTTCTCT
>LOES01000043.1 GCA_001515955.1 Clostridia bacterium BRH_c25 | reverse complement strand
ATACTGCCATCCTCAAGCTTGCCCGGAAGCTCTGGAGACTTAACCGTTTCTATTCTGTCCATGAGCTTGTTAAGCAGGACATTACTGGAGAGTATAGTAGAGCTCATTGCCATTGAAAAGGGCGGCGCATAAGCGAGATCCAGCTTTGCCAGGTCTTCAACCCTTGCTCCCAGAGTTATTGCCGTAGCAATTGTGTCTACCGGCTTATCAACTACCCCTTCCCCGATTATCTGTGCTCCAAGAACTTTATGTGTACCCTTTTCTGCTACAAGCTTTGTGATAATCTGCTTATAGCCCGGGAAATAGTGGGCTCTGTCATTTGAAGGAACAAGTACCGTTTCAACCTCATAGCCTTCTTTAACAGCATCTCTCTCAGAAAGTCCGGTCTTTGCGGCATTTACCTCAAAGAGCTTTACTATTGTAGTTCCCAGCACCCCTTCCAGGCTTTCCTTCATAGCTTCCGCCTGATTCTCCAAAGCTGCATTGTGTCCTGCAATTCTGCCGGTTTTGTTTGCTGTAGAACCCATAGGATACCATGCCGGCTTTCCGGTAATCAGGTTTGTATTCTCAGCACAATCTCCTGCTGCATAAATATCTTTAATATTTGTTTCCATATACTTGTTAACTTTGATAGCCCTGGCAGCACCAATTTCAATACCTGCCTCAACAGCAATACCCGTATTTGGTCTTACCCCTATTGACAGTATTACCAGGTCCGCTTCAATATCACCTGCTGTGGTTTTTACAGTAGTAACTCTTCCGTCATTGCCCTCAAAGCCATTAACCTTTTCCCCCGTCAATATCTTAACTCCCATGCCGGACATATGCTTCTGGGCATATAAAGCAATCTCTTCGTCAAAGGGTGGGAGTATATGGGGCACAAGCTCTACAATAGTGACATCCAATCCCCTGTGCTTCAGGTTCTCAGCTGCTTCCAGCCCTATAAAGCCTCCGCCTACCACTACTGCCTTCTTTACTGTTCCTGAATCCAACAGCTCCCTGATTGCAAATGCGTCTGATACACTTCTGAGTGTGAATATATTGGCAAGATTAACATTCTCCAAAGGGGGTACTATCGGTGAAGCTCCTGTTGCTATTATCAGCTTGTCATAAGAGAATTCACTTGTTCCTCCGCTTTTCAAATTTTCAACCGTTACTCTCTTTTCAGAAGCATTTATCTGCTTTACTTCATGTTCTGTGTATATATCAATTCCCTGCTCCACCTTGAAATCCTCAGGTGACCTGACCAGCAGCTCCTGCTTATCCTTTATGATCCCGCCCAAGTAATAAGGCAGTCCACAGCCGGCATAGGATATATACCTTTCCTTAGTAAAGACCTTTACATCCATATCAGGATTATCTCTCTTGGCCTTTGAAGCAGCTTTTGTTCCTGCTGCAACAGCACCTATAACAATTAATTTTTGCTTTTCCATGATCCGACCTCCAAAATTATTCGAATAATACATTAATGATTTTCTTCACATCTTCATTTACAACGCTGTACGTTATCTCCAGCCCGTTTCTCTCGCCTTTTATGATGCCCTTTGACCGCAAAATGCTCAAATGCTGCGATACCGTTGACTGTGGGAGCTCCAGGCATTCCTGCATGTGTGATACATTGCACTTCTTGTTAAGAAGCCCTTTTATAATGCAGAGCCTTACAGGATGGGCAATAGCTTTTAATATCTCAGCTGTTCCCTCATATTTTTTTGTATCCTCCATTTAATCATGTCTCACTCCTTATATCGTTATATTATAATATTACGTTATTGTGATATAATTGTCAAGAGGCTACCTGATGATTTTTGATACTCCTTCTGAGCCTTGTTAGGTGGTTCATGCTGCGAGTACCGCATGAGAATATCAGAATATTGTCCGTAAGGTTTCAAGTGCGGGATCAGAGAGTATGATACCTGTATTTGAAATACAAAAAAAAAGAACCACTATCGGTTCTTCTATTCTTGTTCATTTGAAACTATAACTTGTATCCTTTTATTTCACTTCTTATCTACGGCTGCTTCTAAAACGTACATAAGTAAGCTTTCCATCATTTACCTCATTAGTTGCAATAGAAACAGGTTTTGCAGAATCACAGCCTGTAAGCGGATGTGCCCCGTCCACCAGTTGTCTTGCTCTCTTGCCGATTACATTACATAGTGTATATGTGCTGTCAACCTTCCTCATCAAATCGCTTATTGTAGGTTTTATCATAATATATATCTCCTCAAACTTTTATTTGGTAAAATCTATTAATAAAAAAAAGTATAATCATGCTGTTAGCACTCATGACTTTTGAGTGCTAACAATTTAATTATACCTGTATATTTTTGCCGCGTCAATATATATCTGAAAATTCAACCATTTTATGGCTTTGGTAATATACTATTACAAACAAATTTGCTCCTCCTTTTATAAAAACATATCAGATAAGAGCTTCAAGGTTAATACCAGTGCTATAGTCACAAATATTGGCTTGATTACCTTTGCGCCGTTCTTTATGGCTATCCTGCTTCCTACTCTTGCTCCGACAATCATGGCCAGGCCTATAGGTATCCCAAGCATATAATAGATTTTACCGTTTATTGCAAACATAACAAGAGAAGTGATATTGCTTACAAAGTTCAACACCTTGCTGTTACCGGCAGCCGCAGTAAAATCAAAACCGTATATCCTGATAAACAAAAATATCAAAAAAGAGCCTGTCCCAGGCCCGAAAAAACCATCATAAAATCCAAGGGAAAAGGCAAGAATACAACCCTGTATTATATTTTTTCTTGTGAGCCCCTCAAACTTATCCTCGCTTCCGAAATCCTTCTTAAGGATTGTATATATAGCTGTTGCGAAAATAAGTACTAATATTATTATTTGAAGAAACCCCTGATCAATTTTCAGGGCCGTCAGAACTCCGATTGCCGAGCCCACCAATGTGCATGGCACTGTATATTTCATGAGAGGAATAAAAACCTTACCGGAGCGTGTGAAGGTATATGCGCTTGTAAATGCTCCAAAGGAGCTTGCAAATTTATTAGTACCCAGAGCAAAATGAGGCGGTACACCTACTGCCAATATAGCAGGAAGGTTTATAAGGCCCCCGCCTCCGGCGATAGCATCCACCGCAGCAGCCGCAAAGCCTGCAAAACATAAAAATAAAAGCCTTATTATACTGATTTCAAAATCCATGAAGTTAATCTCCTAAAATTAATATCTACTGCATACTTTTGAGGAACGCATGCAATGCGTTCCCTACACCCCGTAACCCTCAACGTAACCATACCCAAAAGGAATACCCTGGCATTCCTCGTATCCCGTATCCATCCTATTGACTTGCTCCTCTCAAAAGCGGCGGCATCACCTGTTTCTTCCTGGATACCACTCCCGGAAGCATTATAGAGTTCTTTCCGTGCCTTCCTTCAAAAGCTTTTGATATCAGATCGGTGTTACTGCCTGTAAAAAGCAGCTCAGTTCTTTCATTTGATATGTCCGTGAGCATGAATAGCACCATATCAAGGCTTTTATCCTTATAAACCTTATTCATATAATCAAGCATCCTATCCTTTACCTCCAGAAGCTCATTGCTGTCCATAGAGTATACCTGCCCAACTCCCAACTCCATTTCCCCCATCTTGAACTGTTTGAAGTCCTGATGAAAAAGCTCTTCGGTACTTTTATCCACCATATTGGAGCCTGCCCTGAACATTGCAATAGCGAACTCCTCCATATCCAACCCGGCTATTGATGCCAGACTCTCTGCTGCTTCCTTATCCATATCAGTGCAGGTTGGAGATTTGAATGCCAGTGTATCGGACAATATCGCAGAACATAGGAGTCCCGCAATCTGCCTGCTTATTTCCATGTTGTTTTCTCTGTATATATTCCGGACTATGGTTGCGGTACAGCCCAAGGGCTGATTTCTGAAATACACCGGTCCGATGGTTTCAATATCCCCTATCCTGTGATGGTCGATTATCTCCAGTATCTCCGCTTCCTCAAGGCCGTCCACTGCTTGTGAACGCTCGTTATGATCAACTAGAATGACCTGTTTTCTTTCCGAATTAATTAGAGATGCTCTCGACAGCATTCCTATCATATTATTCTCATCATCCACCACCGGAAAATTCCTGAATCTCTTTTTTACCATGACTTCTCTGATATCATCAACATAATCATTCAGGTTGAAGGTCACAAGGTCCTCAGATTTCATAAACTGCCTTATAGGTATACTTTGGTTTATAAGTCTTGCAACGGTATAAGTGTCATGAGGTGATATCACAATGGCACAATTATTGGCTTTGGCAAGCTTCTTTATGGAGCCCGCCACCGGTATCCCTCCCGTTACCACAATGCATTGTGCTCCCATCTCAATGGCACAGAGCTGTGACTCATACCTGTTTCCGACGATTACAATATCCTTTGGGTGGATGTAACCTTCCATAACATCCGGGTTCATAGCACCGATAAGTACATGGCCGTTATTTATCGAATCCTCTATGTCCCCAACCAATATCTCTCCCTCCAGGGCTTCAATCATATTCCTGTAAGGAGTTCTGGCCTGGGATAAAATATCATTATCATATATATCCATAAACGAATGTGCTATATCATCAACTGCAATAATCCCATCCAGAGTGCTATTGCTGTGGGAAATGGGCAAAGTTGTTATGCCGCAGCTCTTCATTATTTCCCATGCCTTTTTCAGAGATATTTCCGGTTTTACGAGAGCCACCTTCCTGATATTAACATCCTTTACCTGTGTTCTTACATCCTCTATCAGCACCGGTTCCTCAATCTTGAAATAGTTCAGCACAAAAAGCGTCTCGTTGCTTATCTCGCCTATTCTTTTAGGGATATATGCATTGCTGGAGGTCAGCATATTCTTAAGCCTGGCATAGGCAATGGACGAACATATGGAATCGGTGTCCGGATTCTTATGCCCTATTACTGATATCTCTTTATTCATGCATGTTCCTCCTTTAGCATGGAATCCACCTTTACTGTACAGAAGTCAATAAAGCCTTCAAAATCCTCCTGTACGATAGACCTGCTTTTTTCTATTATATCTTTGCATCTTGATATATTGATGTTTATGCCATGTTTTACCTGCATTTGGGTATTATACCTGTTTGCGAGTGCAAGACTGCTTAAATCCTTTAATTCCATGAATTCGGCAAACTTGCTGAAGCAGTTGTCCACGGATTTGTCTTCCAATTTAAAATATTCATCAAGCCGGGATGAGATCTCTTTTACCAGACAGCTATCTGTCAGACCCTCGCAAAATACGTTCACCAGCTCCCTTTCAGAATCAACAATATTCATTTCAATACCCATTTCTATGAAATTATGTGCTTTCCAGAGTCCGAATCTGTCAGGTATATTACAGGCCTCTATGACCTCCTTTTCTATCCCTGCTGCCTTTTGAAAGCAGTAGCCCTTGTATCCGTCCCCATACTCTTCATCTCCATAGAAATCAAGACCCTTGGGATTCACGGTATGAGTAACCACGGCCCTTGCGAAATCAAGGCACTCATCCCCGTACTCCTTCAAGTATTCATATAATCCCCACCCTATATTATGGGTTTGATCATAGGTAAGACAGCATTTTATCACAGTATCAGGAAAAACAGACCCCAGAACAGTCATATTGTTGATATAACCCAATACTCTTCTGCTGAACCATATGTGTGTTATTGGAAACACAGTACCACATCCGATTTAATAATATTTTCATATATCGCTGTCAAATAAATTCGAAGTATATATAGATAATTCTACTATATAATCCTTTAAAAATCAAAAGCTCAACAGTAATTTTCATACCGTTGAGCTATTTAAAGCTATGGATATATTTTACCGTGCCCTATTTGCTATCATCCTCGACACCAGCTTGTTTACTTCCCCTGCTATAAGCGGTATTGCACAAAGGGAAGCAACTACATACCAATCGCTCATGCTAAGAGCATAAGTCTTGAATATCGGCTGGAGGAACGGTACATATAATACTGCAAGCATCAGCACAAAAGACGTCAGTGATGCCCATACAAGGATCTTATTGGTGAATATCCCAAGCTTTATAATTGAATATCTTTCAGACCTGCTGGAGTATGCTCTTATAAGCTCTGCTGAAATCAAGGTCGTGAAAGCAATAGTTCTGGCCATCATTAGACCATTGTCGGTTATATTGCTTATTCCTCCGGCATATTTGTTCAGTGCCCAAATATATGCCATCAGTACCGCAGCCATTAATGCCAAGCTTTGGACAGCAATGCCTGCAATCATTGATCTGTTAATGATAGGTTCTTTTGCATCCCTCGGTTTCTGCATCATTATATCAGGATCACCCTTTTCAGTACCCAGTGCCAAAGCCGGGAAGCTATCAGTAACCAGGTTCAGCCATAGAAGCTGTATCGGCAGCAGAGGAACAGGCAGCTTCATCAATATGCTTAAGAAAACTATGAGTATTTCACCTACATTGCAGGAAAGCAGAAAGAATACAAACTTCCTTATATTACTGTAGATTATTCTTCCTTCCTCCACCGCTGACACTATTGTTGCAAAATTATCATCCATAAGTATTATATCTGCCGTACCCTTCGCAACGTCTGTACCGGTTATGCCCATTGATACACCTATGTCGGCCCGTTTCAAGGCCATGGCGTCATTGACTCCGTCACCGGTCATTGCAGCTATATGTCCTCTTTTTCTAAGCGTTTCTACAATTCTTACTTTATGATCAGGTGAAACCCTTGCATACACACTGGTATCCTCAACTCTGTTGAAAAGCTCTTCATCGGACAGCTTATCCAGCTCAGAACCTGTCAGCACACCTGAACTCTCCGTCATCAGGCCAAGATCCCTGGCAATAGCCACAGCAGTATCCCTGTGGTCTCCGGTAATCATAACCGGCTTTATACCCGCTTCTTTACAAGTCTTTATTGCCTCAAAGGCTTCTACTCTGGCCGGATCTATCATCCCCATGAGACCAATAAATATAAGGTCTTTCTCTATACTGTCGGAGCTTATTGCTTCAGGAAGCCTATCGAATTCCCTATAGGTAAATGCAAGTACCCGGAGCGCTTCTCCTGCAAACTCGCTGTTGACCTTGGCTGTTTGCTGCCTCAAAGCATCAGTGAGCTCAACGACATTTCCATTCTGGTATATCTTTGTGCACTTGCTTAAAATAATATCCGGAGCACCCTTTGTAAAGGCAACTATCTTATTTTGAATAAAGTCCTTATGGAAGGTAGTCATCATTTTTCTCTCAGAATCAAAAGGTATCTCTTCAATCCTATCGAAATCCTTGTTCATTTTTGCCTTTTCCAGTCCGGCCTTTGCACCGGCAACTACAAGGGCACCTTCGGTAGGATCACCTATTATTCCCCAAAGATTGTCCTCCACATCCTTTTGTTCAAGAGTGGAATCATTACATAATACACCTGTCGAAAGCAAAAGCTTCAGTCCGGCATCCTTCCCGGGGTCAATTTTTGAATCCTGAACGGCAAATTCTCCTGTGGGATTGTATCCCTGTCCTGATATCTTGTAAACGGTTCCTCCGGTAAGTGTTCTTACCACTGTCATTTCATTCTGGGTGAGAGTACCGGTTTTATCAGAGCATATTACTGTTACACAGCCTAAAGTCTCAACTGCAAGCAGCTTTCTGACTATAGCGTTTCTTTGTACCATTCTTTTCATTCCCAGTGCAAGTACAATAGTAACAACGGCCGGCAGTCCTTCCGGTATTGCAGCAACCGCCAAGCTTACAGACACAAGGAACATTTCCAAAAGGTCTCCGCCTTCCAGGAATCCTATGGCGAACACCAAAGCACAAATTACCAGACAGGCAATGCCCAGCCATTTTCCCAATTCATTGAGCTTCAGCTGCAAAGGAGTAGTCTCATCCTCATAGGACTGGATCGCTTCCGCTATTCTGCCGATCTCAGTGTTTATACCTGTTCTGGCAACGATACCCTTGCCCCTGCCATAGGTTACTATAGTGCTCATGTATGCCATGTTTACCCTGTCGCCTATGGGCGCTTCCGCATCAAAGGCTTTACTTGCATCCTTTTCTGAAGGTACAGATTCACCGGTAAGGGAGGCTTCCTCCACCTTAAGGTTTGCGCTTTCAAAAAGCCTCAGGTCTGCCGGTATGCTATCCCCTGCCTCAATAAACACCACATCTCCGGGTACCAGATTTTTTGCAGGGATTATCTCTATATGACCATCCCTATAAACTCTGGCATTTGGAGCAGACATTTTTTTCAGTGCATCCAGTGCCTTTTCGGCTTTACCTTCCTGCACAACCCCAAGAACTGCGTTTATTATTACTATGGCTATGATTACTATGGCATCAGATATTTCTCCTACCAGACCTGAAACTATACTGGCGACAATCAGTATTATTACTAGAAAATCCTTGAACTGCTTCAGGATTTTAATCCATATAGATTCTTTTTCCTTTTCTTTCAGTTCGTTATATCCATACTTCTCAATTCTTCTGCCGGCTTCATCCTTTGAGAGACCTTTCGTGACATCTACAGAAAGCTCCTCAGCTACAGTATGAATACCCTTGTTGTACCAATCCAGATTCATTAAATCCCCTCCGTATGCTAATAATTGTAGTATTTGCCTTAAATAGCTTGAATTATTACATTCTCTCTCCGCAAGAGCAAAAATAAAGACCTTTGACACAATAATAAATAATTGTATCAAAGGTCTTGCTAGACTTTAAATATAAAGTCCCAATAAAGCCAGGCCGTCAGGCAGTGATGTTGACTTTATCGACTCTCGTGAGCAGCTACTCCCCTTCAATTGGATAGAATATGCTTTTATGGGATGTATAACTGTTATATACGCATTATATATTTGATTATAATAAATGTCAATCTATTTTTGCACAACACAGCCGGTTATACCGGATACTGGCAAGTCTTACCTGTTCAGCATTTCCACAAGCCCGATTCCTTTGTTCCTTTCCATAACAGTTCTTATTGACCATTCATTCTGGAAAAGAAGCACCGGGTTATCAGCCTGGTCTTTTGCAATTAACGTATCGGTAGTGATTCTGAGGGTTCTGGGGTTGAACTCAGGGGTTTTGACCCATCTGATATATTTATGGGGCAGATGGTCGATACTGATATCCACACCATATTCATTCTTCAGTCTGTACTCCAATACCTCCAGCTGAAGCACCCCTACAACGCCAATAATAAACTCCTGTGCTATCGAGTCCTGCTGCTGGAATATCTGTATGGCACCTTCCTCAGATATCTGCTCTATCCCCTTCATAAATTGTTTGCGTTTCATGGAATTCTTTATATAAACCCTGGCAAAATGCTCCGGTGCAAACACAGGAATCCCTTCAAACCTGAAGGGACTTCCCTGGCATAAGGTGTCCCCAATCTTGAATATTCCGGGATCAAATACCCCGATTATATCTCCGGCGTAAGCCTCTTCAACAATTTCCCTGTCCTGGGCCAGGAATTGCTGCGGCTGCGACAGCTTGATCATCTTGCCGGCCTGTACATGGCTCACTTCCATACCCTTTGTGAATTTACCGGAGCAGATTCTAAGAAAAGCTATTCTATCCCTATGAGTAGGATTCATATTTGCTTGTATTTTAAATATGAATCCGGAGAATCTATCGCTTTCTGCATCAATTTCCCCTATATCTGCATTCCTGGAAAGGGGCGGTGTTGTCAAATCCAGAAATTCTTCCAGGAATACCTGCACCCCGAAATTGGTCATGGCACTTCCGAAAAACACAGGAGTCAGTTCACCCTTCAGTACTTTCCTATTGCTGAATTCATCCCCGGCCATATCAAGAAGCAGGATGTCATCTACCAGCTTGTTATGGGCATCCTCCCCCAGAAGGTCCCGGAACACCTGATCATCAACATTATTTTTAGAAGCTGCGACGGCGCTTTGTCCGTGGTTTCCACCATCAAAAAGTTCGATCTGGGCCAGCTTCCTATTATATATACCCAGAAAGCTTCCTCCTACCCTTATTGGCCAATTCATAGGATAGGACTGGATTCCAAGCACCTTCTCAATTTCCTCCACCAGCTCGAAGGGATCCTTTCCCGCCCTGTCCATTTTGTTTATAAAGGTAAAAATGGGTATCCCCCTCATTTTACATACATGGAACAGCTTTTTGGTCTGTTCCTCCACACCTTTTGCAGAGTCAATTATCATTACCGCACTATCTGCTGCCATAAGAGTCCTATAAGTATCTTCGCTGAAATCCTGGTGCCCCGGCGTATCCAGAATGTTGATGCAGTAATCGTTATACTCAAACTGCATTACACTTGAAGTCACTGAAATACCCCTTTGCTTCTCAATTTCCATCCAGTCCGACACTGCATGCTTCTGAGCCTTCCTGGCTTTTACCGAACCGGCAAGGCGAATGGCACCTCCATACAGCAAAAGCTTTTCAGTAAGAGTAGTCTTACCTGCATCAGGGTGCGATATTATGGCAAAGGTTCTTCTCCTTCTAATTTCCTTTAAAATTTCCTGTTGTACAACCGACATTTGATTACTCCTCTATAATATATTTAAACACAATTGATTTTACACGATATATGAATAGTGTGTCAATCAAAAGCATTTTAAGATCAAAGGCATGCCTGACAACACATATTGTATTGACAAGCATGCCCTCTTAATTTCACTTACCATATTAATAAACCGGAGTGCAGTAATCTGCATACTTTGGATTCTTACCCACTGTAATCTCAAAGAACAATCTCTTCAGCTTTTTGCATATCTCTCCTTGCTTTCCTGCACCTATTGTCCTCCTATCCACTTCAACTACCGAGGTCACTTCCATTGCAGTTCCACTGAAAAACACTTCCTCGGCAGAGTAAAGCTCATTCCTTGAAATGCTTCTTTCCACAACCTCCATGCCAAGCTCCTCTTTAGCAAGAGTCATAACTGTATCCCTGGTTATTCCTTCAAGTATATTATCCTTAAATATCATCTATACATTCACTTATAGGCTCTCCTGCAGGTACCATAGGAAGCACCAGGTCATCGGGATGTATCATGCACTCTATTACTACAGGCTCATTCATCCTCAAAGCCTTTTTAAAAACCTTTTCAACCTCTTCATCTGCAGTAATCTGCATGGATTGTATTCCGAAGGCACCGGCAACCTTTGTAAAGCATACTTCATCTCCAAGACTTGTATGCGAATATCTTTCATTATAAAAAATCTTTTGCCACTGCCGCACCATTCCCAGGGAATTGTTATTAAACACCACCTGTATTATGGGCAATCTGTATTTTGAAATGGTAGAAAGCTCCGTAAGATTCATTTTGAAGCTCCCGTCTCCTGCCATATTTATAACTCTGCGGTCCGGCCTTCCTATTGCCGCTCCGATTGCTGCACCCAGTCCATAACCCATTGTCCCGAGCCCTCCCGAGGAAATGAATGATCTGGGCTCTGCAAAGGGATAGTACTGTGCAGTCCACATTTGATTCTGTCCAACTTCAGTGGTAATTATGCTCTTCCCTTTGGTTAATTCATAAATCTTACTGATTAAATAATGTGGATTCAGTGTTCCATTGCTCTTATAGTTTACTTCATATGTTTTTTTCCATTCCTGAATCTGTTTGTTCCATACACCGGCCTGCTTTTCTTTGACTCTTTCAAGAAGCAGCTTTAGAAACTGTTTTACATCTCCACACAGGGGAATTTTAATATCAATATTCTTTCCAAACTCTTCCGGATCTATGTCTATGTGTATTATATGCGCATAGGGTGCAAATCCGTCAGCCTTGCAGATTGTCCTGTCACTGAAGCGTGCTCCGATTGCTATAAGCAGATCACAGTTGCTTATAGCCAGGTTTGAGCATCGTGAACCATGCATTCCCAATAGTCCCATATAATTAGGGTGAGTCCCCGGAAATGCACCGGTTCCCATTAATGAGGAAGCTACAGGGGCTTTTAACCTCTCTGCAAATTCCAGCAATTCTTCGCAAGAATCCGAAATCTTAACACCGCCTCCTGCATATATTACAGGCCTCTTACTGTCATTTATAAGCTCTACCGCCTTTTCCAGGTACAAATTCATTTCACTGGACATTTTTGACAGGTTGACCGTTTTGTAGCTTGTATCTACTTCCGCCGGTTTGTATTCTATTTCAGCTGCCTGTATATCTTTTGGGATATCAATGAGTACCGGGCCGGGCCGGCCTGATCTGGCAATTTCAAAAGCTTCCCTTACAATCTCAGGCAGCTTGCAAGGACTTTTCACTATATAATTCTTTTTGGTTATTGGTTTTGTTATAGCTGTTATATTAAGCTCCTGAAATGAATCCTTTCCCAGCAGCGGCCTTGCTACCTGTCCCGTTATAACCACCATGGGCACTGAATCACTGTATGCAGTTGCTATTCCCGTTACAGTGTTTGAGGCTCCGGGACCTGAGGTTACCAATACAACCCCTACCTTTCCGGTTGCCCTGGCATAGCCGTCTGCGGCATGAGTCGCCCCCTGTTCGTGTGCAGTTAAAATATGAGTTATATCCTTTCTATCATAAAGTGCGTCATATATATTTATAACCGTTCCCCCTGGGAATCCGAATATAGTATCGACCCCCTGTTCCCGGAGACACTCTATCAGCACCTGGGCACCTTTCAACTTCATCCTAACACCTCCATTTCAGAATTAAATGCTTTCAGCAACCAGACTTCCCATTTTTTCCGTTCCTACGATGGTCATCCCCGGCTGCATTATATCTGATGTCCTATATCCTCCGTCCAATACCCGATACACAGAATCCACAATACTATCTGCTTCAGCTTCCATATTAAATGCATATCTCAGCATCATTGAACAGCTTAATATGGCAGCAAGAGGATTTGCCATGTCCTTTCCTGCAATATCCGGTGCAGAACCGTGTATGGGTTCGAAAATTCCTGCACCTTTTTCCCCCATGCTGGCTGAAGGGAGCATCCCAAGGGAACCGGTAAGCATTGATGCCTCATCGCTCAATATATCTCCGAAAAGGTTCTCTGTGAGTATTACATCGAAATATCCCGGATTCCTTATAAGCTGCATTGCGGCATTGTCCACATACATATATGAAATATCCAAGTCGGTATAGTCCTTTGCCACCTCACCGGTCACTTCGCGCCAGAGCCTTGAACTTTCAAGAACATTTGCTTTATCCACAATCGTAATCTTCTTTTTCCTCTTTCTTGCAATAGAAAAAGCTTTCCTTGTAATTCTCTCGATTTCATACGATGTATACACCATCATATCCCACGCTGTGATACCATTCTTTGTTTCCACCCTTTTCTTCTCTCCGAAGTATGCTCCTCCTGTAAGCTCACGGACAACCATAATATCAAGACCATCCTTCAATACTTCCGGTCTCAGTGC
>LOES01000042.1 GCA_001515955.1 Clostridia bacterium BRH_c25 | reverse complement strand
AAATCAAACTTACCAATTCTACGTTTCAGGGGCTGTACGAAGCAGATGCATCAATGGCAGGTTTCCAACCGGGTGAGCAGGTTAGGGCAATCGATCTGTTATACGGAGTAATGCTGCCGAGCGGTGCGGAGTGCTGTATTGGACTTGCTGATCAGATTGCGGGATCAGAGCAGAATTTTGTAAAAATAATGAATCAAAAGGCGGCAGGTCTTGGTATGGACAATACCCATTTTGAAAATACGACCGGTCTTCACAGTGAAAACCACTACACAACAGTCAAAGATCTGTCCATTCTTCTAAGCTATGCTTTGCAAAATGATACTTTCCGGGAGATTTTTACTTCATCCCGTCATTCCACACAACCTACGAATAAGCACCCTGGCGGGATAACCTTTTACAATACCATGTTTGAAGAATTCAACAATCAAAACATTATTGATAGGGAAATTTTAGGAGGGAAAACTGGATATACCGATGAGGCCGGTCTATGTCTCGCGAGTCTCGCCAAAGTGGGTAAACAAGTATATATTCTGATTTCAGCTGGTGCAAAAGGGGATCACCATTCGGAACAGTATAATATTACCGATGCATTATCTGTATACAACAGTATAGGAAAATAATAAGTTCTTCATAAGAATTTATTAAGATTTTGATAAGCAAAAATTCCAACATCGCCTGCCTGATTTCGGTAAGATGAAATTGCCGAATCGGACAGGCTTTTTTATTCCTGAAAGGGGGTCTCGGACATGAAAAGAAAAATGCAAAAGCAAAGGTTCCAGAGTTTTTGCATTTTTGTATATATGAAATCAAATCCAAACAAGTTATTTCAGAAAACCTGCTTTATACGGACGTATGTGAAGTCGGGTACCCGCTTCCGGAAGAAACTGCTACCGCAGAAGAAAAGGAGTGATTATATGAAAAGAAAAAAAGTTGCCATTTTATTCGGCGGATGCTCTACAGAGTATGAGGTGTCTCTCCAATCCGCCTATTCTGTAATAACAAACCTAAATCCCAAAAAGTATGAGGCCATATTGATTGGCATCACCCGGCAGGGAGCTTGGTTGAGATTTTTTGGTGCACTTGAAAAAATTCAGAATAACACATGGATGGATAGCAGCGATTGTGTTCCGGCGATTATTTCTCCTGATCGGAATATTCACGGACTGCTCGAATTCCACGACGACAGAACGGTTACGACCAGAATTGATGTGGCGTTTCCCGTCCTGCATGGAAAAAACGGTGAGGACGGAACATTGCAGGGATTATTGATGATGGCCGGTATCAAAACACCTCCGTCCATTGTGCTGCGATCCGGATTTACCGATGCCGAACTGTCGAAGCAGATTAGCTGTCTGACATTTCCTCTGTTTGTTAAACCGGCAAATGCCGGTTTCCGTTATTTACCGGGTGCTTGATTGCTCAGGGTTTGCAAGGGTTGATTTGTTTCTGACACCGGAAAAAAAATCATATTCAACGAAGTAAATACCATTCCCGCTTTCACTGCGGATGCATTTATGTGAATAGTAGCTTATTCCCCAAACTGTTCACTCTGTCAGTCTTCCGGATAAGGCTTTTTCCTGTTTGTTCTGTTCAAAAGATAATCCGTGCTTGTATTATGAAAATCAGCCAGTTTGATTAAAATTCCGGTGGGTATATCAACATCACCGCGTTCATAATTACTGTAGATTCTTTGGCTGCAATTGAGATATGTTGCAACCTGTGTTTGCGTCAAATCCTTGTCTTCTCATAAATTTCTTATAATGTATATAAGCTAAGGAGTAAGTCTAATAATTACTTATCCTTAGCTTTATTATACTTGTGCATCAAATAATCTTTGAATTTCTTGACTTCTTCTGCAATTTGCGGGGGGATATTATCATCTTCACAGCCATCTATGCGGGCAGGAGCGGAGGAAATGGTTATTATGCTGTCGGCAGTATTCTTTATATTGGTTCTGCCAAAGAGATAATCCAGGGAAACGTTAAAATAATCCGCAATCTGAAGCTTGATATTGTCACTGGGGATTCTTTTGCCGGATTCGTATTGGGATAGAGTGGTATTTGATATATTTAATATTTTTGAGAATTCAATCTGGGTAAGACTATTATTCCGTCGCAGATGGGCAATTCTATTACCCAATATGTTGTCTTTCATTATGTGCCCTCTTTTCACACTTTGTGAATTGACTATAATATATCATATAAATGGTACCAGATAAATCGATTTCACAAAATGTGAAACAAAGTGTTGACATTCACATATAGCAAAATTATAATAAATATATAATTTGCAATAATGATAAATGTTGGAGGCGGTGCTGTGAAGAAAAGTATAAATGAGATCAGAAATGAGAAGGGGATAACACAGGCATATTTGGCTGAAGAGTTGGGGATTGCAGTATCTACTTACAATATGTACGAGAAGGGCAAAAGAAAAGTACCGGAGAAAATTGCATCGGGAATTGCCCGGCTCCTTGGAATTGAAAGGGATGATATTTTTTTGCCTGCTACTTTTGCAGTTAGCAAAAGTGTTGAGCATTGTTCAAAATCTTCTTGCTTCGATAAAGGGGATATTTGCTGTAAATACTGTAAAGAAATAAAGTGCAGCTTTAAGTGTGATGATGCAAAAAACAGAGAGTGTGAGTATCGATACTGATCTGATATAATAAACAGAAGATATGCTATAATGAAAATAATACTATTATATAAATTGCACAAAGAAGATTACATCAGATAGATGCAATTTATAACATTAATGAAAACGTTTCGTACTATTGAACTATTATGTAATGGATTTAGTGCGAAATATATAGGTATGGAGTGATACGTATGCCGGTATATAATGAAATGATGAATACAGTCCATGAGATGGAGCAAATAGCACGTTTGTTCAATATTGATCCTTTTCCTATCTATTTTCTGGGAGGCTCTGCCTGCCTGCTGGGAGGGTATACCGAAAGAGCTACCAGGGATTTTGATTTTATTGATTTGAATTATTCAGCAAAATTAGGAAAGGTATTTGCCCATCTAAAGGACTATGATTTCTTGGAATACCAAAGTACAGCCATATCACCTAAATATAAAGAGCGAGCTTTGCGGTTGCCTGAATTCGAGTATTTGCAGATATATATACTTTCTAGAGAGGACATAATTGTCAGCAAAATTATTAGGTTAGCCCAAAAAGATATAGAAGATATTGACCAGCTTATTAAAAATAGTGATACAGAATTAATAAATAAAATAATTGATGAAGTGATCGAAAGAACCGACTTATACCAAGGGAAAAAAGATGCGTTTGTAAAAAATCTGGAGACTTTCCGGGAGAATTATCATGTATAGAATATTTTGTGAAAGCTTAAGAAACTATATTAAGGAATTTGAGCAAGCTGATGCTGTGAATGAATATCGCTGCTTAATAGCGCTGCCATTAAAATTGATTGCAGACCTGGAAATGTATAATGCAGAAAAGGCAAAAGCTTCAATGCTTTACAGGCAAGTGAGGGATTTGCTGCATTATATGAAGAATAATATTGAGAAATATCCAAAATTTGAAGCTTTTCTTTGGACTCTGGAATCAAGGGATATTACGGCTGAGTACTATGGGGTATCAAGTAAGGAAGACCTTGAAGAACAGGCAAAGCTGGTTAATATGATTCTTAATCTGGTTTATTGGGATAGCAATATAGCCTAAATATTCAGATCTATTTATAAATATGCTATAATAACCGAAAGTACTGAAAGTAGGGATTCGTATGAATAGGGACGAGAAAAGAATTGTTGAACTGCAGACAGTCCTGGAAATGTCAAAGCTTTTGAATTCATCAAATGATGTTAGTTATATTTTGAATTCAATGATGAATACAACTTTGGATTTTATGGATCGTGCGGATATCGGCGTTATTTTTCTCTACGATAAGAAGAATGATGTATTGAGGCTGGAGACAGCCATTGGATTCGGAGATTTAAGCATCTGTCTGAAGCCGGGTGAATCGATCACAGGCATTGCCTTCAACAGACGAAAAACTCTGCATCTTAGAAATCAGAATGAAATGATGGAAGCAATGGGTACTATGGATAGAGAGAAATATTCGCTCCTTGAAAAAAGTATCAATCTGCCGATGGAAACCATTCAGAGTTCGATTGCTTGTCCCTTGATGCATAATGATGAGTGTATCGGCGTGCTGGTCATAGATAACTACTATGGCAAAGATCCCCTCAATGAAGAGGATGTGTATCTCATTGAGCTGATCTCGCATCATGCGACCATTGCCATTGCCAATGCTGCCAATTATGAAAAGATACTTGAAAATCAAAAGAGCTTGGAGAGATACAGTTTGATTGTCGAGGAAGAAAAAAACAAATATGAATATTCAACCTTTCTTCACAATAAATTTACCGAGATGGTGCTTAACGGCAACAGCATAAGAGAGATCGTACTGGAGGTTTCTTCGATTCTTAAGAAGGATGTCTTTGTTGTGGATCTCCTCTATGCAATCCCACATCACTCAACAGAGTATCTGACGAATTACGAACAGATCAAGCAGTCAAAATCCAGCTTTATGCCGAGATTACCGCAGCACCAGATTTCAATATTCTACTGTGAATCCCTGGCCCAATGGATCTATTTCAATCCGATACGGGTGAACCGTGAAGTGCTGGGTTGGGTGGGTATTGTCTCTGACAGTTCGGAGTTCAATGAACTGGAAAAGATAACAATAGACAAATGCTCTACAATTATTGCCCTGGAGCTGCTAAAAAACAATGAGCTCAACAGCATGGAGCAATCACTCAAGGGAGATTTCCTGGAGAATTTGCTGGCAGATAAATCAACAGAGTTTATGAACAAATTCGCAAAGAAATACAATTACAATTTCAATAGCAGACACCAGATTATAATCATGAAGACCAACTATAATAAGCTGGAGGCTTCATTGCACAGTAATTTCCGCTACCTCTACATGGAAATGAACCGCTTGATGATGGCGACATTTCCCAGCAGCATTACGTTGCGGCAGAGGAATTATATTATTACCATCTTTGAACACAATAAGAACATCAATAAGCTGTTCTTATCGGAGCTGATGAAAAAAGTGAAGGAGTCCTATCTGATGATTCTGGACTATTCAAAAGATGATTTTGATATTGAAGTTGCTATCAGTGAGGTTGCCGACCGCAACTCAAACTTCAGGGAAATCCATGATAATGCCATGAAAATCTTCAACCTGGATCTGAAGAAAAACGGACGGTTTAACTACTATTTTTATGAAGATTTTGAGGTTAAGAGATTTCTTTTGAACAATGATCCCAATGAGTTGAGAATATTTGTCCGAAAAATTCTGGGTCCGCTGCTGGATTATAAAATGTCATCACGACAGGAGCTTTACAGTACTCTTGAGACATACATCAAATCCGGTGGCAACTGGACAGTGGCAAAAGACCAGCTGCATGTCCATGGAAATACGTTGACCTATCGTATCAATCGATTGAAGGAAATCTTAAATCTGGATCTGTCGGACTACAATGACCGTTTAAAAGTCCAGATAGCACTGGAAATAATGGAGCTCTACCCCAAGAAAATCAATTAAAATGAGGTCTTCAGTACGAAGACCTCATTTTTCACTATTTAATAAAGTTCAGTGCAAACCGGACATAAAGCTCTGTTCCGATAATCAGGCTATCCTCATCGATATTGAATTTTGGATGATGATGAGGGAAATCCGATCCTTTTCCGGGATTTTGTGTGCCGACAAAGGCAATGATTCCGGGGACCTTTTCCAGATAATAGGCCATGTCTTCACTGCCTGTTGTCTTCTCGAACAGAGCCAAGCCTTCCTCCCCTAAGAAATCCAATACCGACTGTTTTGCAATCTCGGAGCAGCCGGAATCGTTTATGGTAGGGGGCATCCCTTCATGGAAGGTGCACTTGCCGGAAGCCCTGTATGATTCAGCGATATAGTTGGCGTACCTTTCGATTATCTTCGGAAGCTGCGCTCGTATCTTAGGATCAAAACAACGGAAGGTGCCCTCAAGATGCGCTTTTTCCGGGATGACATTAAAACGGGTTCCGGTTTTGACCTCCCCAAAGGTTATGACTGCTGGGTCCAGGGGGCTGATCTCACGGCTGATTATTGACTGAATGTTGAGCAGGAAGGCAGCCGTTACCAACACTGTGTCTACCGTCTGGTGGGGTAGAGATCCGTGGCCGCCTTTCCCTTCGATATCAACAATTACGTAATCTCCTGATGCCATTCTCGGGCCAGCTTCACAGGATATTTTACCGGTAGGGAGACCTGACCACAGATGGATGCCCATAATGCCGTCGATTTCTTCAAGAGCGCCTTCTTCAATCATTTTTCTTGCTCCTGCAGCCTGCTCTTCAGCAGGTTGGAAAAACAGCTTGACAGTACCGCTGAATTCACCCTTCAATGCATTCAGTACCTTTGCTGCTCCCAAGAGCATGGCGGTATGACCATCATGACCGCAAGCGTGCATAAAACCTTCATTTTTTGAGTTGTATTCCAGTTGATTTTCTTCCTTAACATTAAGAGCATCTATATCTGCTCTCAGAGCAACTGTTTTTCCGGGCTGCTTGCCCTCAATCGTTGCGAGTATCCCTGTGCCGGCCAGGCTTCGATAGGGTATGCCCATTTCGTCAAGTTCGGCTTTGATTCTTTTCGAAGTCTCGAATTCGCTCCAGCTTAGTTCGGGATACATATGAAAGTGACGGCGCAAGCTGACAATATAGGATTCATATTCTTTTACAAGCTGGCTAATCATTGCCATCACCACCCAGGAAATTGAGCGCAAATTGTGCATAGAGACCAGATGCTATACTCAATGCATCCTCATCGATATCAAATTTCGGATGGTGGTGCGGAAAATACTCAATTTTTTCTTTGTTCTGTGCACCGACAAAAGCAAAGACCGTTGGGACGTGCTTGGAATAGAAAGAAAAATCCTCTCCTCCGGTGGTCTTTTCAAAGGTAATGTTTCCCTCTTCTCCCACAAGGCTAATAGCAGCAGCCTGAGCTAATTTTGACAGAGCGGGATCGTTGATAGTCGGAAGGACCAGCTGCTTGTAATCCAAAACTGCTTCGGCTCTATAGGCCTTTGCAGTGCTCTCGACAACACGTTTGATCTGAGCTTCGAAGGCGTCATTTACTTCCAGGCTGAAACAACGGGTGGTTCCCTCCAGGTAAGCTTCTCCGGCCATGACATTGAACCGTGTTCCGGCGTTGAATATTCCGATGCTCAGCACTGCCGGATCCAAAGGACTGATTTCACGGCTGACGATGGATTGGAGATTCATCAGGATAGCGGCGCCAACAACTATGGCATCTACACCCTGATGAGGCATGGATCCGTGGCCGCCTTTGCCATGTACCTTGATATTGAATATTCCGGCTGAAGCCATGCGGGGGCCTGCTTCGGTCGAAATCTTTCCGACTTCACAGTCATTCCAGATATGAAGGCCGAATAGTCCGTCAACATTATCCAGAGCACCGTCATCAATCATTGCGAAGGCTCCCTTGGCGTTTTCTTCTCCGGGCTGGAATAGGAATTTTACCGTTCCGCTGAACTCCTGCTCCATATCCTTAAGAATTTTAGCAGCAGTCAAAAGGCCGGCGGCGTGTCCATCATGACCACAGCCGTGCATGAAACCATCGTTTTGGGACTTGTAGGGAACATCATTCAGCTCTTGAAGGTCCAGAGCATCTATATCAGCACGTAAAGCTACTGTCTTTCCCGGCGCCTTTCCGGTGAGAATACCTATTACTCCTGTCCCTCCTGCGGCATGATTCTCGATTCCTATTTTGTCCAGTTCTTCCATTATCCTTTTCTGTGTCCGGTATTCTTTCATGCTGGGTTCCGGATTCATGTGGAATTCCCGTCGCATTTCGACTGCGTATGCATTGTATTTTTCTGCTAATTGTTTTACTTTCATATGGCAACCTCTCCTAACTCTAAAATTGTGTGGTAAATGAGTTCTATGCCTTTCTGCAGATCCTTATAGTCGGTCCATTCCTCAGGGCAATGACTTCTTCCGTCCTTGCTGGGAACGAATATCAGACCGACAGAAGTGACAGCTCCCATAATCATTGCATCATGGCCGGCACCGCTGGACATTGCTTTATATGTGAACTGATTCTTATTGGCACTTTTCTCGAAAAGTGCACTGATCTGAGGATCCATTTTCACCGGCTTGACGCTAAGCAGGTCGAGGATTTCATAAGAAATGTCAGTTCTTTTGGTAAGGGCTTCAAACTCCTTATGAATTTTTGACTTTACGGCTTCAATGTTGTCGTTATTTTTTGACCGGATGTCCACAGTGAAGGTGACTGATCCGGGTACAATATTGGCGGCACCCGGGGAAACCTTCATGGTACCGACTGTAGCAACTGTTCCATTGCCCTCTGCCACAGCGTAGGAGCTTATTTTGGAGATGACATGGGCAGCAGCGCTCAAAGGATCGGCACGCATGTGCATCGGAGTCGTCCCTGCATGGTCAGGTCTTCCTGTGACCGTGATCCTGGTTTGGCTGATTCCGACTATGAAGTCAACTATACCGATATCCAGCCCGCTGGATTCCAGAATTGGTCCCTGCTCGATATGAAGCTCGATAAAAGCCTTGATGCTTTCAGGCAGACGAGCGGCATCTTTAATTTTAGCGGGGTCGAATCCAAAAGCTTCAAAGGCCTCGGCCATGGAGATGCCGTTCTCATCCTTATTACGTTTCAACTGTTCATAGTCAACCAATCCGGCCATGGCCCGACTGCCGAAGACACCGCCTCCGAAACGGCCCCCTTCTTCTTCGATCATTGCGACAAACTCGATAGGATACTTGGTTTTGATATTGTTTTCATGAAGAACCCGCATAATTTCAAGGGCCATGATGACTCCAGCTGGTCCGTCAAAATTACCGCCGTTTTTTACGGAATCAAAATGGGAGCCGATCATGATGACAGGTAAGGTATCATCTTCTCCTTTTCGTCTGCCGAAGAGTGAACCGGCAGCATCTTCATAAACCTCAAGTCCCAGTTTTTTCAGTTCGCCTCGTAGATATTCCCGCGCATTGCGATCCGCTTCAGTCAAGGAAAAGCGCGTGAGACCAAGACCGGGAGAGCTGTTAAATTGACTGAGGGCTTCTATATCATTCTTAATTCTTTCTAAATTTGTTTTCAATGCACTCACTCCTTTCTGATAATGGGTTTGTATTTAAGAAAGTAAAGCGCCTTTTTATTATAAAAGGCGCTCCAATTTTTTATAACGAATAGGAAAGTATAGATTTCCATAGCGTACCACTTGGCCTGAATAAGTTTCAAAAAAGGCTTCCTTATTCGTTAAATGGATTCAATAGATGCCTTTTTTACATGAAATTGATAAAAATTCCAGCTATAATTACCGATACGATGGTTACTGTAGTGAAGCCGCCAACCAACATTTTCGGAAGCATTTCATCCATCAGGAAGTCTCTTTCCTCAGTTGTTGAGGCCAGTGCTTTGGAAGCCTCTTCGGTCAAAATGTAGTTTGGAGGGAAGCCGTATAGGGCAGTCAATGCAATAGCAAAAGACATTTCCTTTGTGTATCCCAATCTTTTACCAAGAAGCATGGACAAGACTGCCATACCGGAAACACCGAGTACTATAATCCCAACCAGTGGCAATGCTATTTCAGCCAACATGGAGGGTGTAGCTCTTGCAAGACCTGCGAAAACGAAGGCCATCAGGCCGGTGATAAGGAATCCGAAAGAACCTGAAAGGTTCAAAGGACGCTGTTCAACAAATCCCAGTTCCTGTGCAATTACACCGAAGAAAAGACACATTACATAAGGTGAGATGTCAACGACAGGCTTGAGTAAGGCTGCAAAACCGACAGCTGCCCAGGCAGTAAGACCCAGTTTCATCAGAACAACGTAGGTTGTCTGATATGCTTCAGGTGTAGCAGGTATAAGCTTCTTGCGTTTAGGCTCGTCAACCTTCTCCGTGGTCTTGACATGCTTTATTTCTCCGCTGCGGAATCCGCTCAGCAAACGAGTGCCTTCTTTTTTAAGCATCATGGCTGTCAACGGATAGCCTACGAAGCCCTGCATTACATAAGTGATAATGGCCAGAACAGCCAGGTTGTCGAAACCGAGCTTGGTGGCGGCTTCACTCATGACGATTGCAGCAACGATACCACCGGTAAGCGGCGGGGTTGCAACAACAGCAGTTTGAAAACCGAAAAGTGCGGCACCTGCAGTCATGGTTAAAGCAACGATACCGACGATTCCGATTAATGCTACTGCGATGGTGCGCCATTGACTTGCCAGCTCACGAAGAGATAACATAGTCCCCATGTGAGTGATCAGCAGATACATGGACAGATAAACAATCGGCGTCTGAAAACCTGCAAGAGCAACGATATCTGCCGGAAAGAAAGTCCAGAACCCAAATAAGAACAATAAGGCCGCTACGAATACAGACGGGATAAAGGCTTTCGTTTTTGTGGAGATGATATCTCCCAAAGAAAGTACGATCAGAACAACTGAGAATGCCATCATTAAACTCATCAAAAATCCTCCTTTAAAAATAAAATAAATAGCTGCAGCATTTGATATAGTATAGCAATTGTGAAGGCAAATTCATATGGTGTTTACAACAAAAAATAAAACTAAGTTTTGAACAATAGGATTGATAAAATGCAAATGGCTTTTTAAAGGGGATCCACCCCTATTACATTTTTATCGGAAATTTCCACCTGCTGTGGTTCGGTTCCAAATCCTATTTCATGTCGCATTTGTCTGCTCCTTATTAAATTCTGGCTACGCCGGTTTTACGCGCGGCGTCGGCGACGGCGCTTGCAACAGCATCTCTCACTCTGGGGTCAAAGGCTTTGGGAATGATGAAATCCGGTTTCAGCTCAGCATCGCTGACTAGCCCCGCTAATGCATAGGCGGCAGCGATCTTCATCTCATCATTAATATCGGATGCACGAACGTCAAAGGTTCCGCGGAAGATTCCCGGGAAGGCGAGAACATTGTTGATCTGGTTGGGGTAGTCACTGCGGCCGGTACCGACAACAGCAGCTCCGGCCTCTAGTGACAACTCGGGCATAATCTCAGGAGTCGGGTTTGCCATTGTAAAGAGAATGGGGTCTTTTGCCATGGATTTTACCATGTCAGGAGTTACCGTACCGGGTGAAGATACGCCGATAAATACATCCGCGCCCTTCATGGCATCAGAAAGTGTCCCCTTTTTCATTTTACGGTTTATGAGCTTGGAAAGCTCGGTTTTTTCCTTGTTCAGCCCGTCACGCCCCTCATAGATCGCACCCTTGCGGTCGCACATTATAACATCCTTGAGGCCAAGAGCCATCAGCAGTTTGATGATAGCCACACCGGCAGCACCTGCACCACTGGTTACGACGCTGATTTCTGAAAGCTTTTTCCCGGTAAGCTTGAGGGCGTTTACCATAGCAGCAAGACAAACAACGGCAGTTCCATGCTGGTCGTCGTGGAAGACCGGAATATCGCAGCGCTCTTTCAGTTTGCGCTCGATTTCAAAGCATCTGGGAGCTGAAATATCCTCTAAGTTGATACCGCCGAAGCTGCCGGCAAGCAGCGCGCAGGTTTCAACGATTACATCGACATCTTTTGAACGGATGCAAAGTGGGATTGCTTCGACGTTTCCAAATCCCTTGAACAAAACACATTTGCCCTCCATAACGGGCATCCCCGCCTCCGGCCCGATATCGCCCAGTCCAAGCACAGCGGTTCCGTCCGTGATAACGGCAACGGTGTTCCAGCGCCCTGTGAGTTCATAGCTCTTATTAATATCTTTTTGAATCTCCAAACATGGCTGGGCAACACCCGGAGTATATGCCAGTGAAAGATCCTGGCCGGTAGATAGCGGCATTTTCGGGATCATTTCCTGCTTGCCTTTCCATATTGCGTGAAGTCTTAACGATTCTTTTGCATAATCCATAATAACTCTCTCCCTGTTTATCGTTATTTTTTTGTTCGCTTTACAGCTTGGAACCATGTCTCAATGCTCTGACAACAGGAAGCTCCTCTCCGGTTAAAAACCGTATAAGCGCGCCTCCGCCAGTGCAAATATAATTGATTTTCTCTGTCATTTCATACTTGTTTGTTGCAGTGATACTGTCACCACCCCCTATGACGGTATAGCCGCTTGTTTCTCCCAAGGCTTCCCATATCGCTTTTGTCCCAAGCTCGCTTTCCGGTTTTTCAAATATGCCCATAGGCCCGTTTACAAAGACCGTTTTTGCATTTAAGATTTCCTGTCTATATATACCGGCGGTTTTGCTGCCAATATCCGCAAGTAACTCATCTGACGGAATTCCCTGTATAGGGCATTCGCAGCGCCTGTCATCCTTAACATAGCCAAAATCCACCGGAAGAATGATTTTATCGGCAAATTCTTCTCCAAGCTCTCTCGCAGTATCTACATAGTTTTCGTAGCCCTGCTTCCGGACAAAGCTTTTTGAACGTTCCCCGATATCAACGCCCTTTGCCCAAAGCATTATATTTGCGACAAGCCCGCCGGTCAGTATCCTGTCGGCGATATTATTTTTGAGTACCGTACTCATCATTAAAAACGCGTCACTCACCTTCACGCCGCCCAATACAAAAACGCTGGGGCGGTCGGGGTTTTCCATCAGCCCGGAAATGACACAGAATTCCTCTTCAAACAGTCTGCCCATAGCGGAAGGCAAAATCTGTTCAAAACCGCAAAGCGACGGCTGATCCCTATGAGCCGCCGCAAATGCGTCACATATGTATAAATCCGCCAGGGGCGAAAGTTTTGATACCAGCAACGTTTTTGCCTGCTGCTCATGGGTAAGCTTCAGATTCATCTCAAACAATGTCTGCTCTTCGGCGACAAAGCGTACATTGTCAAGAAGTAAAATCTCGCCGTTTTTTAAGCCTTTTATTGCCGATCTTGCGGCGGGACCGCATACGTCATCAATAAATTTGATTTCCTTGCCCAAGAGTTCTTTAAGTACACGGAAGTGCGGCTCAGTTGTGTAATAATTTTTGTATTCAATGTCGCTGCCCTGGTGGGCAAGCAACACAAGTCTTGCACCTTTTTCTGAGAGCTCGCGGATCGTAGGTATGCATGCACGCACACGGGTTGTATCCTTAAGCGTATTGTGTTCCCGGTCGATGGGCTGGTTTATATCAACCCTCAGTAAGACGGTTTTCCCTTTTACTTCAATGTCATCTAAGGTTTTTATCCCGAATCTCATTTTCTTATCCCCCTTTTATGCCAAACTTATTGATAAAGGCGGGGATAAAATTTCCCCGCCTTATGATGGAAAAGAGTCTACCGGTTCTTTATTCCGAGATACTCGTTAGTCGTATTAGTACCTTCTTCACGGGTCATCTGCATCTTCATGGCAGCGCGGATGCCGTCAATTGTTTCAGGGATGGTTACGCTTTCCTGTGGGATATTGATGGCAAACATAATGTCATTGCCGGTTTCAACAATCGAGTCTTCCCACAGACCGATCTCATACATATCGCCGCGGGGTTTTCCGAGATCCCTTGCATATTTAAAAAAGGATGCGTTTCCTAAAAATCCGTCTTCAAGCTTAACGACCATTATCCTTGGATGCTTTAAAAATGCCCCAAGCGCCATTGCCTTTGTGATCTTCCTTTTACCGGTTGCAACAACTGTAATAATATGCCCATGGGTTACAGGCGTGTGCACTAAAATGCCGGTCGCGTCAATATGCGGCATGATCGTCATAAGGTCAAGTGCCTGATGGGAAGGTGCCTTATCCATCTGCAGGGCGTTTGTCAGCCCACGGTGGTAGTCCCCTGGATCGGCGACCCTGCGGATGATAGTTATTGCGACCTTATCTAGTCCGCCGCATTCACGATCAAGGCAATCCACCGAACGAATCAGTCCCGTAGTGTTACAGCTTGTGAGCTTTAAGTAATCCTTGCCCAAGCCATTTTCATAATTTGCGTAACCGTGGAAAAACACATCCGCAACGGAGTTCTTCTCTCCACCCTGAAAGATGGCTTTTACACCCTTTTTCTCATACAGTTCCTTGTTTTTTGCGCCGATGCCACCCGGCGAGGAATCGAGCATGATGTCTACACGGTCAATAAGCTCCTCGAAACTTCCCTTGACCGGAATCCCAAGCTTGTCAAATTTTGACCTGTCCGCACCCGAAACCAGATACAGATCATAGGGCATTCCTTTTTCATAAAGCACACGGACTGAGAGCGTCGGAGCAAGATCCGCAACACCCACAAGCTCCATATCCTTTTGAAGAGCCACACCGTCCGCCAACCGCTGTCCAATTGTGCCGTATCCGGCCACGCCCACCTTAATCTTTGCCATGTTTCTGCCTCCTATTTTTATCATAGTTCCAATTAGTAACACTCACTGTAAATTTCCACTATCAGTTCTCTGGTCAATGGTACATAGGAATTTATGATCAGCCTCTGCTGATTTTTAAGCACAGAATCCGCGAAAAGCCCTATGTCTTCCTGTTTAAAGCCGTATTCACGTAACGGCTTCAGGTGTAGAATCTTTTCCTCAAGGGCTGCCAAGGCATTAAGTGCGTCTTCAGGCCTGCAGCCGAGTATGCGCGCAATCAGCTTTTTAAATTCGTTGATCTTTCCATCCGGTTTTATCGCATCGTATTTTTCGAGTACCTTACCGAAAAGCGCATAATTCGATTCACCGTGTGGTACGTGATAGGTCCCGCCGAGGGGGAAGCTCATGGCGTGCACCGTGGCGCAGCCCGCCTGCAAAAATGCAATACCGGCATAGCACGAAGCGGTGACGAACTCGTCCAGTAGGGTGAAACGTTCTTCGGGTCCGCCTTCACCGATTTTTCTGAACCCTTCAAGGATCATCTCCATAGCCCTGACACCAAACTGCTCAGATGTAAGTGTAGCACGTGAGGGCGAAAGGTAGGACTCTACCGCATGAATCAAAGCATCGATTGCGGAAGCGGCAAAAGGCTTAAAGGGTAAGGTTTTAAGAAGATCAGGAATCAGGCAAACTACGTCAGGAATGATCTGATCAGAAACCAGACCCAGCTTTGTAGTCTTGCCGGCCTCATCCTTTACAATAGCCACGGAAATGTTGGTTACCTCCGAGCCGGTACCGCAGGTAGTTGGAATAGCGATCATAGTTTTGGCCTTTACAACGTCAACTTTTTTGAAATACAGGTCGTGTACAGATCCGGTTCGTTTGAGTGAGAGCAGTTTGCCCAGATCCATAATAGCACCACCGCCGATAGCAATGATACGTTTGTAGCTGTTCTCGTCAATGGCGTTGAAAATGTCGGTAATCATCTCTTCGGAAGGCTCTCCGGCACCGAACTTTTCCTGGAATATATAGGTGCATTCCAGATTTGAAGCCTTCATAAAGGGTGTGTAAATGAACTCATTGGTCAGGACAAGATCTTCTTTCCCAAGTTTAAATTCTTGAGCAAATTCTTCGAATGCTTTAAACTTATACAGTTCAGGTTTAATCAATATTTCTCTCATAGCTATTCTCCATTTCGAATTCAGTATACTAAAACCAAATTTTCAGAAATTTATGCTGCCGTTAAAAAGATATACAGCAGATCATGTATGTCTATGATTGAAGACTTACGATGTCTTTTTGTCCGGCTATAAATTGTCTGCCCCAGATGTCTGCGCCGAGTATGGCATCGTAAACCTTTTCCTCGGTGATTTCCATAGGCATGTTGAAAATGCTTTCTCCAGGCAGTGTTGCCACCTGTGCTGCATGACGCACGTTTTCCTCAATATTTTCAACAATACCCAGTTCTGAGAGTGTAATCGGCAGTCCTACATCCATGCAAAACTTGTATACCTGATTCAATTCTTCATTGTCCACATTTTCCATGATCAACTGGACAAGGGTGCCGAAGGCTACTTTTTCTCCGTGCATTACATGATGGCATGCTTCCAGCGCGGCAAATCCGTCGTTAATTGCATGGGCGGCACCCTTCCCGCCGCTTTCAAATCCTATACCGCTCAGCAGCGTGTTAGCCTCGATGATGTTTTCTACTGCCTGTGTACAGACATGTTCCTCCAGCGCATGCTTTGCCTTGACACCGTCGCGCATCAGGATATCGAAACACAGCCTGGCGATCTGGTGTCCCAACAATGAGATATGTCCTCCATGTATATTTAAAGATCCGGAGGTCATACAAGCACGGGACTCAAAATACGTTGAGAGTGCGTCTCCCATACCGGCTACCGATAATTTTACGGGACACTGCGCAATAATTGCAGAATCCACCAGCACTACATCAGGACTCTTTGGAAGAGGAAACCTGTGATCTAACGATCCATCCTCGTGATAGATCACTGCCAGTGCGCTGCATGGCGCATCAGATGAAATGGCGGTAGGCACAATCACATTGGGAACCTTTAACAGGCAGGCAATAGCCTTGGCTGTATCCAGCACCTTTCCGCCCCCGGCACCCACGATAAGATCACACTTCTTTTCTTTGAATATGTGCATTAGACGTTCGATCTCCGGCATACTGCACTCGCCATTGAAAGGTTCAAAAATATAGTTGAAATTATCTTCCGTCGATCCTTCCATGGCTTTTTCAATACGCGCCTTTCCGGATTTGCTGGTGATAATCATAGCATTTCTACCCAGTGCGCTGATGTGCGTTCCTAAATTCTTTATTTCACCCTTGCCTTGAATGTATCTTCCGGGTGCGACAATGATATTCCCCATTTGAATTCCTCCTATGACTGTCTTAAAATTCTTGGAGGCCTTATACTTAGGCATACTGTTTGATCAGTGTCTTGCCTTCCTGAGTCAGTTCAACCTTCAAACGCCCCTGGCCGAATACCTTAACCAGTCCGCGTTCTGCCAGATGTTCAGACAACGCGCTCAATTCCATCATATAAAGCTTTTTCTGGATTGAGATATCACTGAGGGACAGCGAACCGTTTTCAAGCCATTTCATAAATTCGAGTGATTCTGTATCAATTCTGGAATTTTCAACTAAAGTCTTTTCTGCAGCATCCATGTATTTTTCCGTAACGGCAATGCCCTTGGCAGTCAGCTTCAGGTACAGCTGTTTGATTAAACGCTGACCCTCACGCTCAACATAGCCGCTTTTTTCAAGTACATCAATTTCCTTATGTATAGCCGCCGCCTGAAGATGATGCTTTGTTGAGTACTGTGTAAGATTGGTAATGATAAGACCGGTATTGAGATAACCTCTATACATTGTCTTGAGAATTTCAATACCAAGCTCACCCGGGTCCTGACCCGCGGGAACCGCTTTAACTGCATCCTTATCTTTGGTCAGCAGGCTGACTGCAACCAATACGATAAGCGAAACCGGGAAAACAAGCCAGAGTGTATTAACCGTTTTGTAGTTTGGGGTAAGGATTTCCCAATACAAAACAGTCATCAGGGAAGCTGCAACGGATGAAATCGCACCTTTTTGGTTGCCAACCCGAAGCAGCCAGGAATCCAGATAGAAAATGAACAGTGGTGCACCTATGCCGGTACCAAAGGCAAAGAGAAGGCTCAGCCCGCGTGCCCACATGATGGCGAATACGACTGAGAGCATACCATAGAAAATAGTACCCCATTTTGCCCACTTCATTAATTCGCTTGTTTCCCTTACTTTTAGGAAATATTGAGCGACGTCACGAACTAGTTGATTAACGCCGGAAACCAGATAAATGTCACAGGTAGACATGGTAGCTGCCATCAGACCTGCCAAAACCATAGCGGCCAGCGGAGTCGGAATAAGGTTCAGCAAAGCACCGAGTGCCTGAGAAGGCTGTTCCAAATTCGGAAGCAGCTGGCGGACATATACGCCCACAAAAGCGCCGACAACGCCGGTTGAATAAGCAATTATAACGGTCCACATCCATCCCCTTTTGCAAGCCTTCAGGCTGCGCGTGCCAGCTGCACGTGCCCAATATGGAGACTGATTTAGCAGAGACTGGTGCATCATCAAGAAAGTCAGTACTGAAGGAACGATAAACTTGAAGACAGGAAGCGATCCAAATGGAAGCGACAGAAATTTTTCAGGCAGTAATGCAGCCTGCGGCCAGCCATGGGTTGCAATCAGATAAATGGGCAGTGCTAAAAATACAACAATAACCACCCAGGTAAACTGAATTAAATCTGTGGCTGTAGCCGCCCAGATGCCGCCCAGCACAACATACAATGTAACCACTACGCCTACGAGTAAAATTGCCCATTGGTTGGGAATTCCAAGTGCGCCGCCAACTATGGAACCGCACCCTACGTATTGCCAGCCAAGAATAGCCAGGGAGGCCAGTAAAATTACAACGGTAATACTCATGCGGCCGCCGCGGCCATAACGGTACTCAAACCACTCGGTGGGCGTAACAGCACCTGTGGTTCTCCAAAATCCCGCCCAGCAAAGCCATGCTACCAAGGCGCCGGTTCCCCATCCAAGATAAAACCACATACCGCCCATTCCGAACATGTAGCCGAACATAACGATGGAAGGAAGATATCCGCCTGAAATCAGGATGGATCCATTGCCGACGGCGGTCATAAGGGGTGTGAATTCCCTGCCGCCGATCATGAACTCGTTCTCATCCTTTGTAGTTTTCTTGCCAACATACCAACTTAGAATAATCATACATAAAATATACAGGATAGTAATCCCAATCATCCAGTTCTGTGATGTAGTCATTTTAATCCCCTTTCAACTTATAATTATTTGAAATGGTTTATCCAGGCATTTAAACTTAGTTCCCGAAGTATTTTTTGACGACGCACCACATGTCGTGTCCGGTGAGATACCATTTAGGATCGAATTCTTCTGCCAACAAGCTTAGCTTATTGAAGCTATCAAAGGCGGCATAATGATCGTATATAACGCCATTGAAGACATATGGTCCGAAGACATCCGGAGCCGGTGTAATGTCCACCCAAGAGCTGTCCAGCAGCTGCATTTTATCAAGCTTCGGAAAAAGTGAGACGGAAATATGCGGCATATCGCCTGTGATAACATATTTTCCTTCCTTGGTTTGAACCTGAATCGCCATGCCTCCCAGTGTATGCCCCGGCACTTTGAAGAGCTTAATGCCATTTTCCATATCGAAGTCACCGTCGATCATGCGGATGTTTTTCAGCAGTTTCAGGTCACCCGGCGTGCGTGGGTCATAGTCGTTGCGTATTTTTTGGGACGGCAGAGGATTAAGCAGATTCGTCAACTCGTCTTTTTGGAAAATCGTTAATGCATCGGGGAAAAGCGCAAGTCCGCCGGCATGATCGTTATGCAAATGGGTATATAATACAGTATCGATGTCTTTGAGTGACAATCCTTCACCGGCGAGAGCATCAATCACATGCTGATTGCCGCCGACAGCCGGACATCCCGCCCACGCTTTGCCGTCAACAATGTTATCCTGATGAACACCTGCATCCACCAAAATGTTTTTCTTGCCATTTTGCAATAAATATCCGCTGTACACGAAGGGAAACACTTTGTCCTCGTCAATCCCTGCACAAAAAATTCCTTTAGGCGCGGTTAATGTACCATAAAAAAGACATGTAATTTTCCAGTAATTCATTTAAAGACTCCTTCCGTTTGATGGAAAAATGTTTTGATGGTTTAGATTTGGAATCGGAAAGTACTCCCTCCTTTCTGAATTGTTCTTCTGCTAATAGTGGTTCTAGTGGGATCTAATACCGACAGCAATGATTATAGCAATTTCTATGCCATTCCATATATATAGGTTGCAATAAAGAAGATTCAAGGAAGAATTATGCAACCTATGAAATCAAGGAATATGATTTTGCAATATTAGAATGGAAATGTAAAATGTTTATTGCAAAACATATAGAACATACAATTTGACAAATTTCTCAATAAGTTATCAGTTTACATAAAAAAAGTGGAGCTATTCTTAGGATAGCTCCACTTTAAACAAAAGCTCAAAAATAAATTTTAAATGCTTGTATTTTTTTGTATAAAGATGTGCGGGATATTCCCAGAAGCTTAGCCGCCTGCGCTTTATTTCCCTTACATTTTCCCAGGGCATCCAAGATTGTTTTGTGTTCCAGATCCTGCTTTTTTTGTTTAATCCCCTTGGGTAAATCGTTGAGATATATGGCCAACTCTTTTGTGCTATTTCCAGAAGTACTGCAATTCTTGAAATAATCTTCAAAATGTCCCCATTCCAGCCGTTCACACCATGCAAAATTCATTGCTCTCTCAATCGCATTTTGCAATTCGCGAATATTACCCGGCCAATCGTACTCCATCAGGCGCGTCTTGGCTTCGTCCGAGATTCCAGGTATCTGAAGCTGCATTTGAAAATTCAGGCGCTTTAGCAAACTGTCTGCAATGGCGGGAATATCTTCTTTTCTTTCGCGCAGTGGCGGGAGCAAAATTCGAATGACGTTTAAACGGTAAAAAAGATCAGAACGAAAAGAACCTTCGGAGACCAGCCGTTCCAGCGGAACGTTAGAGGCAGCAATGATACGGACATCGATGGGGATACTTCTCGTTGAGCCGATTCTTTCCACTTCTTTTTCCTGCAGTACGCGCAGCATCTTAGGTTGAAGCAATGATGGAAGCTGATTGATCTCATCCAATAACATGCTTCCTTTATTGGCCATTTCGAATTTCCCCGCCTTGCCGTTTCGGTTCGCACCTGTAAAAGCACCACCTTCATATCCAAAGAATTCCGATTCCAGCAATTCTCCGGGAATGGCCGCACAATTTACTTTAACAAAAGGGAATATTGTACGGTCGCTTAAAGTGTGGATGGAATGGGCGACGAGTTCCTTTCCGGTTCCTGTTTCACCCTCAATTAAAACCGTTGAAGCGGACCGCGCCGCCCGTTTGATAATCTCTTTCAGCTTAATAATTTCCGGGCTGTCTCCGATAATATTGTGTATGGTATACTTGGTATTTTTCATTTCACGGAATTCTTGCAAGTATTCACTGAGCTTATCGAACAGCGCACTGACGTTAGGAGGGGAAACAAGCGGTTTCTGCTCGCTGACCTGTATCATATAGATCAGGCAGCCTTCAAGCTCTTCTTCCCGATAGAGCAGGTTATACGAGCAGTACATAGGGATTTCGGCTCCTGTGGCAGCATTCAAGAGCACGGCATGTCCAGAAATGTTCTTTCGAGTGCGTAATGCTTCATCCACCTGTGAGTTTTTCACAATATCATGGATATATTTGCCTTTGATCCGATCAAGACAATACCCTGTAATAGTGCTCCAACGATTGTTTACATATACATAGCGTCCCTCCGCATCGGATACGACAACCCCTTCTAACTCGTCTACAATCCGGTGCAGTAATTCTTGTCTGGACAATTCAGCTACGGATTTCGTTGCCATATTAGCTCACCGTTCCTTTCGTATAAAGACATGAGCACAAAAAAAATCCAAATACGTTTTTTAACGTGCAAAACATCAAAAAAGTGTAAACAAAGTGTAAACTAATTTTTACATGTAAACGTCATTTTATTTTTTTATATACATATTGATTATGTAACATTCACTTATTGCAACATAACCTACAATAGCAAGGAAGTATTGTCATACTTTTTTGGGCTTCCAAGTAATGCTAATACTTTTATCTACAAGACCTCCATTATTTCTTTCTATATTTATGCTGTACAAATTCTTTAAATTTCTCTATTTCCTCGATAGCCTCAGGGGATAAGTCCTCGTCTGTGCTATATTTTTTCTGTGGGGAGCTAACCAAAAACTGCTTCTTGGAGTCATTGAGTATTTTTTCTGCGGTTTCTCGAATATCACTTCTGCACAGTAAATAGTCTAAAGAAACGTCAAAAAAAGCAGCCAGATCTATCAAAGTTCCTTTGTCCGGGAATCTGACATTTGTTTCATATTTTGATACGGCGGAATATGATACGTTCAGTTTACCTGCAAGGGCATCCCTTGTTAAATCCTTTTCTTCCCTTAGAGCTTTTAATCTTTCGCCAAATTCCATAATAATGCACCCCTCTGTATGATTTGCGCTAAACATCTTATAATGAATCCTGGATGTACAATATATATAGTAAAATGTTAACACAATTCGTCCAATCGAGGCATAAAGTGGACGAATAGGGACAATAATTGTTGACAATGGACGCATAGTCCAGTAATATGGAATTGTTGCTGGACTATATGTCTATAATTATTAAAAAGAGGTGGTTTGATCTTGGATTTCTACAAGATAAAGGATTCGAAAAGAAATCCTGTACTATCTATAGCCTATGGGCTTGCAGAGAGGTTATTCATGATTACTGGAGGGTCTTCTAACGGTAAAAATGTGGACAAGGAGTCCAATGAGGGGGAAGTAAAAAAACAGCTCAGATGTGCTATATCTGGCTGCTTTGATAAGGACAATATTTGCTGTAAAGCGTGTGATATAAAGAAATGCCGCTTCAAATGCAATTTCATGGACAAAGAGGTGTGTGAGCACCAATATTGGGGATAATCCATACTCTTTTTATCAAGCTTTTCAATTCACTTACATTTAAGCTCTCTATTCTTATTTGTTAAAGTCTATGACAAACATTCTCTTATATTCAATATAGCCTGTGGATATGTGGATAACTTTAAGCATTACAATCAAAGGGATCGAGTGCTGCATGTTGTTTGGAGGCTCTTGTGCTATCGAAGAAAGCACAAGAGCCAGGGGGTTATAGGATCTACACTTATGCTGAAGCAGTAACAAAATAAGCATCTCTGAGAATCAAATTCTCAGAGATGCTTTACTTCACTATTATCATTACTTAAGCTTATTAAAGTATTCCTTATCACATTTCAATTGTTGTTTTAGGATTCTAGCAAACAAACCCTTGCCGATTTCAGCAGAACTCTTTGATACTGCGCTTCTAAGTATATCACCATCTGGCAGTGCCTTTTCATATATCTTATCTCTGCCGGTTTCCCTAATAAGCGTCCAGCCATCCCGTTTCAAGAAGCTTTCCAGATCTCGCCAGCTAGGCATGAAGCATATCTGACACATTCTCAATATCATCTTCCAATAGAACACGAAGAATGTAATAGAAGTGGGCATGGCGGTTTGGGGCATTATAGTAGCGCGCAAAATTACTATAGTAATCCTTCGCATATTCCACTAACTGTCTTGCTAATTCATTTTTTAATTCTTCAAGAGAGTCTCCCTCGGCAACAATATCATCTATTTGATTGATTGATCCGACATATTTTCCATCCTCATCTTGTTCGTAGTCAAATGTAAGAATATAATGGGACAATATTTCACTTGTATGTTGTAGGGAAAATGTAATTACAACATCACGATTTCGTTTAACAGCTCTGGGCTTTTCACGGACTACAGTATCTATAAACTCACTGAAATTGGCACGTACCTCTGTTGCATTAAGTAATTCCTGCATGAGCACTCCTCCTTCACCTCCATTATATCATTTAGTTAGATAAATGTACAATATGTACGTTGTGTACATTCTACTAATAATATATTCTTGACCATATTCATATATGTTTATTCAAGAAAGAATTTATACAATTTCTGTTCAAAGATGATGGGTTTCTTTATTCAAATTCAGGTGGGATAGAGTCCCCATCTGAATCCTCGATGTTCAACTATGGCTGAACGAGTTTACTATCAGAACTACTCTTAATAGAGGAAAATGTCGAGTTGTGTTGAAATATGAAATGTATGCTCTCTATATATTGATGGGGATTTAGTATTTTTTTACAGCAGCGTAAATACCATATAAGTAGAAAATATTGCAGGAAGAAGGTTCACAGTAAATGAAGAAATATAGGATATTGGTACTACTGCTCATTCTGGTATTGTGTCTGGGCATTATTTCATGCAGCACTCCGCAAGCTGCGGGGGTTGTTGTGAATGCGGCCGGCGGACAGTCTCTGAAGGTGCATTTCATTGATGTGGGACAGGCCGACGCTATACTTATACAGGGACCAAAGGGAGAGAATATAGTTATTGATGCGGGAAACAATAACGACAGTGAAATGGTAGTAAATTATATCAAAAAGCAAGGAGTCGGGGAGCTTAAAGCGGTCATAGGCACACACCCCCATGAGGACCACATAGGCGGCTTGGATGCTGTTATTAAGAGCTTCAATACGGAAAAGGTTTATTTACCCAAGGCAGTGCATACCACAGACAGCTTCAGGGATGTCTTAAAGGCGGTCAGCGACAGGGGCATAAAGGTTGCAACGGCTGCCCAGGGAGTGAGCATGGCTCTGTCGGGGATGACAGCCGAGTTCATAGGTCCGGTAAGCTCAGACTATGACAATCTCAATAATCACAGTGCGGTGCTGAAATTGACATATGGAGAGGTTAGCTTTCTTTTTCAGGGAGATGCTGAGGAGGAAAGCGAGAAGGATATTCTGAAAAGTCCCATGGGCAGCAGGCTCAAAGCCGATGTACTGAAGCTGGGGCACCACGGAAGCTCCAGTTCTACGACTCCGGAGTATCTGGAGCAGGTAAAGCCGGAATATGCAGTGGTAATGGCAGGCAAAGGAAATGACTATGGACATCCCCACAAGGAGACAATGGAGTTGTTGGAGAGCAAGGGTATTGCTGTATACAGGACGGATGAGCAAGGGACAATTGTTGTGGAAAGTGACGGAAAAAGCATAAAGTTCAATGTAAATCCCGGCAGCTATACTTACGGCTCAGAAAATTCAAATGCGCTCAAGCTTTATACAAACTCTGCAGGAAACGGACTTATCAAGGGAAACATAAACAGCAAGGGAGAAAAGATATATCATCTTCCGGGAGGAGCATACTATGACAGAACCATTTCGGAGAAGCTGTTCAAGACTGAACAAGAGGCGCAGGCTGACGGTTTTAGGAGGTCAAGTAAATAGGAGGCAAAATAATGCAGTGTATTGTTGATAGATTTGAAGGAGACTATGCGGTTATAGAGTATTATGATAAGGTTCTGAAGCTTCCCAAGGTGTTTCTTCCCAGGGAAGCTCACGAAGGAGACGTGTTGGATGTTATTATCATGCTTGATGATGTTGAAACTGATAAGATGAAATCGGAAACAAAAAAGCTCATGGATGATGCATGGGAAAAATAACCTTTTCATTCAGGAATTCCCCGACCTGCCTGTCATATCCCTCCCTATCCACAGCTACTGATTCTGCATGTCTTGCACCGGGGGCAAGATACAGCTTTCTCAAAGCTTTTTTATTACTGTTGTACATGTCAATGCTCATCTGGGTAGGGATGTACATATCCTCCCTGCCATGGATCAGGAATACAGGAGTCTCCACCTTGGATATATCCCTTATTGGCGATATGTCCTTGAACCGCATTCCTGTACGCAGCCTCGCAAATAAGCCGGTAATCTGTATTGCAGGGATGGAGGGCAGCCTGTATTTCACCTTGAATCTGTATTTTAAAAGCGTTTCAAGGTCAGAGAATGGGCAGTCCGCTATACAGAAGGATACTCTGGGGTCAATAGCGATATTCTGCAGGGCAATTGCAGCACCCATGGATTCACCATGGAGTCCTACGGTGCAATCACCGCCGCATTTCTCAAATATCCAGTCTGTACAGGACTTTAAGTCATATTTTTCATAATATCCGAAGGTGGTATTGCTGCCACCGCTGTCTCCATGGTTCCTGTGGTCGTAGATCAGCACATTGAAGCCTCGTTTCATGAACATATCCATGTATTTAACCGAGCCGAATATTGTATAGGTTATGCCATGGCAGATTATCACGGTTTTTTTTGAATTGCCATTGGGGAAGTAGTATCCGTGAAGCTCATAACCGTACTGCGAGTTTATACAGACCTCTTCCTTGGGAAGCTTCTCAAAGGCCTCTGGGCTCATATTACCCTTTTCACATTCTATTTGGAGTGTAGTCTCACGGCTTTTTGTACGAGGATGGATTACAATACCTGAAAAGTAGAAGCCGCAAGCTGTGATTAATATTAACAGCAATGACAATATAGTGTACCAGATCATAGTCATACCTCCCTGCTTTCCGGGCGATATAATTATATCAAAAATGGGAGTGCTTCACAAATCATTGCACAAGTATGGCAGGGTAATTTATGTAATTATTAGAAAAAAGTCAAAATAAAGGATAAAATGTCGTATTTGCTTGAAGAAGTTGGAATATTCATATAAAATATTTATATAGCACTTTTTTGTAACCGATATAGTTCACAAGCAACTATCCTTAGATACCGTTTTTCAATAAAGGGGGAGATATATGTTGTTCAAGAACAATGGTAAATCAAATTCCATATCGTTATATGGATATTTGGGAAAGACACTGCTGGTTGTCCTGCCTCTTGCGGTACTCATTTCTTTTATTACAGGGAGACTAATAGGTATCGACAGGGAGAAACTGTTATACTATCTCATTTCCAATACCTGTATAGCTTTGATAATAGTACTGTTTGCCAGTACCAGGAACTTTTTAAGATATGTCAAGCCTTCTGTCTCATTCATAGATGTTCTTGAGAAGGTTGTTAAGGAGCATGACCTGACGAGCAGGATGGAAGATGTATCCAAAGGCGAAATAGGTGAGATGAAAAGGTATTTCAACATGTTTGCCGATGATATCCAATTCGCCATGAAAAACATATGTTTTACTACTGCTCAATTGAATGAGGCATCTTCCGGCCTGTCGAATATCACCGGCGCAATAACAGAAACACTTGCAGCGACAAATATCAAATCAGATACCATCAATTCCACACTGGAGGAAATCGCTTCAAACCTGGAGGAGACAGCATCAGCACTTACGGACACAAGCAGCAAAGTGGAGGTTGTTACAGATAAAGTGACCGGAATGTCGCAAACTGCGGCAAATCTGGCATCCGCTTCGGAGCAGACCTCTACGGCGGTCAATCAGGTAAACGGAATAGCAGCACAGATTTCTGAAAGTATAAACAACGTTTCCAGTTCAACGAAGGAAGTATCCAATTCTATAAGCAGTGTTGCAGCAGCAGTAAAGGAAATCAATCTTTCATTGAACGAGATCAGCAAAAATTGTGCAAGGTCCATTCATATAACTTCAGATGCAGAAGAGAACGCAAAAGATACCAATAATATAATAGAACGATTAAATAATTCCTCAAAGCAGATTGGAAAGATAGTAAATGTAATAAATGATATTGCAGATCAGACCAATATGCTGGCTTTGAATGCGGCTATAGAAGCTGCAGGAGCAGGGGAAGCGGGTAAAGGGTTTGCTGTTGTAGCAAATGAAGTAAAAGAGCTGGCAAAGCAAACTGCCGAAGCTACAGAAGAAATAAGTGAGCAGATTGAGACGATGCAAACCAATATGTCAGGTGCAGTAAAAGCGGTTACAACTATAAACGATGTGACAAAAGAGATCACTGCCATTACCAATACTATTGCAGCGGCAGTTACTGAACAGACGGCAATAACCGGAGAAATATCAAGTGCAGTACAGAAAGCTGCTGATAAGGCGGATTACATTACCAGGGATATCGGGGAAATAGCCTTTAACACACAAAGTGTGACGAGAAACCTGAGTGAAGCGTCCTTGGGTGTAAAGGACCTGGCTGATTCCTCAAGGGAATTTTCTATTAGCTCAGTTGAAATCACCGGCAACATGGAAAAAGTGTTTGAAAGAATACGGGAAATAACCAGGGTTACTAATGAAATATCCAATGGTACATGTGAAATATCCAACAGCATGCAGGAGATAAGTATTACGTCCAGCGAAATCCAAGCTTCTTCTATAAAAACCGGCAGCTCTGCAGAAAACCTTTCTGATATTGCACGAAAGCTGGATGCTTTGGCAAGGCAGTATAGAATATAGCGCTGCGGGAAGGCGTTTTTACAGCTAATAATATCAAATAGGGGGTTAGACAAATGGAAAAGGTTATTTTTGTAAAGGAAGAGAACTGTGTAGGGTGCAACAAATGCATAAGAAACTGCCCAACCCTTGATGCAAACATTTCGTACAATTTCAACGGGGAAAACAAAGTAAGAATAAATGATGAAAAATGCATACTGTGTGGAAAGTGTATAGAAGTTTGTGATCATGAAGCCAGGGACTATAAGGATGATACTGAACGTTTCTTTGAGAATCTTGAAAAAGGAAGAAAAATTTCGGTTATTGCAGCACCCTCTGTGAGAGTTAATTTTGCCGACTATCAAAATTTGTTCGGATTCTTAAAATCCAAGGGTATCAACGTTATATATGATGTATCCTTCGGTGCGGATATAACCACCTGGGCATATTTGAAAGCTATAAAAGAGATGAAATTATCTTCAGTAATAGCACAGCCTTGTCCTGTAGTTGTAAACTATATTGAAAAGTACAAGCCGGAGCTTATAAGGAGTCTTGCGCCTGTTCACAGTCCTATGATGTGTACGGCGATTTATCTGAAGAAGCATGCAAATGTTAATAGTGAAATTGCATTCCTGTCCCCATGTATAGGTAAGACCAATGAAATTAACGATGCAAATACACACAATCACATACAGTACAATGTAACCTTTAAAAAACTTAAGGAATACCTGGAGGAAAACAATATAGGTCTTTCACATTATGACAGGCAGGATTTTGAAGATATAGGCTGCAGCCTGGGCTGCTTATTCAGCAGGCCGGGGGGATTAAAGGAGAATGTGGAGGTCAAGGTCAAGGGTGCATGGGTCAGGCAGATCGAAGGACATGAGCATGTATACAGCTATCTTGACGAGTACAGTAACAGGGTAAAAAACCATAAGGCAGTTCCGCTGCTGGTAGATATACTGAACTGCTCAAAAGGCTGCAATATCGGTACCGGCACCACCAAAGAAGCAGCAATTGATGATATAGATATAAAGTTTAATGCACTAAAAGCACAGAAGCTTGCCGATAAAGGCAACAAGCTGGTGACGAAAAAAATAGATTGGCTCTATAAGCACTTTGATAATACGCTGAAGCTGGATGATTATGTAAGAAATTATAATACCGGAATAAAGATGGAGGAGCTTAAGGAGCCAAGTGAGCAGCAGTACGACGAAATTTTCGTAAAGCTGCACAAGCATACAAAGAGGGAAAGGGAACTGAACTGTTCTGCTTGCGGGTACAATTCGTGCAAGGATATGGTCAAGGCTATTTTTAACAATATTAATGACATACCCAACTGCATGGATTATAACAGGCATGAAATCAGCCTGGAGAGAAATGCTCTGGAGGTCAACAACAATGAACTGTTAGCCAAAAATGAAGAAGTAAACAATATGCTGGAGGAAGTCAGGAAGCTAAGCGATGAAAGGCTTAGAAGAGCACAGGATACAGATGAAATAATCAAGAAGCTTGCTTCAATTTCCGGGAGAACCTCTGCAGGGATAGAGCAAATAAACTCACTGGTTGAAGGCATAGCGCACAATACAAATAATGTATCGACCTTTGCCAGAGATGTTTCGGCTTCTGTAAACAGTGTGGTGCATGCAATGAAGGAGATTAATATTTCCTTGAATGAAATAAGCCAGAACTGCGGCCGTTCCAAGAATATAACTGCAGATGCGGAAACAAAGGCCAAGGATACAAACAGAATAATTGAGACTCTTAATATGTCATCAAAGCAGATAGGAAAGATTGTTAAGGTTATTAATGATATAGCAGATCAGACAAACATGCTGGCATTGAATGCGGCTATAGAGGCTGCGGGTGCCGGGGAAGCCGGCAAGGGATTTGCAGTGGTTGCAGGGGAAGTAAAGGAGCTTGCAAAGCAGACTGCAGAATCAACAGATGAAATAGGTCAGCAAATTGAAGTAATGCAAAAGAATATGTCGGATGCAGTAAATGCAATGGGAACGATAATGCAGGTCATTGATGAAATGACAAGTATAACCAATACAATTGCAGCAGCTGTAGCAGAGCAATCCTCCGTATCCGGAAATATTTCAAACGCAGTAGTAGCAGCGGCAGAAAAAGTAAACATGATTACCGAAAAAACCAGTGATATAGCTACAAGCTCAAACAATGCCGCAGAAACCGTATCTGAAGCCTCTGTAGGTATTAAGGACCTGGCAGATACTGCATCAAAGCTGTCCGCAATATAAAATTGCACCGGAGTGCCTGATTTTCAGTAAAAAGTTTCAATTTTAAAATGAGGTGATAGTACGATGCAGGATGATGAATTTATTCAAGGCTTTATTGAGGAAGCAAAAGTACATTTGGAAACAGTAGAAACCGAGCTTGTACAAATGGATCTCAACAGTATTAAAGAAGACAGTATTAATAACATCTTCCGGGCTGTACACAGCATAAAGGGTACATCAAGCTTTTTCAACTTCAAGAATATAGTGGAGCTGTCCCATTCCCTGGAGAATATTTTTGGAGAGGTCCGGGCTGGAGGCCTAAACATTACAGATAAGCTGATTGACATAATCCTTTCAGCCAATGATTGTCTGAAGACTATGATTGATGATATAGGAAACAGTGAAAATATTGAAATTTCCGGGCTTATGGCCGAGCTGGCTGCAATCCTGGGAGTGGATAAGGCCGAGGGGGCAATAACCCTGGCTGCATCCAGCGGTACTATTGAAAGCTTTAACTGCAATAGTCTTGGGAATAGCGATGCGCAAAAACAGAAAATCACAAGTGAACTGGAACGGGGCTGCAGATTATACAGAGTAAAGAGAAGGCTCCTTGATGAAAGTGTTAATCTTTTGGAGCTGATAAGAGAGATCAGGTCTATAGGCTGTGTAATTGACTGCCATGTGGAGGTTGATGAACCGGGGGACACGGCTAAAGCTGAGGAAGCTGATGTACAGGTTGAGATATTGTTTACAACTGTTCTGGAGTTGGATATATTGCCGCCCTTATTGAGCGAGCCGGGAGAAGATATACAGGAGCTGTCAGTAGCGGTCGAGTCCGAGAGCACATCGGAGGATATGAAATTAGAAGAAGCTTCTGAATATCCGGCGACAATCAGTAATGTGACAGAACGGGTGGAACCGGCTGGAAGCTTGCCTTTAAACAAGAGGCAGAGCATTACAGCTGAGGATAGCATAAGAGTAAATGTAACACTCCTGAACAGTCTGTTAAATATGGCAAGTGAGTTGGTGCTGGCAAGGAACCAGCTTCTGCGAACTACTGAGAACTTCAGAAAGGAGATTCCCGGTATTGAGCCGATACTTCAGAATGTAGACCATATTACTACCGGATTGCAGGAAAAAATAATGCAAACAAGGATGCAGCCTGTTGCCATAGTGTTCAGCAAGTTTCCGCGTATAGCAAGAGAATTGTCAAAAAAACTGGACAAGGATATCGTGCTTGAGATTGAAGGTGCTGATGTTGAGCTTGACAAATCTATTATAGAGGCGTTGTATGATCCTCTGACTCACCTTGTCAGAAACGCTGTTGACCATGGGCTGGAAATCCCGGAAGAGAGGATAAAATTAGGCAAGCCGAGGGCCGGAACAGTAAAGCTGAAGGCTTATCATGAGGGCGGTTATGTAAATATTGATATTATTGACGATGGTAAAGGTATAAATATTGAGGGTATCAAAAGAAAAGCAATGGAAAACGGATTTGCGAATAAAACAGACATGGCTGCAATGGGAGATCGTGAAATTCTGCAGCTGCTTTTCAAACCCGGGTTTTCTACGGCAGAAAAAGTTACGGATATCTCAGGCAGAGGCGTGGGAATGGATGTTGTAAAAACCAACATAGAAAAACTGGGAGGGAAAATAGAGATATTTACAGTCCGGGGAGCAGGCACTACCTTCAGGCTGCTGTTGCCGCTCACCCTTGCTATAATACCCTCTCTTATTCTGGAGGTGACAAACCAGAAGTTTGCACTGCCACAG
>LOES01000041.1 GCA_001515955.1 Clostridia bacterium BRH_c25 | reverse complement strand
GTTGCAGTACATGCAGAAAATCCTTATCTGATCGACGGCAGGATAAAGAAGCTGCTATCACAAGGCAAGACATCAGCATGGTATCATTATGAAAGCCGCCCTGAATTCGTTGAAGTCGATGCAGTAAGAAGAATAGTATATCTTGCAAGAACCTTCAATGCTCCCTTGTACATTGTGCATTTGGCCAGCAGGGAAGGCTTGGATGAAGTAACAAAAGCCAGGGATGACGGCTTTGAAATATATGCAGAGACCTGTCCCCATTATCTGAATTTCACTAATGAAGTGTATAAGAGAGAGGACGGAAGATACTTTGTATGCTCCCCCGCCATTAAGGGTGAGGAAAGCCGGAATGCATTATGGGAAGGTCTGAAAAGAGGGGATGTTGCTACTGTCGCTACAGACCATTGTCCGTTCCAATCTTATGAAAAGGATTGGGGCAAGGATGACTTTACAAAAATTCCTAATGGCTGTATGGGTGTTGAGAACTTATATCCGTACATGTTAAGTGAGGCCAACAAAGGACATATATCTTTCAATAAAGCAGTAGAGGTCTGTTCAACCAATGTTGCAAAAATTTTCGGATGTGCACCGCGAAAGGGGAACATAGCAGTTGGCAGTGATGCAGATATAGTAATATATGATCCGGAAAAGAAATTTATTGTTTCTAAAGAAAATATGCATTCGGATGTTGACTACACCATATGGGAAAGCTGCGAAATGCTTGGGTATCCTGTTATGACTTTTTCCCGTGGCAAACTGGTATATGAGGATGGCAGGTTCACTGGTGAACCTGGCTGGGGCAAGTTTATAAAGTGCTTTAGATAATTAGTAGGGAACGGTTCTAAACCGTTCCCTACTAATTATCTAAATATTTTTTAATATAAATAAAAAAGGTCTGTTGACAAAACATTCATGCAATTTTATAATTGAATTGACTAGACAATCAAATTTTATTTCTCGTAAGTATTGATTGCAAGAAACCGGAAATTATAATGATTAATAGGAGAGAAGCGAATGGAAGAGATTAGAAAGCTGATTAAACAATTTGAAAAGCTTGACAACAAGGATATGTTCAACAATGATTTTTTATTAACCTGGGAAAAAACTGATGATGAGATTCATTCTGTATTTCAAGTAGCAGATATACTGAGGAAAATGAGGGAGAACAACATATCCCCGAGAGTATTCGACAGCGGGCTTGCAGTATCGTTGTTCAGAGACAATTCAACAAGAACCAGATTCAGCTTCAGCAGTGCCTGTAATCTATTGGGACTGACAGTGCAGGACCTTGATGAAGGAAAATCTCAGATAGCTCATGGTGAAACGGTGCGTGAAACCTCAAACATGATCTCTTTTATGGCCGACATAATCGGTATCCGTGACGACATGTACATCGGCAAAGGCAATACTTATATGAGAGAAGTCTCAAAAGCTGTAAAGACCGGCCATGAAGATGGAGTTCTTGAGCAGAGACCAACATTGGTAAATCTACAGTGCGATATAGATCATCCAACACAGAGCATGGCGGATATGCTTCATTTAATCAACCATTTTGGAGGCGTGGAACAGCTTAAAGGCAAGAAGATTGCTATGTCTTGGGCTTATTCACCTTCTTATGGCAAGCCTTTGTCAGTACCCCAGGGAATAATAGGGCTCATGACAAGAATGGGCATGGATGTGACTCTGGCTCATCCGGCCGGCTATGAACTTCTCTCTGATGTAGAAGATGTAGCAAGAGCAAATGCCGCAAAATGCGGAGGAAAGTTTGTTAAGACCAATTCAATGAAAGAAGCTTTTCAAGATGCTGATATAGTTTATCCGAAGAGTTGGGCACCTTATGCTGCCATGGAGAAGAGGACCGCACTTTATGGCGAAGGCAAGTTCGATGAAATCAAGGCACTTGAAAAAGAACTCCTGGTGCAGAATGCTAATCATAAGGATTGGGAATGCACAGAAGAAATGATGAAGTTCACAAAAGACGGAAAAGCGATGTATATGCACTGCCTACCTGCGGATATAACAGGTGTAAGCTGCAAGGAAGGTGAAGTCGCTGCATCGGTGTTTGATCGGTATCGTACACCTTTGTATAAAGAAGCCGGCTATAAACCATATATTATAGCAGCAATGATATTCCTGAGCAAAGTAAAAAATGCGTCGGAAACCCTTGACTCATTGTTAAATTCAAAGGCGTCGAGGTTTTTGGGTAAATAATACGACAATATAGTTTACAGTTGAGTGGCTTGCTTCTTGTCTGATCACCTGAGTGAGAAGACCACCGGCAAGCCACCTTCTTATTTAAATTTTTCAGCATTCTAAATAAGTGTTGATATAAACTAACGAAGTGAGGTTTTTAAATGGCTAATGATACTACAAATAAAATCTTGGAAGCAGCCTTTGAAATAGTAGCCCAAAATAAGATAAGCGGTACAAGAATGCATCTGATAGCCAAAGAGGCAGGTTTGGTTCAATCCAATGTGCATTACTATTACCCGACTAAAAATGATCTTATGATTGCTCTGCTGGACAGTATACAAGAGAGGTTTACGCAGAAAAGGATGAGCTCGGTAGATTTAGAGGAAAAATCGTTTGCCGAAAACCTTCAAGGGCTCTTTTATGAGAAAAAAGATGACATACTCAACCATAAAAAAATTGACTATGTGCAGTTTGACTTCTGGGTACAGGGAACTGTAAATGAAGAAATAAGGGTAAAGTTTAAGGATGCTTTTGATATTTGGATAAAAAATATAACAGAGGTTCTAAAACAAGAGCCATGTTTCGAAGAGAATAAATCTGTAGATTACGGTATGCTTCCATATTTGATAGTTTCCATTATGATGGGAGCATCTATGCAATATCTTATGGATGAAGAGAAGTTTGATCTTGGTGACTATTTTGCAACAGCAGAAAAAATGATACTGAATTTTCTCAGATAAAAGTCGGATTTGATAAGGTAGGTGGTGTCTTTGGTTAGCTTCAAGCTAAACGGAATGGCAACTTCTGTACAAAATGGAACAACTCTTTTGAAATACCTTAGAGAAGTAGAAAAGCTGACATCTGTCAAAAATGGCTGCAATGAAGGTGTATGTGGTACCTGCACGGTTTTGATAGATGGTAAGGCTGTAAGGTCCTGCACTATGAAGGTTGATAAGCTGCAGGATAAAGAGGTGCTTACTATCGAAGGACTCAGCGAATTGGAAAGGGAAATATATGCAAATGCATTCGCTGAAGCAGGAGCAGTACAATGTGGTTTTTGTACACCCGGCATGGTGATGAGTGCCAAAGCATTATTGGACGGAAACCTGAATCCTACAGAAGAAGATATAAAAAAAGCTATAAGGAATAACATATGCAGATGTACCGGCTATGTAAAGATTATTAAGGCAATTATGCTTGCCGCAGAAGCCTTAAGGGAATCGAAGCATATCAGATTGAATACGATCAAATCCAATATCGGACAGAATTGGCGCAGGATTGATGCCATACAAAAAACACTGGGCGAGGCAACTTATTGTGATGATGTTTTCATGGATGATATGCTTTATGTTTCTGTTCTAAGAGCAATGAAGCCCCGTGCCAGGGTGTTGTCCATCGATACCGGGAAAGCGGTCGCTTTGGAAGGTGTAGAAGCAGTTTTGACAGCATCGGAGGTGCCCGGTGAAAATTATCAGGGATATATTTTCAAAGACTGGCCGACCTTTGTGCCTGTTGGAGAAATGACACGCTGTGCCGGAGATGCTATTGCGGCAGTTGTTGCCAGAACGAAGGAAATTGCAGATGAGGCATTATTGCACATTGAAGTAAAGTATGAGGAGCTGGAGCCTGTTACAGATCCTAAAAGGGCATTGGAGGATGACGCTCCAAAGGTTCATGGCAAGGGTAACCTGCTCTCCAGAACTTATGTAAAAAGAGGAAAACCGGAGGAAGCATTGGCCGCATCCAAATATGTGGTGAAAAACACATATAGAACGCCTCCTTTGGATCATGCCTTTATTGAGCCGGAAAGCGCAGTTGCGTTCTATGATGGGGATGTCTTGAATGTATATGTTGCCACTCAGAGTATTACCCATGACCATCATGAAATATGCAGAGTGCTTGGTCTGCCTCATGATAAAGTAAGAACAATTCTTCAGAATGTAGGCGGAGGCTTCGGAGGCAAAGAGGATTTGAGTGTTCAGCATTATGCGGCTTTAGGAGCTTTTTATACCAAAAAGCCTTGTAAATATACTTTTACCAGAGAAGAAAGCCTGTTATGCCATCCTAAACGGCACGGCATGGAATTGGAGATTGCGACAGGCTGTGATGAACAGGGCATGCTTACGGCAATGACTGCAAAAATTATTGCCGACACAGGTGCTTATGCATCCTTGGGGACTGCAGTTCTAGAGCGGGCATGCACCCACGCTTGCGGACCATACAGTATTCCAAATGTCGAATTGGACGGATACTGTGTATATACGAACAATCCCCCTGCAGGAGCATTCCGGGGCTTTGGGGTGCCCCAGTCAAATTTCGGTGCGGAAGCTAACATGGATCAACTGGCAGACTTGGCAGGATTGGACAGATGGGAAATCCGATACAGAAATGCGGTTGAGCCTGGAAGGGTTCTTGCAAATGGCCAGATTTGCGGTGATGATGCTGCTATTAAGGAAACCTTGCTTGCGGTCAAGGATGAGTATTTTAGCAATAAATACGCAGGAATTGCATGTTCATTTAAAAACACCGGTATAGGCGTCGGCTTGCCGGATATCGGCCGCTGCCGCATCAGGGTAAAAGACGGAAAACCGGTCATATACTCGGCTGCATCTTGCATAGGGCAGGGTCTGGCTACTGTTATGATACAAATAGTATCTGAAACAGTTGGGATTGATGGTGCCAATATTATCTTTAATCAACAGGATTCTTCTCTATGTCCTGACTCAGGAGCAACAACAGCATCAAGACAAACCTTGTTTACCGGTGAAGCTTGCCGCCAAGCCGCACTCAAACTAAAGGCAGCCTTGGAAACAAGAACTTTGGAAGAGCTGGAAGGCCAGGATTTTGAAGGTGAATTCAGTGTGATTACAGATCCTGTCAACTCCGGAAAAGAGAATCCCTTAAGCCATGCGGCATACAGCTATGCTACCCATGTAGCGGTACTGGATGATGACGGCAAGGTAGCAAAGATCGTTGCTGCTCATGATATAGGAAGAGCAATAAACCCTCTGAACATAGAAGGTCAGGTGGAGGGTGGAGTAATAATGGGTCTGGGCTCGGCATTGAAAGAGAAGCTGGTTTATGAAAAAGGACTGGTAAAATCGAAGTTTGGGACTCTCGGCTTGTTAAGAGCTACTGAAACACCGGAAATAGACGTAAGAATAATAGAAAAGAATCTATCGGAGCTGGCATACGGAGCAAAAGGGATTGGAGAGATATCTTTGATTCCGGTGGCTGCAGCAGTGGCTTCGGCTTATGAAAGCTTTGACGGTATAAGAAGGCTTGAACTGCCTTTGAAGGATACGGCCTATAATAGAAAGAGGGTGAAGGAATGAGCAAGGTATTAAAGCTAAAATGTGTTAAGTGTGGAAGAGAGTACAATCCGGCGGAGGTGCTTTATACATGTCTGGATTGTGGAATTGACGGGATTCTGGATGTTGTTCTGGATTATGATCAGATTAAAAAAGAATTGACACAGGATTATCTGAAAAAAAACACAGACTACTCCTTATGGAGGTATCTTCCTGCAATACCTTTGGAGGATACCAAGGGTATACAGCAGCTCCAGGTTGGGTGGACACCACTCTATGATATAAAAAGCCTCCCAAAGGAAACAGGATTAAACAGCTTTTTCTTAAAGGATGATTCAAGGAATCCTACTGCATCTCTCAAAGACCGGGCAAGTGCGGTGGGAGTTGCAAAGGCTGTTGAGCTTGACAGATATGTCATGTGTGCGGCATCAACGGGAAATGCAGCTTCCTCCCTATCGGGCTTTGCTGCCAGTGCAGGCATAAAAACTCATATATTTGTACCGGAAACAGCTCCGGAGGCCAAGGTAACACAGCTTCTCATATACGGTTCAAATGTATTTCTTGTAAAAGGCACATATGATGAAGCAGTAGAGCTTTGCTTCAAGGCAGCTGATGAATTCGGCTGGTATAACAGAAGCTGTGCAATAAATCCATATTTGCTGGAAGGCAAGAAAACAATTTCTTATGAAATCTGTGAGCAGCTCGGCTGGGAGGCGCCTGATATAGCAGTGGTAGCTGTCGGAGACGGTTGTACTATAGGTGGGGTCTGGAAAGGCTTCAAGGAATGCTACGAGCTTGGTCTGATTGACAAGTTCCCTAAAATAGTGGGCGTTCAAGCAGAAAATTCCAATCCGGTGACAAGAGCCTTCGAAAAGAAAACATTTGAATTTGAATACAGAACACCAGAGACCATAGCAGACAGTATCTCTGTTGGGATACCGCGCAATGGCATCAAAGCGTTAAAAGCCTTACAGGAATCAGAAGGATATATGGTAGATGTATCCGATGAAGAGATACTGACCGCAATGAAGATATTGGCTCAAAAAACAGGAGTTTTCGGGGAACCTGCCGGGGTTACAAGCTTTGCAGGAATTATGAAAATGAATGAACTCGGATTGCTTAAAGGTGATGAAAGAGTTGTCAGTATAGTAAGCGGAAGCGGCCTCAAGGATATAAAGAGCGCTATGCAGGCTGCGGGAAAGGCAAATGTTGTGGAACCTACTCTTGAGGATGTTAAAAAAATTATTAATAAATAAATTAATAAACAATGGAGGGTAAAGAATGAGAAAGCTTATTGATCTGACAGTCAATGAAGAACGGCTTCAGAAAACCGTACAAAATGCCAGGGAAAGAAATATCGCTATTCCAACCTTGGCTCAAATGAAGGACCCTGACAAGATACCGGCAAAGGTTAAGGAAAAACTAAAAAATACCGGCTTGTGGGATGTGGATCCAATCAACCTTTTCAGAATTTCATGGAAAAATGAACCTGTTAAACAGGGTGGATTGTACAATAAATTACCTAACTATATTGAGATTCCTTCCGAGATTTCCGGTGTTAAAGCAAGAATTTTCGCTATGGCAGGGAAGTTTTTTCCTACCGGAGCACATAAGGTAGGTGCAAGCTTTGCCTGCCTGGTCCCACGTTTAGTTACCGGACAATTTGATCCGACCTATCATCAGGCAGTTTGGCCTTCTACAGGCAACTACTGCCGTGGTGGAGCTTATAATTCCACACTTCTCGGCTGCAGCTCCATTGCAATATTACCTGAGAATATGAGCAAGGAGCGTTTTGAATGGCTTAAGAAAGTAGCGGGGGAAGTTATAGCTACCCCTGGCTGTGAGAGTAATGTAAAAGAGATATATGATAAAACCTGGGAACTGAGAAGAACCAGAGATAATGTACTTATATTCAACCAGTTTGGGGAGCTTGGCAATCATTTATGGCACTATGAAGTTACTGGTAATGCTATGGACGAGATCATCAAGGCAGAAGCAGGACCAAAGTCAAGAGTTGCAGGTGTGTGCCTGACTTCCGGCTCAGCCGGAACACTAGGTGCCGGGGATTATTTGAAGGATCAGTATCCAAATGCTAAAATTGCTGTCGGAGAAGCATTGCAATGTCCTACATTACTCAATAACGGTTTTGGAGATCACAGGATTGAAGGTATAGGCGACAAGCACGTGCCTTGGATTCATAATGTAAAGAATACAGATATGGTTATCGCAATAGATGACAATGACAGCTTGGGTATGTTCCGTCTCCTCAATGAACCTGCCGGGCAGGAATACTTGAGAGAACAGGGTGTCTCGGAAGATGTTATAGAGAAACTGAGCTGGGTTGGAATTTCAGGGGCTGCAAATATAATATCCAGCATAAAGTTTGCAAAATACTACGAGCTTACAGAGGACGACATAGTAATCACAATACTCACTGATTCCGCAGAAATGTACCAGTCAAGACTGAAAGAGATGGAAGAAGAAAGAGGCAAGGAATATCAGCAGCTGGATGCAGCTATAGATTATAACAGGTACGTAATGGGCCTCAGAACAGACACCATGGAAGAATTGACTTACCAGAGCAGGAAACGTATCCATAATCTCAAGTACTACACATGGATTGAGCAGCAGATGTATGATCTGGATGAGCTTAACGAGCAGTGGTATGATTATGACAACTATTGGGGAAGATTGCACAAAATGGGACCTGAGCTTGACAGGATGATCGATCAGTTCAATGAAAGGACAGGACTCACAAAGGGGCTTTAATGTAAATATATAGGAGGGTCGAAAATGGCATATGATTTTAAACAAATACTTGAACTGGCTGAGAAATATAAACCACAAATGTCAAAATTCCTGAGAGACATGATTGCAATTCCAAGTGAAAGCTGCGGTGAAAAAGAGGTAGTTCTGAGAATAAAGAAGGAAATGGAAGATGTCGGTTTTGACAAAGTTGAAATAGATCCAATGGGCAACGTGCTCGGTTATATAGGACATGGCAAACACTTGATTGCCATGGATGCACATATTGATACAGTGGGTTTAGGAAATATAAAAAATTGGGATTATGATCCATACAAGGGCTTTGAGGATGACGAAATTATCCTTGGCAGAGGCGCAAGCGACCAGGAAGGCGGTATGGCTTCCATGGTTTATGCAGGGAAAATAATCAAGGACTTGAAGCTGGAGAATGACTTCACATTATTGATAGTGGGAACCGTTCAGGAAGAAGATTGTGACGGTTTATGCTGGCAGTACATTATAAAAGAAATGAATATCCGTCCGGAATTTGTTGTTCTTACAGAACCAACCTCCTGCCGTATATACAGAGGACACAGAGGCAGAATGGAAATAAAGGTTGCGACCCAGGGTATAAGCTGCCACGGTTCCGCACCTGAGAGAGGTGACAATGCCATCTACAAAATGGCGCCAATTCTCTTGGAATTGAAAGAGCTTAATGAAAGGCTTATAGATCATCCATTCCTTGGGAAAGGTACCTTGACCGTGTCTGAAATATTCCATACATCGCCATCCAGATGCGCAGTAGCAGACAGCTGCTGGATTTCAATCGACAGAAGGTTGACCGCAGGTGAAAATGGGGAGTATGCATTGAACCAGATCAGGGAATTGCCATCGGTTAAAGCAGCGAAGGCTGAAGTAACAATGTATCCATACAGCAGACCCTCATACACAGACCTGGTATACCCTACTGAAGCATATTTCCCAACCTGGTTCATTGAAGAGGATCATCCTGTTTGCAGTACATTACTTGAAGCTTATGAAGGACTTTTTGAGGATGAGCCGACATTGGACAAATGGACCTTCTCTACAAACGGAGTTTCTATCATGGGTAAATATGGAATACCTTGCATAGGCTTCGGCCCTGGACATGAGGACCAGGCTCATGCTCCAAACGAAAAAACGTGGAAGGATGAGCTGGTAAAAGCAGCTGCACTGTATGCAGCAATTCCATCACTATTTGTAGAAAAGTATGCTGATAAAATGCCGAAAACAACTGAGAACCTGGCAGAATAGTGCTAGGACGACCACTAATATAATAGCTGAATGTCATCCTGAGCAAAGCGAAGGATCAAGGCATTTCGCGAAAAACATTTTAATTATCTATTCAAATTTCGCGTAAATGCTTCCTTGATGTTATTGAATTCGCACTTACAGTGCGTTCAATATTAGACCCGAGAGGAATACTTATGAGTATTTACACGGGCATACTCTCAAGTATAAGATTCTTCGCAGGCTCAGAATGACACAGGAGTGGCGTAGAAGCTATTTTAACCAGAAATAACTTCAGACATTTACAGAGGGGAGAAGAAAATGAGCGATAAAATGAGACCAATAGCTTTTGAAAAAATGATTTCCTGGGTGATCGGGGAATTACAAGAGAAAGAGTCAATTTTTGGAATTAGAAAAAGCAAATTTTATAATAATAAAAGTGGAAACTATATTGAGATGTTTGGGGAAAAATTATCTTCTCCAATTGGTCCTGCAGCAGGTCCAAACTCGCAATTAACGCAGAACATTGCAGCAGCTTATTTGACAGGGTGCCGTTTTATAGAGCTGAAAACAGTGCAAAAGCTTGATGGAGAAGATTTGCCCGTATCCAAGCCATGTATTTTGGCTCAAGACGAAGGTTACAATGTGGAATGGTCGACGGAGTTAAGAGTACAGGATGCATATAATGAGTATATTAAAGCCTGGTTTTTGCTGCATGTCTTGATGAAAGAGCTGGAATTAAGCGAAAAAAGGGACTTTATGTTCAATATGAGCGTAGGCTATGATCTGGAAGGTATAAAATCTCCCAAAATTGATGCCTATATAGAAGGAATGCGTGATGCATCAAAAACAGAAATATGGGCTGAATGCAGAGAAGCTTTACTTTCCAATATGCATTTGTTTTCCCGTTTTACCAGGGAAGACCTTGACATGATTTCTCCTGTGGTTTGTCCGTCCATTACACTTTCTACACTCCATGGATGTCCTCCCCAGGAGATTGAACGGATCTCTAATTATTTTCTTAAAGAGAAGAACTTGCATACCTTTGTAAAAATGAATCCGACACTCCTGGGTGAAAGGTTCGTCAGAGATACTCTGGATGCAATGGGTTATGATTACATTGCTCTCAATGGGCATCATTTCATACATGATCTGCAGTTTGGCGACGGTGTTGCAATGCTGAAACGACTGAAAGCAGTCGGCAAGGAATTGAACCTTGAAGTTGGGGTCAAATTGACAAATACCTTACCGGTCAAGATTCAGAATCAGGAATTGCCGGGGGAAGAAATGTATATGTCAGGCAGATCTCTATACGCGCTTTCTATTTCATTGGCAAGCAGATTGGCAAAAGAATTTGACGGTGATTTACAAATCTCCTATTCGGGCGGCGTTGACTTCTTTAATATTGACAAGGTGTTAGCTGTTGGGATTCAGCCTATTACATTTGCAACAACCATTTTAAAGCCCGGAGGCTATGAAAGAATAACACAGATGGCACAAAAGGTGGAAGGACAGCTCAAGGGTGCTTTTGCAGGTATTGATATTGCTAAAATAGACAGCCTCGCAAAGGACGCATTAACCGACAAGCATCATCTTAAAGAGCTGAGGCCGGTTAATAGCAGAAAACTTTCTTCCAAGCTGCCGTTATATGACTGTGCAATAGCTCCCTGCACTATCGGGTGCCCAATTAATCAGCAAATACCACAATATGTTGCATTAGTTGGTGAAGGGAAGTATGACGAGGCTTTTTCAGTTATTGTCAATGACAATGCTTCGCCGGCTATTACAGGCTCTATTTGTGATCACCAGTGCCAGTACAAATGCACCCGTTTGGATTATGATGAATCTATTTTGATCAGGGATATGAAAAAAACAGCAGTGCTTAATGCACAGGATGAATATGTTGCCGGTATCAAGCCGGCGGATATCAGAAGCAGCAAAAAGGCAGCTGTAGTCGGTGCAGGTGCTGCAGGTCTGGCAACAGCGCTGTTCTTAAGAAGAAATGGTATCGAAGTAACTGTAATGGATAAGAAAGACAGGCCTTACGGTATAGTTGAGTATGTAATTCCTGAGTTCAGGATATCTGACCAAATGGTCAAGAAGGATTTGGAGCTTGTAAAGAGTCAGGGTGTAGAATTTATGCTTGGCATTGATGAAAATTTCAGTGTTAATGATTTGAAAAAAGCTTATGATTACGTAGTAGTAGCGATAGGTGCCTGGAAGCCGGGGCAGATTTCACTCAGAGAAGGGGCAGAAAAGACAGTCAATGCAATTTCTTTCCTGGAAAATTACAAAGCTCAGAAGGGGAATGTCAGTTTAGGAAAGCATGTATGTGTCATTGGCGGCGGGAATGTCGCAATGGACTCAGCTAGAGCTGCCAAGAGAGTGCCCGAGGTAGAATCAGTTTCCATTGTATACAGAAGAACAAAACAATTTATGCCGGCAGACCATGAAGAAATCGAATTGGCTTTGGCTGAAGGAATCTTATTCAAGGAACTGCTTTCACCGTCAACATATACAGGCGGCAAGCTGGTATGCGAGGAAATGACTTTAGGAAACAGGGACGCCTCAGGCAGAAGAAGCCCTGTACCTACAGGCAATACCGCAACATTGGATGCAGATACTGTCATCGTAGCAGTCGGGGAACAGGTTGATGGGAAAGTGCTTAGGGAAAACGGAATAGAGCTGGATTCGAAGGGCTTCCCAAAAGTCAGTACTGCCTGTGAAACAAACATATCCGGCGTATATGTTGCCGGTGATGTTAAGAAAGGACCTGCGTCTATTGTTAAAGCCATTGCAGATGGAAAGGCAGTTGCAAAGGATATTCTGGAAAAAGAAGGCTTGAGTGCTGATTTTGAGAAAAAAGTCCTTCCTATGGATGAAAAAGCACTTTATGAGAAGAAAGGTATTCTTAAAAATCCGGTATACAGCGAAAAGGAAGCAGAAAGATGTCTCTCCTGTGAAAACATTTGTGAATTATGCGTAGATGTATGTCCTAACAGAGCGAATGCCGTGATATATATAGAGTCCGGGTTTGGCTCTGCACATCAGATCATCCATTTGGACGGTATGTGCAACGAGTGCGGAAACTGTGGAATTTTCTGTCCTCATGAGGGAAATCCATATAAGGATAAGGTTACTGTTTTCTGGAGTGAAGAAGATTTTAATGACAGTACTAACAAAGGTTTCAGAGTGATCGATATGGCAAAAGGAATTTGTCAGGTTCGTACTGAAGACGCAGAAACAGTAAACTATACAGTTGGACAGGAAAATGTTGTTTCAAAAGAGATGGCAGAAGTCATTAAGACTTGTATTAATAAATATGCCTATATGTTATAATACTCCAAAAACCACCATGAGAAATATTTAGGAACTATGATAAGATAAGATAAGAACCTGAGAAGCGAACTGCACCTCATAATATTGCATTCTTTATCTATTAAAATGCTGAAAGCATAAGGATAAATGCTTTTGAGTTGCAGTTCGCTTTTGTAGAAAAATGCGCACTAGCGTGCGCAGATGCGGGATACGAGATGCGAGATACGGGGATGTCTGGGTATTGCTTAAGGGTCAAAGATCCTTCGCGTTGCTCAGGATGACATATATGGTTGTATATAGCTATAATGTCAATATAATTTTCGCCGTGTCCTTCCGTGTTACACGTACCTGGACCTATAAGGAATACCCGAGCTTTCCTCGCATCTCGCATCTCGTATCTCGCATCTTTATATGAATTAACAATTTGGAGGCCTGAATTTATGAGTCAAAAGCTGTTAAAAAATATTGACCTTGTTATTACCTTCAATGATCGGGATGAATCCTTTGAGCATTGCGATATATTGATTGAGGGGTCCGCCATCAAGGAAATAGGCAGTAAATTAAGTGCCGCAGGAGATGTTGAGATAATTGACTGCGGTGGATTAACGGCACTGCCGGGTTTTGTCAATACGCACCATCATCTCTATCAGACCCTGTTCAGAGGGATTAAAGAAGTGCAGGAGCAGCCTCTTTTTCCATGGCTGGTCGGCCTGTATGAATTTTGGAAGAATATAACACCGGAAGCTGTTTACTACGGCGCGTTGGTGGGCTTTTCGGAGCTGCTTCGCACCGGCTGCACCCTGACCTCGGACCATCATTATGTGTTCCCCAAGAATCAGCCGGGGACACTTATCGACGATCAAATAAGGGCTGCCAGGGAGATTGGCATCAGATTTCATGCAACAAGAGGCTCCATGTCCCTTGGCAAAGATATGGGGGGCCTGCCTCCCATGGAGGTTGTTCAAACCGAAGAAGCTATTCTTCAAGATAGCGAAAGATTGATAAATCAGTATCATGACAATAACCGGTTTTCAATGCAGAGAATTGCCCTGGCACCCTGTTCCCCATTTTCCGTAACCAAGGAGCTAATGCTGCAGACGAAGGATCTTGCAAGGAAGAAGGGTGTCATGCTTCACACACATCTGGCTGAAACTCTTGATGAAGAAAAATTCTGTCTGGAGCGTTATGGCAGGAGACCTTTCGAACTCATGGAGGATTTAGAGTGGGTTGGGAATGATGTATGGTTTGCTCATGGTATTTTTTTGAGTGATGACGAAATAAACAGGCTGCAAGGCTCAGGGATAGCCCATTGTCCCTCCTCCAATATGAAACTTAACAGCGGTATCTGCAGGACAACAGAAATCGTAAAGGCAGGAGGGAAGCTCAGTATAGCTGTAGACGGCAGTGCAAGCAATGACGGGTCCAACATGTGGGAGGAAGTAAGAAGGGCATACTTGTTAAATCACCTGAAATACGGAACCGAAGGATTGACAGCCTATGAAACCCTCAAGGTGGCGACCAGAGGCGGTGCAGATGTTCTGGGACGGAATGACACTGGAAGACTTGATGTCGGCAAAGCTGCCGATATAGTTCTGTTCAACCTGAAGGGCATTGAATATTCCGGATGCCACGATCCGTTGGTATCATTGGTTTGTCTGGGAAATTCCAGCTTGGTCGCCAAGACTATTGTTAACGGAAGAGTTGTAGTTGAAAATGGAAAACTGACGACTGTTGATTCTGATAAAGTGGCATCGGATGCCCATGATACAGCTGTGAAAATAGTAAACAAACAAAGAAATAGTTAGAAGCAGGAGGGATTACTATGCTATTGGTGGGAAACGGAAAAGTCATTACCCGGAATAACGATATGCCGATAATTGAAGATGGGTGTGTTGTGATTGACGGGAATAAAATAATTGAAGTGGGTTTGACCCAAAGCCTTAAAGAAAAATACAGTCAGGTAAGGTTTATAGATGCAAAAGGCAAGCTTATAATGCCTGGGTTCATTAACACCCATATGCATTACTACAGTACTTTTGCCAGGGGTATGTCCAACGACAGCCCACCGGCAGAAAAGTTTTCTGATATATTAAAAGGCTTGTGGTGGAGACTTGACAAGGTATTGACCCTTGAGGATGTATACTATAGTGCGGTGGGTCCGATGATAGACCAAGTAAAAAATGGTGTGACAACAGTTTTTGATCATCATGCAAGCCCCTATGCAATAACAGGCAGCTTGTTTAAAATCGCAGAGGCAGCAGCGCATATAGGAGTTCGCAGCAACCTGTGCTATGAGACTTCAGACCGTGACGGTGAGAAAATCGCAGAGGCCGGCATTGCTGAAAATGCGGACTTCATCAGGTATTGCAACAACAAGAAGGATGATATGCTTAAAGGCATGTTCGGACTTCATGCATCCATGACCATTTCGGAAAAGACCCTGGATAAGTGTCTGGATGCTGTCAATGGCTTGAATGCAGGTTTTCATGTACACACTGCCGAAGGTATTGAAGATTTGGAAGATTCCAAAGCAAAGTATGGCAAGGGTGTTGTAGAAAGATGGTACGATACAGGTGTCCTTTCTGATAAGACCATAGCAGTTCACTGTATTCACATTTCTAAGAAAGAAATGGATTTGCTGAAGGAAAAGGACGCAATCGTTGTCCATAACCCTGAGTCTAATATGGGAAATGCAGTAGGCGCTTCACCGGTGCTTGAAATGTTCAACAAAGGTATTCTTTTGGGCTTGGGTACTGACGGATATACGGCAGACATGATGGAATCCTACAAGGTTGGGAATATCATTCACAAACACGTTAAGGGAGATTCAAAGGTTGCTTGGGGTGAAATTCCTGAAATGCTGTTTGTCAATAACAAGAAAATTACTGAGAGATTTATTGATGGACAAGTGGGTATTTTGAAAGAGGGCGCATTGGCTGATGTAATCATAGTTGATTACAATCCTCCTACTCCGATAAATGAAGGCAATATAAACGGACACCTGCTGTTCGGTATAAATGGGCGCTTTGTTGATACAACAATTGTAAACGGCAAGGTTGTAATGGAAGACAGGAAACTGGTTAATATCGATGAAGAAAGAATGATGGCGAGAAGCCGTGAATTGGCCGGCGATGTTTGGAAGCGATTCTAAAATATCAAAATATTTTTGATTGAAGGTGGTAAGATGGCATTTGAAATTGTGGGGAAAAGAGTGACTAGAAAAGATGCGGTTGCTAAAGTAACAGGCAAGGCAAAGTATGCTGATGATTTCTTCGAAAGGGATATGCTGGTCGGGAAGGTTCTGAGAAGCCCTTATGCCCATGCAGTCATTAAGAATATTGATGTGAGTAAGGCAAGGGCCTTGCCTGGAGTCGAGGCGGTAATAACCCATAAGGATTTACCCGGAATTAAGTATGGAACTGCAGGTCATCCATGGTCTTTGGAGGTTGATCACAGAGATGCGGAAGACCGGCTGATTCTTACGGACAAGGCACGTTTAGTTGGTGATGGTATTGCGGCTGTTGTGGCTATCGATGCACTGACCGCAGAAAAAGCTCTTAAGCTGATTGAGGTGGAATATGAGGTTCTTCCCTTTGTACTGGATCCGGAGGAGGCAATTAAGCCGGGTGCGCCGGTAATTCATGAGGAAAGGCCGGACAATGTCTTGGGCTGTATTGGTGAGGAGATAGGAGACATTGAAGAAGACTTTAGAAATGCAGACAAAGTCTTTGAAGGCGTTTATGAGACCAGCATTGTTCAGCATAGCCATCTTGAGATTCAAAGCGCATATGCATATGTTGATGCCGATGACCGTATAGTAATTGTATCTTCAACACAAATTCCGCACATAGCAAGAAGGATAGTTGGTCAGGCCCTTGGTATTCCATGGGGAAAAATCAGAGTTATCAAGCCATATATCGGAGGAGGATTCGGAAACAAACAGGATGTCATAATAGAACCTCTTACAGCTGCCATGTCCCTGGCGGTGAACGGCAGGCCTGTGCGCTATGCCATGACAAGGGAAGAGTGCTTTATTGACACAAGAACCCGTCACGCTATGAAATTTTATTTAAAGACAGCGGTTTCAAAAGAGGGGAAGATTCTTGGAATCAATATGAAGCTTATCAGCAATAACGGAGCCTATGCTTCTCATGGGCATACTATTGCGATGAGTGCCGGCGGCAAGTTCAGGCTGCTTTATGACTTCAATTCCCTGAAGTACGAACCGAAAACAGTTTATACAAATCTTCCTTCAGCCGGAGCTATGAGAGCCTATGGTTGCCCTCAGATATTCTTTGCATTGGAGAGTCATATGGAAGATATGGCCAGGAAAATGAACCTGGATTCCATAGAATTCAGAAAGCAGAACCTTATCAGTGTGGGAAAGACGGATCCTCATTCAGGAATTGTGGTACGGTCCTTCGGACTTCCTGAATGCATTGAAAAAGGAAAGCAGCTTATTAACTGGGACGAAAAGATAGAAAAATACCGGAATCAAAAAGGTACAAAGAGAAGAGGCTTCGGTATGGCATGCTTCAGCTATGCTACAGGAACCTATCCTCATGGATTTGAGATTGCAGGAGCAAGGATCGTGATGAATCAGGACGGCTCAATACAGCTTCAGGTCGGTGCCACAGAGATAGGACAGGGAAGTGATACCGTTCTGTCGCAAATAGCTGCTGAAGTACTGGGCTTGCCCTTTGACATGGTTCATATAGTGTCGCAGCAGGATACGGATGTAACCCCTTTTGATACAGGGGCTTATGCCTCCAGACAGACCTTTGTCTCAGGTGCAGCCGTAAAAAAGGCTGCTGAGGAAGCCAGATGCAAGGTTCTGGAGCTGGCAAGCAAAAAGGTAGGCTTAAGTATAGACGAATTGGATATAAAGAATGCAAGGATAATAGAAAGAAAACTTGGCAGGGAGATTTGCACCCTGGAAGATATCGCAATGGAATCCTATTATGACAGAATAAATGCCGCCCCTATTACCAGTGATGTATCATCAAATTGCAGAGTGAATGCAATGGCATATGGTGCTACCTTTGTTGAGGTTGAGGTGGATATGGAGACCGGCAGGGTAGAGGTCATCGAGATATATAATGTACATGATTCAGGAGTGATAATCAATCCGCAGCTTGCAGAAGGGCAAGTACATGGAGGTGTCAGCATGAGCCTGGGGTATGCCTTGTCGGAGCAAATGCTGTTTGATCCCAAAACAGGTGCACCTCTGAATAACAACTTCCTGGACTACAAGCTGCAGACTATCATGGATACACCGGATATAGGAGCTGCTTTTGTAGAGATTCCTGATCCGGCAGGCTCGGTAGGACAAAAATCCCTGGGTGAAAATACGACGATTTCTCCTGCACCTGCTATTAGAAATGCGGTTTTGAATGCAACAGGCCTGGCATTTAACAAAATACCTTTAACTCCTCAGGTGGTTTTCGAAAAAATGAAAGAAAGCGGATTGCTATAGAAAGGAGATGAGGGAATGTTTGATATTGTAAATATAGAGAAACCTGAAACTCTTGATGAGGCTTTGACAATGCTTTCCGGCAATCCAAATCTGAAAATAATTGCAGGGGGCACTGATGTACTGATTCGTATGCATAACGGTTCACTGGAAGAAGCGGAGCTTTTAAGCCTGAGAAGTATCAACGGGCTGGATGAGATCAGCATCTTGGAGAATGGTACGATTTCTATAGGTGCAATGGCTACTTTTGCACAAATATTCAGGAATGACATCATAAACAAGTATCTGCCCGTCTTGTCTGAGGCAGCAGTGTCTGTTGGAGGACCTCAGATCAGAAATATGGCTACAATAGGGGGCAATATATGCAATGGTGCCGTATCGGCTGACAGCGCAACCACAATGCTTGCCTATGACGCAGCTTTGAAATTGATCAGCCCAGCAGGAACCAGGATAGTTCAGGTTCGGGACTTTTATGCAGGACCTGGAAAAGTAAATCTATTACCTGGAGAAATATTAACCAGCATTTTAATTTCAGAAGACAGCTATAGAAAAACCAGCGGCTGCTATATCAAATATAGCAACAGAAAAGCAATGGATCTTGCCATACTGGGAGTTTCGGCAGTATGCAAGACAGAGGGCGGTAAGTTTTCCGATGTCAGGATTGCCTTGGGAGTCGCAGCTCCGACGCCAATAAGATGCAGTGAAGCTGAGGCCTATGCCAGAGGCCGTGATATAACTCCGGAAACTATGAAGGAAATAGGCAAGTATGCCGTAAAATCCGCAAAAGCCAGAGATTCCTGGAGGGCTTCGAAAGCTTACAGGGAGCATTTGATTGAAATACTGACGGTAAGGGCACTTAAGGAAGCTGTCAG
>LOES01000040.1 GCA_001515955.1 Clostridia bacterium BRH_c25 | reverse complement strand
CCTCAAGGTCAAGGATGACCATTTGAGGGCGTTAGACTTTTCTTTGGCGGAGTTCCTTAGTACCATCAAGATTTGTATAGTTATTCCGTGCTATACATGGCTGCTTTATTGCCGCTACTTTTTAATCAGCTCCTTCTTTTCCGAAGGTTCATCAGTATCAACACTCCCGCCAGAATCATCATCGAAGGCCATAAATATCCTCTGCTCATATAAACCATATTCCAGGTTATTACCTTAAAACTGAAGGCATAAGCCAATATTCCAGTCAGCAGAAATATGGTTGCAGGTATCAGAGGCCAGCCGGAGCTTCCCATATAGGCTATGAAGTATATTGCATAAAAGGCGAACCCAAGCAGCAAAAATATGCTGGAAGCTGTATACTTATCGTTAAAGGTTCTTAGCAGTATAAGATATATTCCGATAGCAGGAAGTATCATTCCTGGAAAAACAAAGCCCTGAGCGTGCTTTGAGTAAAAAATGAACATAAATATAATTCCCAGAACTATAAGCAGAGTTTCAAAGGTCATATCTATACGAAAAAGCCTTATATCATGCAGAACATACATTAATCCTATAGCTGTGAATATTCCTCCGAATATTGCAAAGGGCTGCTCCTTTTTTATGTAGTATGCATAAAAAAGTCCCAAGCCCAGGAAAAGTGTCAGCAGGCTTCCGGTTCCAATATTATAATTCCTTAGATACATGGATATGCCCAGGAATACCAGAACTAACCCTATTGCTGTATTTTTCTTACTCATGAATTCAACAACTCCTTATTTATTCAAAAAATCAAGAGCAGCGGACCATATCCAACCAAGTATGAAATTATAGGTATAAAAATACTTGGCAAGGGTTGATGTTTCTATTCCGCTTGCAATAACCGAAAAGGACTTTATTGCAGAGGCAGGTGTAATTATGGTGAATATAAGCATAATCACTATGATATTCTTCCCAAGGCCAACTATTGCCCCTCCAATACTATTTACCTCTCTCAATCCGGGGATTTCAACAGCACTAATCATAAATCCTTCTGCAATCCCTAGAATAAGCCTTACTGCCAGAAATATTACCAGTATTGATATTGCATTTATTATCAGCACTGTAACAAATGAGTTCAGATCACTGGTAAAATTGTTGCTGATAGAAAAAACTGCACTTTCTCCTGATGGAGCCAACAGCATGTTCTTCACGAAAGCTTTTTCAGAAAGAAAGCCTGTTATCTTTTCTTCTATTGCAGTATTTTCAACCATAAATAAGGTTAATGCCTTATAATAGGTCTTTGCAATTATTATGGATGCCAGCAGACATATAATGCTGGATATTGACCTCACAAACCCTCTTCTCAAGCCTGAAATGAAACCAAGGGCAAGAATTGCTATTATTGCATAGTCAATCCAATTCATAAGTGCCTCCTATTTTTAACTATTTTATGTACTCCAACTGCTGGAGCTTTCTATTTGATACCAAGTACACCTTATTATCAAGAGTCATATATACATTGCTTATATCCGTGTTGGACTTGTACCTGGCAATAAGCTCCCCTTTAGAAGTAAGCACCAGCAGTTCATCATTGTAATATAATATCTGGTTGTTTTTCAGTGGAAATATCCCCAAAGGAGCAGCCTCTATCTCTATACGGCTTTGTTCCCGCATGTTTGAATCGTAGCATGCCAGGTATTGTTTGCCTCTGTCGAATAAAGCTATGCTGACAATGTAATCACTTATTGCTACATTTCTGATATCACCCTCAACTTTTATCTCTTCCAGCAAGCTCCCGTCACTTTTGTATACATAGATTGTATTCTCGCCCAAGACAAGCAATTTATTATTCTTGCCGTAGTTGAGCTTTGAAATTATATTGTTGTCAAAGTTTTTAGCCCAGAGTATATCCCCTTTGAAGTCATAGGTTATTATTTTGGTTTTTATTGATTCCGCAGACGTATCCAGCACTGAAATAGAAAAGGCATTGGCTCCGGTAGAAAATGATAATACATGTGCATTCTCTACCGATATATTTCCTATTTTGCTGCCATTTTGTGTGAATACCTCCGCATGACTACCAGTCATCCCCTTATACTCCACCAGGAAGCTGCCATTGTCCTCGGTAAATATGTCTATAATTTCAGAAGGAGACTTATAGGTCCACAAGAGCTTCCCTAAGTGCGAATAATAATTGATATTATTCTGAGAATCAATTATTACAATGCCTTCCCCCGCATCAGCTATATTGACTATTTTCCCAAGCAGCTTCTGACTCCATGCTACATTCCCATTTATGCTCTTGGCTCTCAGATTTTCTTCCTGTGCTTCTATAAGCAAGTCCTTTATACAATACACCAGACTGCTGCTATTAGACACTGCTATTACCTCTCCTGCAACTGTCAGCTTATTTCTGCCTTCCATAACAAAGGAGGATTTTTGAGCTGTTTTGTTGTTTACAATCAGCAAGATAACAAGTACCAGTACTGAAGCCAGCAGAAGGAGTAAAGCAGTTCTCTTTTTTGACCTCACATTACTCAAATTCAGCACCTCTCATAATATATACGCATAAATCCCTTAAAAGTATTCATATTATAGAATAACACCATTATACAACAAAAACCTTTCTGCCACATCCCATTTATTTTGAAACCTCTGAATTTGCGCATTGTCTTTGGGTAATACTTTATATAAAGATATTCATATAAAGGAGTTAGGAATGTTGAAGGTTAAATTTGAACGTACAATAGATATTAATAAACCCTATTCCTTTTCTTATTTCTGCAATTACTTTGAGGAATGCATGAGCAGCTTCTATGATGAAAGCTATAGCGACATCATAATTGTATGCATTGGAACAGATAGGGCCACCGGTGACTGCCTTGGGCCATTGATTGGCTATAAGGTAAAAGATATGAAATACAAAAATGTACATATATTCGGTACCTTGGATGAACCGGTACATGCCAAAAACCTATGCGAGTATATGGAGCTTTTTGATAAATTCGAAAACCCTTTCATAATTGCCATAGATGCATGCCTGGGCAGATTGGAAAGGATCGGCTTTGTAAATATAAAGGAGGGTCCTCTGTCTCCCGGCTCGGGAGTGAATAAGAACCTTCCGGCTATTGGTCATGTTAACATCACTGGAATTGTTAATGTCGGAGGATTTATGGAGATTATGATACTGCAGAATACAAGGCTCAGTGTTGTTATGAACATGGCAAATCTTATTGCAAATGGACTTAAGTATAACATGTGGAAAATGAACAGAAAAATGACAATGCCCGATATGTCGGTAGTAAATCAGCAAATTGCTTCAACCCTGAACGAAAATCCTTATATGAATAATGATTACGCAAGCTCCTCTGAGTAGAATAGAAAAAGCGGCTTGTGCCGCTCAGGTTAATGACAAAGCAGAAAATTGGAGCAGACACGTATAGCCACATATGAGTATACTTAGGCTATTACGTGTCTGCTCCTTAGTTTGTCTTCAATCTGAAAGACTCGTTTGAGTCTTCAGGCTACTGACAAACCCTTAATAAGTTGAATGAATATTTAAAAAAGCATTGCCTCGTATATCAGGGAACACTTATGAGCTTTGGGTAACAGAATAGAGCGAAGATACACAGGAAAATCCGTAAGATTTGCCGGATGCAAATCTAGCACATACCTAGATGTGGGCTATGCCCACAAGCAGATGTAACCTTTTGCTTATGCAAAAGCCTTGGATGCAGGGTTTATGTGCGTTAGGATTTTACTGCGTATCAAGCTCTAATTCTGTCCAAAGCTTATACTGTGTGAGTCGATATCCGAGACTATTGCTTCTTTAAAGACTATAGTCCTTTAGGGTTTGTCAGTAGGCTCAGCGGCTTGTGCCGCTTTTTCTATTCTACTTCTTCATATATTTCACAAAAATCCTTGTTCCTTTTTTTGAATATCTCCAGTATCTGCGGATCGAAATGCTGCGGCATTACTCTTCCATCACCTTTTGTTATTATGTCGAAGGCAGTTGAGTGCCCATAAGCCGCCTTGTATGCTCTCTCGGTTCTCAAAGCATCATATATGTCTGCCATTGCTACAATTCTGCCTGAGAGTGGGATTTCTTCCCCTACCTTCTTGTAAGGGTATCCGGAGCCGTCGAATTTCTCGTGATGACTTATCGCTATTTCAGAGGCCATTGCAAGCTGTTTTGAATCGCCTATTATCTTTGCGCCCAACAGTGTATGGCTTTTCATTATATCAAACTCATCCAAAGTAAGCATACCAGGCTTTGTCAGTATATTTTTCGGTACCGAAAGCTTGCCTACATCATGCATCTGCGCAGAAAACCCAATAGTATCCGTATATATTGAATCAAGTCCAAGACTTTCTGCAATAAGCCTGGAATATGCATTTACTCTTTTAATGTGCATCCCTGTACCGTCATCATTAACCTCCGAAGCCCTGGACAGGGCATTTACAGTATAAATAAATGCTGAGTTAACCTTGTTCATTTGCCTGTATATATTATGAATAAGATTGTAATTTATGCAGAGTTCCTTTATAATCCCTGAATCAAACTGCGAAACACTATCTTGATAGTTGACCCCAAGTATTGCTGTATTTGTGGTAATATAACCTGCAAAGTTGATTATCTCACCTAGCCTTTGCTTTAATTCCTCATCAAAAATACTTTCACAGCTTTCCATACCTGAATATTCTTTCTTGTCAGGATTCATATAAAAAGCATTTTCATACTCTCTTTTTACACCAAAAAGTCTGTTTGAATCCGCAAGCTCAATGGCTTCCTTATCCTTAACCATATCACCGCTGTCAAAATCATATATATCTACTTCAGTCCCATCATCATTCCAGCTTGCAATCAGTATGAATTTTGGCCTGTTTACAAGTTGTGACTCATTTAAGAAAACACATTTCAAGATATGATCAATAGATTCTAAATATTGAAACTCGTTTCCAATGAACCTTCTTAACAAGTTGTCTGTCTGACTGTTTATCAAGTCATTAATTCTATAACACTGCTTGATACCTGAATATTTGTACTTGAAATCTGCAAATATTTTTATAATATTAGGAAGGCATACGGTTATTTCCGATTTGTGCATATTATATTCCATTACTGTATCTATAAATTGCATAGCACTTTTATATTTTGAGTAAAGTGCCAAAACCGGAATGTAGTTGTCTGCATCTGACAAGGATATGGAATTGTATACCGAATATTCATAATCATCGAGGTCTACAATTATGACAACAGGGTTGAATTTATATATATCTGTCATTAGGCCTGCCGGATTGAACTTCTGCTGCACTATTTCATACTTGTTCAACAAGCCGCTTATTTTAGCATAAAGCTCCAGATCACTTGAGAGCAATAGTATGTTACCAAAGAAATGCATAAAATGTCCTCCTTCAAATATTACAACGTATATATTGACACTTTAATAATTAACAGTTATTTTGTACATGTAATAAATTTTACCAGACTAATGCAACAATATCCATATCATTATATGAAAAGCTCTTTTTACAATGTGTTTGTCGTAAAATGATGAATATTGTTTATTTACATAATGACTTTTTCTATAAATAAACAAAACTGCATTACTATAGTGAAGCATGAGAAATGCAGTTTTTCCCTTTGCTCTTTGATTTATACAGGCCCCTGTCAGCAGCTGATATCAGATCCTTTACAGTACGACCGTCATAAGGGTAGGTGGCAATACCTATAGAAACTGTAAACTTCGGATTGCTTGCTTCATTCACTTTGTTTTTGAAGCGCTCTGCAACATATTTCGCTTCGTTCTCAGCTAATGCCGGAAGAACTATGAGAAATTCGTCTCCTCCGTATCTTCCCAGATAGTCTACTTCCCTTATATTCCCAGAAGCAATATTTGCCAGGGTCTTAAGGCACATATCCCCTGTAACATGCCCAAGGGAGTCATTTATTATTTTAAAGTTATCTATATCAAACATTAAGATAGAGAAAACCTCTCTTTTTTTGTTATTAATCTGCTTTTCTATGATATTAAGTATTGTTATTTTATTAAAGGTTTTAGTAAGCAAATCCGTCTTGGATATTTCCAGCAGTCTTTCATTCGATCTTTCTATTTCAAATACTCTTTTCTTTACCTCTTTGTTCAGGGAGTGCTCCATTGTTTCTATCAGCTTCTCTGATTCATTGATTTTGTCCATATATGCATTATAAGTCAGGCTGTAGAAGTAGTGAGTGAATGAAGCATAAGCACTTATCTTGGCCACAAGTATTACTTCCCCGGCATAGGTCTGATTCTCAATAAATCCTGCTAATATTCCACCGAGCCATATTGTCAGCGGTATCATTAATTGTTTATCACCATTTCTTTTATTTGTATGTATTATTGATATGATGATACATACAGCCGTTAAGCTGTTTCGTATTGCAGCTGAAAAGGAATAGTATATGAACTGCTCTTTTTGTACTATATATGCTGCAAGTATTATAGTAAATGCCGTAATAACAGCAGTTTTTACATTATGGTTTTTAATATTATAAGGCTGGATTAATAGCAGGAGAATACTTGCTGAAAGGCAAAACTCAGAAAGTGATAATACAAGACTTGCTTGAATATTTGTTGAAAATACGAATGTACAACAGCATAAACCTAATGGTATGAAGAAGGACCATCCCAATAATTTGAAAAGCGAAGCTGTTTTATTCATACACACGGTATATAGTACGTTGAAAGCAGAGGAACATACTATTACTATAAATAATAATTTGTCATATATGCCGGCATATAACAAGGTACGCACCCCTTTCATCAAATTTTCTGTTGTATATTATATCGTATATAATAACTTGCTTTTTTATATTATTATAACATAATATAGTATAATAATTGGATATTTCGTAGAATCATGTCATTTTATGGTTTTATTACAAGACTGTAAAACCATACTTGTGCAAGAACAGGCAATATATGCTTGTCCGACATACAGATAGGGAGAGCGAACTCGTTCATCTATAGCTGAACATTAGTAACTCAGAAAGAACTCAAATACGCCTCATAGAAGGTGGGCCATGGAAATAAGATCGCTATGAATCATAATAAGGGACTATACAGTCGCTTCTCTAGTATGCGGATAATGTCTTCCATAGATTTGTTTGTTACATTTACCAGCAAGGCCCCGTAAGACATGTTGCCATCTATTGAAGCTGATACAGCAGATGGAATATTATTGACCTCATAATAGGGAAATGCATCTATTTCCTTGTAGAGGACTGCATCAGCAATTCTGTTTTCTCCAATAAAAAATACTTCATTACCTCTGCTCTCCAGCTCCTCTTTGATATTTTCCAAGCCTCTCTGTATTGCTATTATCATATAAAAATACCTCCATAGGTTACTTGTAATACAATACACATAGTATCCTATGAAGGGCTATATTTTATTCTATATATCTATATTTGTGTGCTTTTAATGCTTCTTTTCAGTACCATCTCTTCTTCAACAGAAAGAGGATACTTTGATATACCTTTAGATACCGGCTTTGCATAGGTAAAAGATTCATTCCTGCCATATATTCCCGTAATTATGAACCCATCATTAAAATTATCAAGCATAGCAATTGAAAAGCTCAAGTCGCTGCCCGTATCGCTAAAAGCATTATACCTGATTATATTACACTTCTGTACACATTTATCCATTTGATTCTTTACATCAACAAGCTCTTCATTAATTATGTTAACTCTTTCAATAGCTGATTCTATATCTCCCACATGGTCCAACAGCATGCTTTCAAAATTCTTACCGGAAGAACCCCGCATAAACTTTTTGTACTTACCTCCTAATGCAGTAAGCCGGGCAGATAATACAATGTTCCATACAAGCACAATTAGTATTAACCCTATGATAGCAATAATAATAACACTATTATAATCTTTCAAAAAACTATCTACTGTATTCATTCTCCACTCCCCTATAGTTCTCTAGTTATTTGTTCAATGGCAGATAATGCTGTTTCAATTTGCTTTTTATTGTTCAGATAACCGAAGCTGAATCTCACAGTACCCTGTTCCAAGGTACCGATTGTTCTATGTGCCATAGGTGCGCAATGCAGCCCAGATCTGGTCGCTATGTCAAAGGTCTGATCCAGAATATAACTTGTTTCTGAAGAACCTATATCTCCGATATTAATCGATACCACCGGAACTTGTTTGTTAATATCTTTTGTTCCATATACCCTGACATTTTTAATATTAGCCAGTCCATCCAGGAAGCAGCTCATGAGCTCTTCCTCGTGTTTTCTAATGTTATTTAGGCCTTTATCCTTTATATAATTAATACCTGCACACAAGCCTGCTATACCTGGAGTATTGTGAGTACCGCTTTCAAAACGATCCGGCATAATTTCCGGTTGATACAGCGATTCGGACCTACTGCCGGTTCCTCCCTCCTTCATAGGTTCCAGTTCAATTCCTTTTTTAATATATAGGCCTCCAGTCCCTTGTGGCCCCATAAGGCTTTTATGCCCTGTAAAAGCAAGCATGCTTATATTCATTTTGTCTACATCAATTTCATATGCGCCCGCCGTCTGTGAAGCATCAACAAGGAATTCAAGTTTATATTCCTTTGCCAGAGCACCAATATCACCGATTGGCAAAATTGTGCCTACTACATTGGAAGCATGGGTGGCAGCAATAAGTACTGTTTCTCTCCTTATTTCCTTCTTAATACTGTCAATATTTATTTCTCCTTCTTTACTGCATTGAACTACAGAGGTTTCTATGCCAAGTCTTTCAAGTGCTTTTAGAGGTCTCATAACCGAATTGTGCTCCATACTTGTTGTTATTACATGGCTGCCTTTTTTTAAATAGCCCTTAAGGGCCAGGTTCAATGACTCTGTTGCATTATGCGTTAATATAATACTATCAGCTGAATCGGAGTTAAATAACTCCATTAAAAGCTCCCTTGCTTCAAGAAGTACTCTGCCCGACTGGAGTGAGAGCCTGTGCCCACCTCTTCCAGGATTTGCACAATAGTTCCTCAGACAATCATCCACTGCTTTATATACTTCTTCCGGCTTGGGAAATGTTGTAGCCGCGTTATCAAAATAAATCATGTCTGCTCCTTTGTTTCACGTGAAACATTAATATAATACTGTGTCTTAAATAAGACAGAGTTATTAGTCGCTAGTCACGAGTCACTAGTCTCTAGATTTATTGGGATTCCTTATGGGCATAGGCTTAGCTCAGCCTTCGAAGCCCTGCCCCAATCTAGCGACCAGAGACTAGCGACTAGCGACTGTAGAAGATCTCTTCCATATTATCTATTCTGGCGTTACCACCAACAAATATGCTGTTGCTTGATTTATCAGCCTTTACATATATGTTGCTTGGACTGTTCATAAAATATCCCTGTTCGATCTTGTAGGTCTTTCCATAATCAAATTCGCTATTCTTTTTCATCATATAATACAGTAATGATGCATTAGATGTCCCTGTTGCAGCTTCTTCATCTATACCAACTGCCGGAGCAAAATTTCTGCAACAGAAATCAGAATTCTTCTCAATTGTTTCACGTGAAACAACATGCATCCCTATAAGACTATACTCCTTACAGATCTCTATCATTTTTTCTTTATGTATATTCATTTTCCTCAATGATTCAAGACTATTCACTTCTAATATAATGTCCTTAAGCCCTGTAGATATAACATCAACCATTCCCTCTTCGTCTGTTACTATTTCATCCATAGTTGCATCAACCGTTTTCATTATAATGTTCTTGTCAAGCTGCATCACAATTTCAGGTTTTTTCATTTCTATCAGTATTATGTCCTTTTCTATCAATACCTTAAGCTCTCCTGCCTTAGTACGGTGATATGCAATACCTTCCTCCAAATATCCAAGCTGCTTCAAAACATGAAAGGATGCAAGGGCGGCATGTCCGCAAATATCAACTTCTTCTGTCGGTGTAAAGTATCTTATATTAAATCTGTTTATATCACTTCTTCTAAAATCTATAAACGCAGTCTCAGAAAAATTGTTTTTCTTCGCTATTCCTAACATCTGATAATCAGACATTCCAAAATCGTCGAAAACAACAGCTGCCTTATTGCCTCCGCCGCCTTTCGACACAAATGAACTTAAAATGTACTGCTGCATTAACCGAATCCCCCTAATACGCATATATTTAGCTTATACGGATTTTTTTTCTTTTTAAGTATTAACCCTTTACCACTACAAAAATAATTGATTATACGCAATTTATAAAAGCCCTTATTTTTCCAATAAATCTAGTATTCTATCAAGCTCTTCGTTGCTGTAATACTCTATTTCAATTTTTCCCCTATTGCTTTTATGTTGTATCGTAACTTTTGTACCTAGTGCGGTTTTTAATCTTTCCTCCAATTGGTTAATTTCAATTTGATACTTATCCGGTAGTGCTTCTACTTTTTCCTTCTGTTTTGTATCCTTGGCCAGCTTTTCAATTTGTCTTACATTTAATTGCTGATTAATGATTTTTCCTGCTACTTCCAGCTGCCTTTTCTCTCCTTCTATTGCTAACAACGCTCTGGCATGCCCTTGAGTTATTTTTCCAGCTGCAATCATATCTTTTATTTCCTTTGGGAGTTGGAGCAGTCTTAAAGAATTTGCAATTGCCGGTCTGCTCTTACCTATCTGCTTTGAAATTTCTTCCTGTGTCATATTATATTCCTCAATAAGACTTTTATATGCCATAGCTTCTTCTATTGAATTCAAATCTTCCCGCTGCAGGTTTTCTATCAACGCAAGCTCCATAACCTCTAAATTACTGCAATCCTTTACTATTGCGGGAATAGTCTTTTTCCCTGCCAGCCTTGAGGCTCTCCATCTTCGTTCTCCTGCGATAATCTGAAAGTTGTTCCCAAGCTTCCTAACTATTATAGGTTGTACTACTCCATGTTCCTTTATAGACTCTGAAAGGTCTGTAAGGGCTTTATCGTCAAATGCCTTTCTCGGCTGCTTATCATTAGGCTCAACATCAGTGATCTTTACTTCTATGATTGAGTTCTGTATTTTTTCTTCGTTTTCAGGTATGAGTGCCCCAAGACCTTTTCCAAGCCCTCTTTTATTGACCATCTATATCACTTCCTCACATAAATCAATAAATTCATCTGCCAAATCCATATACGCCTCTGCACCTTTTGATTTTATATCATATTCTATAATTGACATTCCATAGCTGGGTGCTTCGGCAAGCCTTACGTTCCTTGGTATCATAGTGGTGTATACCTTTCCCCGGAAATACTTTTTAACTTCATCAACAACTTGTATTGATAAATTAGTCCTCCCATCGAACATGCTCAGCACAACTCCCTCAATATCCAAATCAGGATTGAGACTTTTTTTAACCAGCTTAATGGTGTTCATCAGCTGGCTGACTCCTTCCAGGGCATAGTATTCGCATTGAATAGGTATCAATACACTGTCTACTGCAGATAGGGCATTTATCGATAATAAACCAAGGGATGGCGGGCAATCAATGAATATGTAATCGAATCCAGATTTTACACTGTCAATACATTCCCGTAGCTTCAATTCTCTTTTATTCATTTCGGTCAATTCGATCTCTGCACCGGCCAATTGAACGCTTGATGGGAGTATAAACAAATTCTCCCTGTTTGTATCAATAATACAATCCTTGGGCTCATCATCGTTTATCAACACATCATAAACTGTTTTCTCAAGTGTTGTTTTATTAATCCCAACACCACTTGTAGTGTTTCCTTGAGGGTCTATATCAAGCATTAGAACCCTCTTCCCCCTGCTTGCCAGGCAAGCAGATAAATTTATGACTGTTGTAGTTTTTCCTACACCACCCTTCTGATTAAAGACAGCTATTGATTTTGACATCCCATACACCTCACATAGTAGACATTTCGCAAAATCCATTATTAATTCCATTTAAGTTTCGCGCAAATGCATCATTGTTTGTTATTGAACCTTAATTACATCTAATATAGTTACCAGCGCTTGTACAATATTTACTTGCTAACTCTATTTCTTGCTTTTTCGTCAACTTATATATTCTAATAATATAATAAACCATTAATATATTAAAGGCATATAGAATAAATATATTATAAATCATTCCATACCTATACTATATCAGATTGAAAAAACAAATAAAAGAAAAAGCCCTATCAAAACACTATTCAATAGAAATAAGGAGGACATAAATGTTAAAATCTGTATTGTATACTTTTTTTCTTGTACTTATTGCTGAGTTAGGCGATAAGACGCAGCTTGCTACAATGCTCCTCGCTGCAAAATCAAACTCAATAATGTCAGTATTTATAGGTTCAAGTGCAGCACTGGTATGCTCTTCCTTTATTGGAGTCTTTGCAGGTGCGTACCTAACAAGGTATATCCCTCCACACTATATCCAAAACTCAGCCGGAGTCTTGTTCATAGCAATGGGCATACTCATATTGAGTGGAAAGCTCTAGTAGGGAACGCATTGTATGCGTTCCGCAGCAATATTATATCAAAAAATAAAAAGAACGCATTTAAGCGTTCTCTACACTACACATTCTTTGGTATTTTTAATGTAATCTCAATAAACTCACCTTTGTCAATCTGTCCATACTCTACCCTGCAGCCTGCTTTTTGGATTTCCTTATAGGCATTCTTTAATGTATTTATATATATATTATAATGCATTTTGCCTCTCATCCTGTTTCTCTTGGGCTCCTCAATTGATGCCGCAACCTCATCAAGCATTTTCTCTACCAAATCTTCGGTCTTTTTAACATTAAGAGATTTTTTTATTATGCCCAAAAGAGCCTTTTCCTGAAGCTTATCATCCGGAAGCTTCAACAGTGCTCTTGCATGTCTTTCAGTCAATTCATTTTCCAGTAATGTCTTTTTAATACCCCTGTTTAGCTTTAATAGTCTTAGTTTATTCGCTATTGTTGACTGCTTCTTGCCAACCTTTTTTGCAAGCTCCTCTTGAGTCATTCCATGATCATTTATCAGATTATGGTAACCTTCCGCTTCTTCCATAAAATTCAAATCTTCTCTTTGCAGATTCTCAATCAGCGCTATAACGGCAGAATCCTGCTCAATAACTTCAATAACTATTGCAGGTATATAGCTCATGCCTGCAAGTTTTGACGCCCTAAGTCTTCTTTCTCCGGAAATCAGCTCAAAGCCGTTTTCTCCAATTTTCCTTACGTTTATAGGCTGCAGCACTCCATACTCCTTAATTGATGCTGCCAGCTCCTCAAGGGATGGTCCTCTGAATTCCTTTCTCGGCTGGTATGGGTTTGGAGCTACTTTATCAATCGGTATATTGATTATTTCCTTATTGTCATTCAAGTTACTCATTCCTCTCCTTACCGCATAATATATAATTACTTATTCGCCATATCTCTTTTACTTCCTGCCTGCGAAAGGCTGATTTTACTCATTTTCAGCTGTTTTTTTTGTTACAAATTTCTAGCTTTTTAAGTATAATATTGGACTTGCTGCCGGTTTACCCGGCTTCCTGGGATATTTTGTCGGAGTATCTGTTGTCTTTCCTATTATTATTATATTATGTTTTATATCACTAAAGGGTAGTTGATATTCCTTTACTTCCTTTACTATTCCTCCCAGGGTTTTTATTGCCAGCTCTGCTTCTTCCAGCTCTATTCCTGTATCCGGACCTTTTTGACATAGAAAATACCCACCCACCTTTACAAAAGGCAGGCAGTACTCGCATAAAACACTCATTGACGCTACAGCTCTGGATAATACTATATCATAAGCCTCTCTATGTTCTTTGCTGCTGCCTGCTTCCTCTGCTCTTGCATGAACAGTGGTAATGCCTTTCAAATCAAGCTTCTTTACCACTTCATTCAGATAGCTGATTCTTTTATTAAGTGAATCTAAAAGTGTCATTTTAATTCCGTCCTTGAGAATACTCACAGGAATACCCGGAAAGCCTGCACCGCTACCTACATCTATTATCTTCATACCATCCTTTATATAGCCTGTAGAAAGGCAGGTAGCCGAATCAAGAAAATGCTTTATAAACACTTCCCTTTCTTCTGTTATTGCTGTCAAGTTAATCTTCTCATTCCATTCCAGCATTATTTCTTTGAAGGCTATAAGCTTTTCCAGTTTTTCCATTGATATATCCGTTCCCAGTACTTTAAGTCCTTCAATCAGTGTTTTCCTGTTCTCCAGCTTACTCACCCTTTCTTTTTCTTCTCATCTGCTCAATATATACCATAAGTACCGATACATCTGCCGGAGATACTCCGGAAATCCTTGAGGCCTGGCCTAAATTCGCAGGGTTGATGTTCTTAAGCTTTTGCCTTGCCTCGAGGGAGAGCCCTTTAATGGCTGTAAAATCTATTCCCTGGGGTATCCTCTTGTTTTCAAGCTTCTTAAACTGACCTGCCTGCTGCAGTTGCTTCCTTATATAACCTTCATACTTGATCTGTATTTCGATCTGCTCTGTCGTCTCCCTGTCCAACCCCGGGATTTCATCATCTATTTCACAAAGAGAGTCATATGTGATCTCCGGTCTTTTCAACAGCTCATATAAGCTAATTCCACCCTTAATGTCCGCACTGTCTTTCTTTGATAAGTACGCCCTTACCTTATCATTCATTGACCCTTAATGTCCGCACTATCTTTCTTTGATAAATACTCCCTTATCTTATCATTCATTGATACCATTTTCTTACTAAGCCTTTGAAGCTCTTTTTCTATATTTTCCTTCTTCTTGGTATATCTTTCATATCTTTCCTCCGATACCAGTCCTATGTCATATCCCTTCTGTGTAAGTCGCAAATCTGCATTGTCCTGTCGTAGTATAAGCCTGTATTCAGCTCTTGAAGTCATTAATCTGTACGGTTCATCCGTACCTTTTGTCACCAGATCATCAATAAGGACTCCTATATATGCCTCTGACCGGTCTAAAATAAGCGGTTCTTGTCCTTTAAGCTTTAAGGCTGCGTTTATGCCTGCCAAAAGGCCCTGGGCAGCAGCTTCCTCATACCCTGAGGTGCCGTTGATCTGACCTGCAAAGAACAAGCCTGATATTTTTTTATGCTCAAGACTCAGTTGAAGCTGTGTTGGATCTATACAATCATACTCAATTGCATAAGCAGTTCTCATAATATGGCAGTTTTCCAGGCCCTCAACACTGTGAAGTACATCAAGCTGCACATCCTCCGGCAGACTGGAGGACATTCCCTGCACATACATCTCTTTTGTATTCAATCCCTCCGGCTCAATAAATATCTGATGTTCATCCTTGTCAGGAAAAGTAATAATCTTTGTCTCTATTGACGGACAATACCTGGGACCGACACCAACAATATCCCCTGTATACAGAGGAGACCTTTTAATGTTTTTTCTTATAATATCATGAGTTCCTTTATTTGTGTATGTCAAATAACACGACTTCTGATCCAATTCTTTTTCTCCTGTCATAAAAGAAAATGTATTTATATTATAATCCCCCGGTTGCTCAGCCATCTTGCTGAAATCTACCGTCTTGCCATCTATTCTTGCAGGAGTACCTGTCTTAAATCTCACTAATCTTATTCCCAGGTCCTCAAGGCATTTTGAAAGCTTCATTGCAGGAAATAGTCCATTTGGACCCCCATCATAGCTTACCTCGCCTATTACTATTTTTCCCCTGAGATACACTCCCGCTGCTAAAATTACACACTTGCATTTAAACACGGCTCCCAAACCGGTTACAACACTTTCTATATTACCGTTCTCTACATTTATCTTCACAATTTCCGCTTGCTTTATCTGTAGATTTTCTTGCTCCTCCAAAACGCTCTTCATTCTTTCCGAATACTTTTCTTTATCTATTTGAACTCTTAATGCTCTGACAGCAGGTCCTTTCTTGGTATTCAGCATCCTTATCTGAAGCATTGTATTATCACCATTAACTCCCATTTCCCCACCGAGAGCGTCTATTTCTCTTACAACATTCCCTTTTGCAGGTCCGCCCAGGGAAGGATTACATGCCATCATTGCAATACTGTCCAAGTTAATAGCAGTCACCAGAGTCCTCATTCCCATCCTTGCACATGCCAAAGCTGCTTCACTTCCGGCATGTCCCGCTCCAATAACTACAACATCATATTCCCCTGCTAAATATTCCATGTTTTCACCTCTACTTCCCTATGCAGAATTTACTGAATATTTCTTTTATAATATCTTCCTGGACAGTATCTCCAGTAATAGTTCCAAGATTACTCCATGCTTCCCTTATATCAACAGATATCAAGTCTACAGGAATTTTATCTTCTATAGAAGACAATGCCTTTTCCATATTTTCCAAAGCTCTGTCAAGAAGGTTCTTATGCCTTATACTGGTTACCATTTTATTTTTACTTATGCTTAGCTTCCCATGAAACACCAAGCTCTTTATTCTTTCCTCAAGCCTGTCTATCCCGATCCTGTTCTTTACCGACATCTCAATGATATTATCATCTCCGAACAGCTCAGCTAAATATGTCTCATTGACAGCAAATCCCAAATCAGTCTTGTTCAATACAGCTATAACCTTTCTATCCCTTATTAAATCAATAATATCATTATCTTCTTCCAACAGTTCACTTGAAGCATCAACCATAAGTATCACCAAATCAGAATTATTAATTGCCTCTTTCGTCCTTTCTACCCCAATACGCTCAACTATGTCCTCGGTTTCCCGGATACCGGCAGTATCAATAAGCCTTATAAGTACTCCCCCAATATTGAGGTATTCTTCTATTATATCTCTTGTTGTTCCCGGAACCTCTGTCACAATAGCCCGGTTTTCTTTCAGCAGTAAATTCAGAAGTGATGACTTTCCAACATTGGGACGCCCTATTATTGCTGTGCTCAAGCCATCTCTCACAATTTTACCCTCATCGAAGGATTCTGCCAAAGCTGCAGCAGAAGATTTGGCTTCTATTAGTATATTTTTTATATTATTAATAGTTATTTCTTCCACATCATGCTCTGGAAAATCTATCGAAGCTTCTATGTGCGCCAGTATGGAAAGTAGCATATCCATAATAACTTTTATTTCCTTTGAAAGCTCTCCCTCCAGCTGGTTTAATGCCGCATTAAGTCCTGTTTCTGTCTTTGAGGTAATTACATCAATAACGGCTTCTGCCTGTGCCAAATCAATTCTCCCGTTCAAAAAAGCGCGCTTAGTAAACTCACCCGGTTCAGCAATATCAGCTCCGTTTCTTAGAACCTCTTCCATTATCCTTCTTACTGACACAATACCTCCATGGCAATGTATCTCGACAACGTCCTCAGTAGTATATGAGTATGGCTTCCGCATAATAATAGCTAAAACTTCATCCAGAACCTCACCTTTTCTATCAACGGCATGACCATATACTACTTTTCTTGAAGCTATTTCATTTATACCAATTGCTTTTTTTGGTCTGAACACTTTTTTTAATATTTCCTCTGCTTTATCACCGCTTATTCTCACTATCCCTATTCCGGCTTCACCCGGTGCCGTCGCTATCGCAGCAATTGTTCTGTCCAACATATAAATCATCTCCTTTGAGACAGCAGTTTCATCTTTATTATTTAATTTAACAGCTTTAATAATTCACTTACTATCATATGCTATTATATATTACTGAGCTTGGTTTTGGAAATAAAATCTATATGCCTGCAATTTGATCATGCAGCAAAAAAAATAGAACCCGATATTAAGAATACCGGGCCTCTGTTAGCTATTTATGAGATATTATGACCTTTCTGTATGGCTCTTCACCTTCACTAAAAGTTGTTATATCCTCTAATTCCTGGAGAGTAGAGTGAATTATCCTTCTTTCATATGGGTTCATAGGCTCAAGCTCAACCTTCTTGCCTGTCTTTTGTACCCTTTCCGCCAGCCTCTTCGCAAGTCTCTGCAATGTCTCTTCTCTCTTTTTTCTATAGTCTTCAGTATCAAGAATTACTTTTACAAAGTTATCTCTTTCCTTATCCTTATTAACTACCAGACTTACAAGATATTGAAGAGAATCAAGGGTCTGCCCTCTTCTTCCTATAATTACACCCATCTTCTGTCCTGCAAGATTGATGTACAAGCCTCCATTAGCTTCCCTGGCTCTAATCTCAGCTTTTATATCCATTGACTCCAATACATCTCTCAAGAACTTCCTTGCCTTTTCCTTTTCCAAGGTAAAATCGGTTATTCTTATCTCTCTTTTCTCTGCCCTGTCTTCCCGCTTTTTCTCAGGAGTCTTTTCTTCCTTATATGATACTCTTACCTTAGCATTTCTGGAGCCTATGATGCCGAATATACCTTTAGCCGGCTGCTCCAATACTTCTATATCCACATTGTCCTTATCAGCCTTTAATTCCTCTAAAGCAGCCTGAACCGCTTCTTCTATAGTTTTCGCCGACTTTTCTACTACCATCATAATTTATTCTACCTCCTTTTTCACAGCTTGAGGTTTCATCATAAAATACTGTTGAATAATAGTGAACACGTTACCAACTACCCAATACAATGCAAGTCCTGAAGGCACACTAAGGGTAATCCACCCAAACATTATAGGCATAATATTCGTCATCATCTGTTGTGTCTGAGGCTGTTCTGCCTTTGCCTTATCTGTCTTGCCTTTTTGTGGATTTATCATCTTCATCTGATAATATGTAGTTGCTGCCGACAATACTGCTAATATAGGTATTCCGAATCCTGCAACCCTAAACATGGTAGTTGCCATCTCGGGTTGGCCAAGGTCAGTAAGCCACCAGAAGTTCTTTGCTATTCCTTCAAATACAGCAGCATCCAAGAAAACATATTTGATTGGTTCCCTTATGACATAGAACAACGAAAAAAGAATGGGCATTTGTATGAGTGCCGGCAAACAGCCTGAAGCAGGATTATAATTATGCTCCTTATAAAGCTCCATCAGTTTTTGATTCATTTTTTCCTTGTCGTTCTTATACTTTTCCTGTATTTCCTTCATTTTGGGATTTATTTCATTCATCCGTTTGGTAGATTCCGTCTGCTTAATGTTGATCGGGAGCAGAAGTATCTTTGTTAATATAGTAAAAATAATTAATGAGTATCCATAATCGCCAACAAAATCAAAAATGAATCTCAACAACATGCCCAATGGCCTGGCAATAAAATCTAACAAATTTGTTCCCCCTTATATTCAGTTTATATTAAAACCTAAGTTTTTTCTTTCTTCTCCGGGACAGGATCATATCCGCCGGGATTAAAAGGGTTGCATCTCAGGATACGACCTGCAGATAGAAATATACCGTATATTACTCCATATCTGTTAATAGCTTCAATAGCATAATTAGAGCACGTAGGAATGAATCTGCACTTCCCTCTGGACCATGGAGAAATCAATATCTGATATGCTCTTATTATAATAATGAAAAACTTCCTCATTTATTCCTCGCTTTTTTGGAGCTTGGCCTTTTTTAATATTGATACAATATTCTTCTCAATTTTTGAATAATCAGCAGCTCCACTACCTGCTCTGGCTGTAAAAACAATATCATGACCCATTTTCATATTCCCTCTAAAGTGCCTGTATACTTCTTTCATGAGCCTTTTTACTCTGTTTCTTACAACACTGTTGCCTACTTTCTTGCTTACCGAAAAACCTACCCTGTTTGAAGCAGAATTATTCATAATTATATACATGACAACATATTTTTCTACGTAATACCTTCCTTCATTATAAACCTTTTTAAATTCATAATTCTTTTTTAGCTTGTGCAGTGTTGTCATATTCTGCCTCCTTGAACCTCTCATCAGGCTTTACCTTTTATACCGGCGATACCTAAATGACTACAGAAAAAGGCCACGGGTTGCGGCCTTATACTGTCAATCTTTTTCTACCTTTTCTTCTTCTTCTTCTGAGAACTTCTCTACCAGAAGCAGTACTCATTCTCTCTCTGAAACCATGAACTTTCTTACGTTGCCTCTTCTTTGGTTGATATGTCATTAGCATAATACACACCCCCTAACATCTATTCTAATGCATTTATACAATAAAGCATAATTCACCACTTTACTATTAAAATTATATATACATTGACAGTTCGTGTCAATACAATATTTTGTCCCAATTCTATACAGATTATAGCTCTCTAATCTTTCTTATTCAATAGTAGTTTAAGAACCAAATAAAATTATTTGATTTAATAAACCACTTATTCTTGTGGATAAAGCATTATCAACAACTCTAATATTGTGGATAATAATCTTATTCTATTGAATTTAAGCTTCCGTTTTGCTATTATAATTATATGATTGTGTATAACTCTATTTTTTCGTTAAAGTTATCAACAACTGTGTATAATTTGTGTATAACTCATCAAGTTTGTGTATTAACTTTCTTTTTACTGTCAATAATCTAATAAACGCCCATAATTTGTATGTGGATAATCACATTTTTTTATTGTTGATAAGCAAAACCATATTTGTTTTATACAGAATTATATTAACAATTTATACACATTTTTATTCATTATTATATTATCATATCCTTTTCTTAATAATGTTGAGTTGCTGTGCATAAGCTTGTTGACAATTCAGTTATTTAAATCGCAAAAATAGATAATACAAGTAGCTGCGGTTTATAACAACCAAGGAAAATGTTTTACACTATTTTAAACTTTATGAAGGAGTTAGTGCAAAACATATAGCTAAGGAGGCTTTAAATGTATTCTCATATAAAAGAAGTCTGGGAAAAGACTTTAGATGTAATAAAAGTTGAATTGACAGAAGTAAGCTTCAATACTTGGCTTAAAGCAATACAACCCCTTTCTGTCAGGGACAACCTCTTTGTATTCTCTGTGCCTGATGATTTTACAAAAGGCATACTGGAAGCAAGATATGTGACATTAATTAAAAACGCTTTAAAGCAGGTAACCACTGAGTACTACGAAATAAAATTCATAATACCTACTGAAGAAAATTATGCTTCTATGATGAAGGACAGCGATGAGAGAAATATGGTTGAAGAGACAGTCAATTCCTCTTTGAATCCCAAGTATACTTTTGATACCTTTGTCATAGGCAACAGCAACCGCCTTGCTCATGCAGCCTCAGTTGCAGTTGCGGAATCACCGGCCAAGGCATACAACCCTCTTTTTATTTATGGAGGTGTTGGACTTGGAAAGACTCATCTTATGCACGCAATAGGCCACTATATATTAAAACAGAATAAAAAATCAAAAGTAGTTTATATTTCTTCAGAAACCTTCACAAATGAACTTATTAATTCAATAAGAGATGATAGAAATAATGAATTCAGAGGTAAATATAGAAATGTAGACGTACTCTTAATAGACGATATACAGTTCATTGCAGGAAAGGAAAGAACCCAGGAAGAGTTTTTCCATACCTTCAATTCACTTTATGAAGCCAACAAGCAGATAATTATTTCAAGTGACAGACCTCCAAAAGAAATACCTACTTTGGAGGACAGGCTCAGATCAAGATTTGAGCAGGGTCTTATCGCTGATATACAGCCTCCTGACCTGGAGACAAGAATTGCTATACTTAGAAAAAAGGCTAAAGTTGAAAATCTCTCTATTTCTGATGATGTTATGCAATTGATTGCAAAAAAAATACAATCAAACATAAGAGAGCTTGAAGGGGCTCTTATAAGGATTGTTGCATACTCCTCCCTTACTAACGGAGAAATAAACGAAGATCTTGCAAATGAAGCTTTAAAAGATATAATATCCAACTCAAAACCCAAAATGGTTACTCCTTCTGCAATAAAAGATATTGTAGGCCAATATTATGATATGAAAATTGAAGACTTCAATGCAAAAAAAAGAAACAAATCCATAGTATTGCCCAGACAGATAGCAATGTTCCTTTGCAGAGAGCTTACAGATCTTTCTTTACCCAGGATAGGCGAAGAATTCGGAAGAGATCATACTACAATAATGCATGCTTATGAGAAGATATCTACCGACATGAAAATTGATAGTCAGTTAAAATCTGTTCTGGAAGAGCTTAAAAGTAAAATAGAAAGTTAACTTTAAAATATTTCTTAATATCCTGTTGATATATTATTAATAACGTGTTGATAATTTTTTTATGTTATTTAGTTATGCTTTTATATCAACAAATTTTAAAGAAATACTCCACAGATTATTAACACCAGCTATTGTTCCAGCTCTATATCATTTTTGGCTTTTGCACTTATTAACAGCTCCTATTACTATTACTACTAAAATAATTATATTATATTATATTAAAATGATTTTCGGAGGTTATCCACAATGAAAATAATAACTACAAAATCCTCTCTCCTGGAAAGCATAAATATTGTTCAAAAAGCAGTTCCTTCAAAAACCACACTTCCTATTCTGGAAGGAATTCTTTTTGATGCAAAAAACGGCAAGCTTAAGCTTACGGCAACAGATCTTGAAATAGGGATAGAAACCTTATCAAATGTTGATGTTATAGAACCAGGCAAGGTTGTACTTTCATCTAAAATCGTCGGAGAAATTGTAAGAAAACTTCCTGATGCGGATATAGAAATAGAAACAGCTGAAAGAAATTTAGTTTACATAAAAAGTGAAGGGTCTAATTTCAAAGTTGTAACTCTTCCTCATGATGAGTTTCCTGAGCTTCCTGTAGTAAAGAAAGAGAAAGGTATAACTCTTTCACAGAATATTCTTAGAGACATGATAAGAAATACTATATTTGCAGTGTCAACGGATGAAGTAAGACCTATACTTACAGGAGTACTTTTTGAAGTATCCGGTGAAAATTTGACTATGGTGGCTCTAGACGGCTTCAGAATGGCGGTAAAATGGAGCAAAATAATCAATGACAACAGTTTCAAAGCTGTTATTCCAGGGAAGACTCTTTCTGAAATAGGGAAAATACTAAGCGAAAATGAATCTCCCATAAACATTTATTTTTCAAAAAATCACATTCAATTTCAAGTTGAGGATACAATAATAATATCAAGACTTTTAGAAGGCGAATTTATTAATTATAAACAAATTATACCATCAGAATACAAAATGAAAATAAAGGTTCCATCAAGTAAAATGATGGAGGCATGCGACAGAGCAGCTTTATTTGCAAGGGATTCCAGCAATAACATGATAAAGTTTGAAATTAATGACGACCTTATGATAATTATGTCAAATTCTCAAAACGGGGATGTTCATGAAGAGCTAAAAATACAAAAAGAAGGAAACGATATTGAAATAGCTTTTAATGCTAAATATTTCATTGATGTGCTGAAGGTTATGGATAGTGAAGAAATAAATATTGAGTTTACTACAAATGTAAGCCCAAGTATAATAAGACCTTGTGATAATACAGGCTACTTATATCTGGTGCTGCCGGCAAGATTTAAAAAGAATAATTAGCTGTTGAAAACCACCCTAAAAGGGTGGTTTTAATCGAAAGAAAAAGGAAGAGAGTGAAAATATGAGAGAGGTACAAATTGATACAGAATTTATAAAACTGGATCAGTTCCTTAAATTTGAAAGTATAGTAGGCACAGGAGGAGAAGCAAAGAATGTAATTAAGGATGGCTTGGTAAAAGTAAATGGAAGTATTGAAACCTCAAGGGGCAAGAAGCTTTATAGGGGAGACACTATAGAGGCTTTTGGTGAAGAAATAAAGCTAATCTAAAGTATTGTTGGGGTGCTTGTATTGTATATAAAAAGGGTTAATTTAAATAATTATAGAAATTATAAAGCTCTTGATATAGAACTGGGTGAAGGGATTAATATATTTTACGGTCAAAACGCACAGGGAAAGACAAACATTATAGAATCCGTATATATGGCTTCTACAGGAAAATCCCACAGGACACAGAAGGATTCGGAGCTTATAAACTGGAATAGTGAGGATGCCAGAATTAAAATTGATTTTCAAAAAGAAAATGATGAAAAATCTATAGATATATACATGAGTAGAAATATTAAAAAGAGAATAAAACTGAATGGAGTAAGGCTTAGTAAAATAGGAGAGCTTATTGGCAATCTTAATACAGTAATATTTTCTCCGGACCATATGAAAATAATAAAAGAAGGACCTGTTGAAAGAAGAAGATTCATGGATATAATTCTTTCCCAGGTCAAGCCGGGATATTACTACAATCTGGTGCAATATCTCAAGGTGCTTGAGCAAAGAAACAATCTTCTTTTTGAAGCAAGAAACAATAGTAATATATTAGGGACTATGGATATATGGAATGAACAGCTGGCTGACTTCGGTACAAAAATAATTATGACAAGAAATTATTTTGTAAATAAAATATGCAATATTGCCGCTGATACTCATGAAAAGATATCTAACGGAAAAGAAATTTTGAAGCTTAAGTATAATTCTTCTATAGAATATCAGGCTAATTCAGAAAGAGATATTAAAAAGTCATTTATAAATGCACTTGAAAAGTCTATAAGCATAGATATTAAAAGAGGTGCTACACATAAGGGGCCACACAGGGAAGATATACTTTTCTTTATTAATGATAAAGAGGTCAAAACTTATTCATCACAGGGACAGCAGCGAACAGCCCTGCTTTCACTAAAAATATCAGAGCTTAAATACATGGAAGAAGAGACTGAAGAACTGCCAATACTCCTGCTGGATGATGTATTTTCCGAGCTTGATAATGAAAGGCAAAAATACCTGGTCAATTTTATAAAAAACATACAAACAGTTATAACCTGTACGGATGTAGAATATCTTGAAAAGCTTAATATTAACGATTCCAGGGTGTTTAAAGTAATAGGGGGAACGATAGTAAAAGAGTGAACTCGTTCAGCCGTAGCTGAACATTGGAAATCAGACGGGGACTCTACCTCACTTTATAGAAGGTGGAGTATTGGAATTAAGATAATGCTTTTAGTTTTTTGAATAAAAGGTTATAATAATATAGTATGGGCATAATGTGCTTATTTGGATAAAGGGAGGGCAAGATGATGTTTATGCATCTTGGTGGAGATATTGTGATATCCTTGAAGGATATAATTTCTATAATGGATATAGAATCCAGCAATACATCCAGCAACACCAGAGAATTTTTAAAGACCGCAGAGGACGAGGGCTTCATAAGGAGAATATCAGAGGACGAAGCTAAATCTTTTGTTTTGGCGGAAAAGGATAAAAAGACAATAATATATTTGTCTCCCATTTCTTCTGTAACCTTATACAAAAGAGCAGGATTCATAGATGATATATCGTTGAAGTAAAGGGGGAAATGAATACAAATGGTAGAAAAAAAGAATTCATCTGCATATGAAGCAGAACAGATTCAAGTACTGGAAGGATTGGAAGCCGTAAGAAAAAGGCCTGGTATGTATATAGGAAGTACCGGAGCCAAGGGTCTTCATCACTTGGTTTGGGAAGTAGTAGATAATAGTATAGATGAGGCATTGGTGGGTGTTTGTAAAAATATAAATGTAACAATACATCCTGACAATTCAATAAGTAATGAAGACGACGGAAGAGGTTTTCCGGTAGGAATTCATCCGAAGCTTGGCAAACCTGCAGTAGAGGTAGCTCTTACCGTACTTCATGCAGGAAGTAAATTCGGTGGAGGCGGCTACAAGGTTTCAGGCGGCTTGCATGGTGTTGGTGTGTCTGTAGTTAATGCTTTATCGGAATGGCTTGTGGTAGAGGTAAAGAGGGATGGAAAAATATATCAGCAGAGATATGAAAGAGGAACACCGATTACTGAGCTTAAGGTTATAGGAAATACTAAAACCACAGGAACAAAGGTTTCCTTCAAGCCTGACGACCAGGTATTTGATGAACTTGAGTACAGCTTCGACACATTGAAGCAGAGACTTAGGGAACTGGCATTCCTTAACAAAGGAATAAGAATAAATCTCAAGGATGAAAGGGACAACACAGAAAAGACCTTTCAATTTGAAGGCGGAATAGTATCTTTTGTAAAATATCTTAATAAGAATAGAGCGGTTTTGCATAAAGAGCCTATATATTTTGAAGCAAGAAAAGATGATATTGATGTTGAAATAGCACTTCAGTATAACGATGGTTATGCTGAAAGTATTTTTAGCTTTGCCAATAACATAAACACCCTGGAGGGTGGAAGCCATATGAGTGGCTTTAAAACAGCAGTAACAAAAGTAATAAACGATTACGCCAGAAAGTATAAATTTCTGAAAGAGAATGATTCAAATCTTATAGGGGAAGATGTAAGGGAAGGCTTGTCCAGTGTAGTAAGCATCAAACTTTCTGATCCCCAGTTTGAGGGACAAACCAAGACAAAGCTTGGAAACCCTGAAGTAAGAGGAATAGTTGATAGCATAGTTGTAGAGAAGTTTGAAGCTTTTCTGGAGGAAAATCCGGCAAATGCAAAAATTATTATAGAGAAAGCACTGACTGCAGCAAGAGCCAGAGATGCTGCTAAAAAGGCAAGAGAACTCACAAGAAGAAAGACGGTACTTGAGAGCACTACACTTCCCGGCAAGCTGGCGGATTGCTCTGAGAGGGACCCCAGGCTTTGTGAAATATATATAGTCGAGGGTGATTCTGCAGGAGGCTCTGCAAAACAAGGCAGAGACAGAAAGTACCAGGCAATACTTCCATTGAGAGGAAAAATACTGAACGTAGAAAAGGCCCGACTTGATAGAATATTGTCTAGTGAGATGATCAGGGCAATGATAACTGCTTTTGGCGCGGGTATCAGCGATGATTTCAATATAGAAAAAATGAGATATGGAAAGATAATACTGATGACTGATGCCGATGTCGACGGTGCTCACATAAGGACACTGCTTTTAACTTTCTTCTACAGGTATATGGGACCGTTAATAGATGCAGGATGTATTTATATTGCACAGCCTCCTCTGTACAAAGTCAGAAAGAAAAATAAAGATTATTATGCATATAACGATAAAGAGCTTGAAGCTGTATTCAAGGAGGTAGGAAGAGAAGGCTCCAGCATACAGAGATATAAGGGTCTTGGAGAGATGAATGCAGAACAGCTATGGGATACAACAATGAATCCGGAAGTCAGAGTCATACTGCAGGTTACAATGGAGGATGCTGTGGCTGCTGATGAAATATTTACAGTACTCATGGGAGACAAGGTTGAGCCTAGAAGAGAATTTATAGAACACAATGCCAAATATGTAAGGAATCTCGATGTATAGTTAATATATAGCGACTCGTAAAGTGTATCTCTTCTTGAGTATGCGAGGCGCTAAATCAAGGAAGTGCTTATTAACACTATGAAAGATGATAAATATGTTGAGTTAATAAACACTGATTAACTTTGGAGGTAATAGAGTTGGATTATGAGAATCAAAAGATAATGCCGGTAAATATAGAAGACGAAATGAAAAAGTCATTTATAGACTATGCAATGAGCGTTATAGTTCAGCGTGCATTGCCGGATGTAAGAGATGGTTTGAAGCCTGTTCACAGAAGAATTCTTTTTGCAATGAATGAATTAGGTTTTACTCCTGATAAACCCCATAGAAAGTCTGCAATGACAGTTGGTGAAGTTTTAGGTAAGTATCATCCCCATGGTGATGCTTCAGTGTATGATGCAATGGTCCGAATGGCCCAGGATTTTTCTCAAAGGTATATGTTAATTGATGGACATGGGAACTTCGGCTCTGTAGATGGAGACAGCGCTGCTGCAATGCGTTATACAGAAGCCAGAATGGCTAAAATTGCTGTTGAATTGCTGAGGGACATAGACAAGGACACTGTTGAATTTACTCCTAACTATGATGAGAGTCTCAAAGAGCCGTCTGTCCTTCCTGCTCGATTTCCAAATCTATTGGTAAATGGGACCAACGGTATAGCTGTTGGTATGGCAACATCCATACCACCGCATAATCTTGGAGAGGTTATAGATTGTGTTGTAGCAAACATTGAAAATCCCGAAATAGAAATGGACGAGATGCTTAAATATATCAAAGGCCCTGATTTCCCTACCGGTGCTTTAATAATGGGCAGGGAAGGAATGAAAAAAGCTTATAGTACAGGAAGAGGAAAGGTTACTGTAAGAGCCAAAGCAGAAATTGAAGAAATGAGCGGCAACAGACAAAGAATAGTTGTCAACGAGATACCATACCAGGTCAATAAGGCATCTTTGATAGAAAAAATAGCAGATCTGGTAAAGGATAAAAAAATTGAAGGTATCTCAGATTTAAGGGATGAATCCGACAGAAACGGCATGAGGATTGTAATAGAGCTTAAAAAAGATGCAAATTCTCACATTATATTGAATCAGCTTTATAAACATACCCAGATGCAGGATACTTTCAGCATTATCATGATTGCCCTTGTTAATGGTCAACCCAAGGTTCTGAACCTTAAGAGCATAATAACCCATTATATAGACCATCAGAAGGACATTATAACAAAAAGAACACAATACGATCTCAGAAAAGCTGAAGCCAGGGCTCATATCTTGGAGGGCTTGAGAATAGCACTTGACAATATAGATGAAATAATAAACATACTAAGAAGCTCCAAGAACATAGCCGAAGCCAAGGAAAGAATGATGGCCAAATTCGGATTATCGGAATTACAGGCTGAAGCAATAGCTGAAATGAGACTTAGAAGCTTGACTGGTTTGGAAAGAAATAAAATAGAAGAAGAATACCTTGGATTAATAAAAAATATCGAATATTTCAGATCACTTCTTGAAAATGTACAGAAGTTGATGATGGTTATAAAAGAAGAGCTTCTTGAATTAAAGAAGAAATTTTCGGACAAAAGGCGAACTCAGATAACAGCAAGCATGGAGGAGTTTGACGCAGAGGATTTCATTGAAGAGGAAGAAGCTGCTGTGACTATAACTCATTTTGGATATATAAAGAGACTCCCGGCAGATACCTATAAGAGTCAGAGAAGGGGAGGAAGAGGAATAAATGGGCTTCAGACAAGGGAAGAGGATTTTGTAGAGCATCTATTCATAACCTCCACCCATAATTACATTTTGTTCTTTACCAATAAAGGGAAGATGTACAAGCTGAAGACCTATGAGATCCCTGAAGCCGGCAGACAGGCTAAAGGAACAGCCTTGGTAAACCTTTTGCAGCTTGATGCAAATGAGAAGGTAAGTGCTGTTATAAAAATAAAAGATTTTGAGGACGGTAAATATCTCATTTTCATGACAAAGCACGGCACAATCAAAAAGACGGAATTGAAAGAATATGATACTTCAAGAAATACAGGCATAACAGCTATAAGCCTTGTCGATGATGATGAATTGATTGGTGTCAAGCTTACTCGTGGAACAACTGAGCTTATAGCGGCCACAAAGAACGGTTTGTCCATAAGATTCCCGGAAAGCGATGTAAGATCCATGGGACGTGGAACTCGGGGAGTAAGAGGAATATCCTTGCATCCTGGAGATGTTGTAATAGGGATGGATATAATTGAAGAAGAAGCTGATCTTCTGGTAATCAGTGAAAAGGGTTACGGCAAGCGTACACCTGTAAAAGAATACAGAATTCAATCCAGAGGAGGAAAAGGAATACTGACCTCAAAGATAACCAGCAAAACCGGAAATGTTGTAGGTATGAAGGTTGTGAAGGATAATGACGAAATAATGCTGATCAATTTGTCAGGGGTTATTATCAGATTAAATGTAGATGAGATATCAGAGATGGGAAGAAGCACTCAGGGTGTTAAACTAATGAGGGTTCCTGAGAATGAAAGCCTGGTATCAATAGCAAAAATAAGTTGTGATGAGGAGCAGGAGGAGCAGTAATAACTGCTCTTTTTCCTTATAACGAATAGGAAAGTATAAATTTCATTAATGTACCACTTTCTGTAAATGAGTTTCATAAAAGGCTTCCTTGGTTGTTATAATGCTTCAATAGAAGCCGCATATTTTTTTGATAATTTTGTAATTTATTGTATAATAAGAGTAGAATCTGTTTTCGATTTAAAGGGGGATAAATATGGCTGAAAGGATATTGGAAGTAAATGTAGCCGAATTGATGTCTGGAGACATACTAGCAGCGGATGTTTGCAGTTCAAGCGGCAAAACACTTGCCAAAAAAAACAATGTAATATCTGAAAGTACTATTTTGGGACTTAAAAAAAATTACATAGATTCTGTTTATGTTTTTAGAGATTCAGGTTATAGTGACTCTTCAGACCTTTTAAACATTAAAGAAATCCTCGTTAAGGAAGCTATTGAGATAATAGATACCCAGGTAATGAAATTCATAAAAAAAGAGAAAAATATATACGAAATGAAGGATATCATTACTGATCTGTTGAAAAATGATAAAATAATTAATCTGATGACGCCCTTGAGGGTAATAGGAGAGAATACATTCAGACACTCCATAAGCGTCGCTTTTTACTCTATTGCCGTGGGGAAGGAAATGTACTTTCCCATTAACAGACTGTTTATATTGGGGACTGCAGCTCTGCTTCACGATGTGGGTATGACAGAGATACCCGGAAATATAGTTAATAAAAAGGGAGCACTAACAGAATCAGAAAAATTGATTATTCAGAGACATCCCAGGTACGGCTTTGAAATTGTTCAAAATACTGGAGGCTTCAGTGCAGAGATCTACAATATAATTCTTGAACATCACGAAAGGTTTGATGGTACGGGATATCCCAACGGACTAGTCAATGACAAAATACATACAATGGCAAAGATAATAGCAGTTTGTGATGTTTATGATGCATTAATCAGTGACAGGCCATACAGAACAAAGCACTCAAGATCCGACAGTGTGGAATATCTTTTAGGTTCAGGTAACTTCTATTTCAATCATGAGATAGTGAAAGCTTTGATAAACACAATAGTAATATACAGACATGGTCAGTGGGTAGAATTAAGTACAAAAGATATGGGTGTAGTAATAGATGATGAGGTTCAAGGATTTAATATCAAGCCAAAGGTAATGGTGTGCTTTAATCAAGAAGGAGAGCAGCTTAAGGAGCCGAAACTAGTTGACTTGTCACTCAGAGAAAACATAAACATATCAATTTTGAGAAATATTTAATTACTATATAAATAATAAATGAATAAATTGCCCATAATATATAAAGGTTTGTATGATTAAATATTGTATAAGCCTTTTTACATCATTAGGGATGTTTGTTGAAATAAATAAGGATGGAAATTCCAATTGACTATGAGCAGCAAACATGATAAGATAAGATTCCTGCCGGAGAACAGATACGAGATGCGAGGATGAAAGCCTGACTCTGGAGCAGGGGACGGACAGAAAACGTAAGACAGCAAAAAGAGAAAAACTTCCAGTTGACTCTGGCAGTCGGACATGATAAGATATAATTCCTGCCTCAGAAACGGGGCGGAAAACAGACAAGAAAGAAGCGACACGAATTACCACGAAAAACCAGTAAAAACAGTATTGACACTGACTTGCTGATGTGGTAACATAATAAAGGTCGGCGGCAGAAACGCCGGCAGAAAATGAGAAGAATCGCAAGATCTTCCATAGAGACGAATGGCCTAATCGGCCCGTTACACATGAACCCGCACAAAGAATTGTGCTCCATTCGCGGTAACGTTTTGCACATTCGCTACGCGAAAGTGCTCTGATCCTTGAAAACTAAACAGTGTAAATTGATAACCAAGAAATTCTTTTGAGTTAGGGCAAGCGAAAAGTTAGTATTCACTTAGGTGAATCACATATTAACTTAAGAGTTTGATCCTGGCTCAGGACGAACGCTGGCGGCGTGC